>JBKQRF010000209.1:0-13295 GCA_052144055.1 Candidatus Limnocylindrales bacterium
CGCCGCAACGGATCCACGAGCAGCTCCACCAGCGCCGCCGCAAGCGCCGACGGGGCTGACGGTGGGACGAGAGTCCCGCGTCCCTCCGCCAGCAGCTCGACGGCGTACTCGTAGGGGGTAGAGACGACCGCCTTGCCGGCGCCGACCGCGTAGGACAACGTGCCCGAGACGATCTGCTCGAGGTTGGGGTACGGCGTGACGAATACGTCGGCGGCCTGCAGCCAGCGCCCCAACTCGGCCTGGGTCACGAAGCGGTCGACGAACCGCACGTGGTCGCCCACGCCGAGCTCGTGCGCGCGCGCGACCAGACCATCCCGGTAGGCCTCGCCCTCGCGCAGGAGCAGGTCGGGGTGCGTGGCGCCCAGGATCACGTAGAGCGCGTTTGGGACCGCCTCAACCACCGCCGGCATGGCGGCGATGGCAAGCTCGTACCCTTTGCCCGGCCCGATCAGCCCGAAACTCAGGATGACCGAATGGCCGGCGAGGCCGAGTCCCGGCTTGACCAGGTCTGGGTCCACGCGCGGAAGGTCCGGCACGCCGTGGGGGATCACGCTGATCCGCATGGGACTGACGCCGTACACCCGCGCGAGGAGCGTGGCGGCAGCGTGCGACATCACCACCACGCCATCCACCGCGGCACACAGTCCAGCCAGGATGCGGTGCTGCGAGGAAGTGGGCGTCCGTCGGACGGTGTGCAGCGTGGCCACGGCCGGCATCGGCAGGGCGCGCACGAAGTCGAGCACGTACT
Organism: Candidatus Limnocylindrales bacterium; assembly: GCA_052144055.1. Lineage (GTDB taxonomy): Bacteria > Chloroflexota > Limnocylindria > Limnocylindrales > CSP1-4 > JAJYNJ01. The sequence continues at coordinate 749 of JBKQRF010000209.1, forward strand.
CGCCGTCGCTGCCGCCCCAGATCCCGTATTCGTGCTGAATGGAGACGAGCTCGACCCCGTCAGCCGCGAGGCTGGCGGCAGTCCGACGGTAGTCCAGCGGGACGTCACGGCGGATGCGGTGACGGACCTCGGGCGGGTAGCTCGCGGGCGCGCCGATGGGGTGCAGCGCCACCACACTCGAGGCGCGGGTCGCCCACACGAGGTCTTGGGTGAAGGAGGCGATGCCGCACTGGCGCGGTGGATAGGTGGCCACGATGGCCGCATTGAGCGTCATCGGTCGCTCCTCTCGCGCGCCCTGGTGGAGGCTCGACCGTGGGTGACCGAGCCACGCGAGGACGGCAACCGGCGCCGATTAGGGACGCGCTTGCCCGCTGTTCGGGACTGCGCGCTACAGCAAGACCCATCATTGACCGAGCCACACGCAAGGGACGCGGCCGGGAGCTCGCGCGCACTACCCGACGCCGGATCGGCGATACACGTCGCCACGTTCAAGCCGACGCAGTATACCAAACTGCCCAGTAACGACAGGCCATTCGGCAGGGTCTGTGGGAGTCAATATGAGCGCGGGTCCCTGCGAGGGACCGGGGCATCGCGACGCGCGCCCGCGCATCGACGAAAAGCTGAGTCGAGTCCCACCGCATCCTGCGAGCATTGCGGGCGCCTCCTGGCGCGAATGCGAGCGCTCGACCTGACACATTCTTGGGTCGGTTCCCCGCGGGCTGTCTCGGCCACCAGGGCGACATGGTGACGGCTAGGGCATGAACCTCACGCAAGCTTCGACTCAACCCAGCGCCGCGCGACGGTCGCCGCCCGACGACCGTCCCCGAGCTCGTCAAGCGCCTCGGAGCGGGCCGGTTCGACGTGGTCCGCGACGAGCTGACTAACCCGAGCCTCGAAGGCCTCGGGATCGTCGGCAGGCGGTGGGGACAGGCCGTCCAGTTCGGCGAGGCGGACGGCAAGGGCGGCTAGCCCCGTCGTCCGCTCACGCTGCCCGCTCCAGCGGCGGATGGTCGCGGGGAACAGAACGGGCTGCCCGTCGAAGTACTGGACCTCCACCCGGGTCCGCGCGGCATCCAGCACGCGTAGTTCCACGGCCCGCCCGAGAGCCGCGTCTCTCAGGGTTGCCAGCCACTCGATGTGACTGGGCGACACAGGACGGCCTCGCCCGCCATCGTCGGCCACCGCGAGACCCAGGTGCGCAGCCAGGCCGACCTGGACGAGCTCCTCCCGCTCGAGCGCCTCCTCGGCCAGCACGATCGTCCGCAGGACCGGCTTGAAGAGGAACACCGTCAGCCCGATGGCCCGTCGGACGGCCTGTTCACGTGCCTCGTGGGGACGACAACGCTGCTCCGCCTCGGCATGCGCGCGGGTCTGCTGGACAAGCCGATCGAGGGGCAGGAGCTCCGGCCCGTTCGCATAGAGGGTTCGCGTGTACCCCTCGAAACTGTCGAACTGCTGGGCCTCGATGAGCCAGCGCCGCACGAGCATGGTCGGCGAGAGGGTGGCTTCGACCTTCGCCAGTCGCCGCTCGACCGTCATGCGATGGCCAGCGGATCGTCGCGGTCGGTGGCGGACTCGCGATGGGTGACGGCTGCCTCCAAGACCGTGAGGCGATCTTCGAGCTCACCCGTCTTGAGGAGCGTGATCGCCGTCGCGGCCGCCGAGATGAGAATGCGTAGGCGGGCGATCCCGTTGTCCAGCCCGATCCCGTCGGTGACTACGATGTCGAGCAGGCGGCGGATGCCCTCCGCCGAGTCGAGCCCAGGGAGGTCATAGGCGACCGCGATCGTCCCTTCCTTGCGTCGTCGCAGGCCCCCCAAGCGCCGCGCCTCGGCCGCCTCGGTCGCCCGCTCGGGGTCATGGGCGAAGCAATACGGCCGGTCGCGTTGCGGCCCGGCGCGGCAGGCCCCGCCGTCCGGCATAACGAACGCACACTGCCGGCGGGCTACCATCGGGCTACCTCTGGTAGCTCATCGCGGTTGGTAGCCCTTCTCGCCCACCATCTAGCGATGGTGAAGCGGCTGCGCCCAGCCTGGTCGGCGATACTGGCGCTCGCCACCGGAGCGCACTGCAGGAGAGACGAGCGATGCGGACGATCGAGATCCCCGACGAAGCGTCACTCCAGCTCGACCACCTGGTCCTCGACGTGAACGGCACTCTCACCGAACGCGGCGAGCTGATCGACGGCGTCGCGGAGCGGCTCATGCAGGTGGGGCGCGATCTCGACGTACACCTCCTCACCGCGGACACCTTTGGCACGGCGAGCGCGCTGGGCGACCAGCTCGGGGTGCCGGCTACGCTTGTCCGCACGGGCGACGACAAGCTCGCCTTCGTCGCAGAGCTGGGCGCCGATGCCACGGTGGCCATCGGGAACGGCCGCAACGACGCCGCCATGCTGCAGGCGGCCCGCCTTGGGATCGTGATCATCGGCCCCGAAGGTGCGGCAGCCACGACGCTCTTGGCGGCCGACGTGATGTGCCGCTCGGTGATCGAAGCCCTCGACCTGCTCCTCGACGAACGCTCACTCATCGCCACGCTGCGGGCCTGAGCGGTCCCCTGGGAGGCCTCGCCCTCACCCATCGATCCGCACCGCCATCTGGCCCGAGAACCGCTCCCATCTTCGCAGGGCCACCTCGACGTACAGTGGATCGATCTCCACCGCGTAGCAGTGGGCCCCCTGTCGCTCGGCCGCGATGAGGCAGGTCCCTGACCCAAGGAAGGGGTCATACACCCCCTCACCCGGCTTCAGGTGGTTGCGGATCGGCGTCTCGAAGAGGAGCAGCGGCTTCTGGGTGGGATGGTCTTCCTTCCGCTCCGAGGAGCCGCCCATGATCATTTTGGGAGAGGGCACCCGCCAGATCGTCCCCTGGTCCCGGGTCCCCCGGAAGGGCACCTTGGCGCCCTTCCTCCTGACGACCCAGGCGGGTTCATGCGCCCAGTGATACCAACTCCGTCCGATGGCGAAGAGCCCCTTGTCCCAGATCACCTGCGCCACGATCTCGAAGCCGATGCGCTCCAGGCCCTGCGCTACCTCGCCGGCGTGCACCCCGGCATGCCAGACGTAGCCCACGGTAAGGGAGGGGACGAGGGCGAAGGCCTCGGACCAGTCCACCCGCGTGTCGCCGCTGATGCTGGTGTTCCGATGGCCACGTGTTCGCCCGTGGGCGCCACTGTTGGCCCCTGTCGCGTCGATGGTGTCAGCGCTGGGGTCGATTGCGCAGGTGCGGGGGCTCAGCTGGACCCAGGGCGTTGTACACGCCGTCGCGCCATGAACCGTCGAGGCTGACGCCGTATGGAGGATCGGTCGCCAGCAACCTGGGCTCCGCGCCGCCGAGGAGCCGATCGACATCTTCGGGCTTCGTGGCATCTCCACAGAGGAGGCGATGGTCACCGAGGATCCAGAGATCCCCCAGCTTTGTCCGCGGTGCCCGGCGCGCCTCCTCCAGCGCCTCGTCGAGGTCGAACGCCTCCGGACGCTCCCGCCTCTCCCGCACCTCTAGCGAGCGCAGGAGCTCCTTCACCTCATCATCGCCGAACCCCGAGAGCGACAGATCGAGGTCGGGGACGGACTGCAGCTCGGCCAGTAACCGGGCCAGGAGGGCGTCGTCCCAGCTGCCTGAGATCTTGTTGAGCGCCAACCCAAGGAGGCGGGCCTGCTCAGCGCTTACGTCGAGCCAGATGACCGGCACGCTCGGGAGTCCGAGACGACGGGCTGCCACCAGGCGCTGGTGGCCGCCGATGACGGTGGCGTCCTGGCGTCGCGCCACCACCGGTTGGACGAACCCGAACTGCCGCAGGCTGCGCTCGAGGGCGTCGAGTTCCTCTTCGCTGATGCGCCGGGGGTTAGCAGGATCAGGACGAAGGGCGTCGATCGGGACATGCTCGACGGTCAGCGCCGGCACTGACGAAGTGATCGCGAGGTCTCCGACCGAGCCCCTCACGCCACGTACCACGCTAGACTGTCGTCGTTCGACAGCGGGCGGGTCCCCAAGCCCCCTTGGGGGCACGCCCGCTGTCTTCCTTGGGACAGTCGGGCGAAGAACGGACGCGCCGGAGGCGTCCACTCGATCGCCTCCAGCTGGCGGTCGTTCACCACGACGCGCTCGATCACCATGCGGCAGAGCTCCTCCCGACGAGTCGGCGATGCCTTCGCGATCGCCTCGGGGAGGGCGAGGAGCTTCGCGCGGTAGGGGTCGAACGCCATCACCCGGTTCTCGTCGGGCAGCGCGTCCAGCGCCGCTCGGGTGGCGTCCCGGTCGGCCTGGTACTGCGCATCGGTGAGATCGCCCCAGGCGTGCTGCTTCTTCAGCTGTTCCAGGCGCGTGAGGAGCCGCTCCCGCTGCCGTCCGGCGAGGGCGAAGTCGGGCGTTTCGAGCCTTCGCCGCAGCTCCGTCCGCGCGGCATCGATGACGCTGCCGGGGAGGATCCCCTGCGCGATCTCGGCCAGGACGTCCGTCTCGATCATCTCGGCCGGGCTGCGTCGGGCCTGGCAGCCTGGCCGCGGGCAGCGGTAGTAGCGGGCCTCGGTCCCGCGCTGCAGGTGGGCCTCCCCCCGCATGCGCGCCCCGCAAGCGCAGTACAACAGCCCGCGGAGGGCGTAGGCGCGGAACGGGCGCGGCTTGTTGCCGACCCGGGTCCGTGCGGCGATGGCAGCCATGGCGCGTCGGTACTCGGCTTCGCTGATGATCGGATCGTGGCGACCCGGACGTTCGTCGCGGCCACGGTGCTCGACCACCAGGCCCGTGTACACGCGACCCCGACGCACAATGTCGCGGATCGCCTCTCGCGACCAGGGTCCCCGGTGTGGCACGCCCTCGCGGTTCAGGCGCTCCGCCAGCTCCGCGTAGGGTTGTGACACGAGCTCGTGCCATACCCGCCGCACGATCGCTGCCTCCTCGGGCACCATCACGAGTTGCCGGGGATGAATGAGGTTGCCAGCGTCATCACGGAGGCTCCGGTAGCTCAGCGGGTCGTGGCCACGGTGGCGGCCGTCCTCGAAGGTGCGGCGCTGGATGCCCGTCATGCGCTCGCTATCGAGATCGCGCTGCAGTTGAGCAGCCAGGCAGAGCTGCCCGAACAGATAGCGGCCGGTGGCCCCGTCGAAGCGTGCGCCCGGGAGGTTCGCCACCAAGAGCGGCACCTGGTGCCGTTCGAGCTCGTGGTGCAGGTCGAGCATGAGCCGCGCGTTCCGGGCCAAGCGCGAGAGGTCGTAGACGGCGATCGCCGCCACCTCCCCTGCCGGCAGCGCCCGCAGCAGCGCCTGATACCCGTCGCGCGCCGCACTGAAGCCCGACTGGTGTCCGCCCGAATCGCTGATGACCCGCACCGACGCGCCCAGCGGCAGCACGGCCCGACAGGCCGCCTCCTGCATCTCGTCGGAGAGGTCGGCCGCGGTCGCTTCCTTGTAGCTTCTGCGGACGTAGATGACGTGCTGGGCCACCCCCACATGAACACTCGGGCGGGGCACCAGTGCAAGCGCCATCAGCAGGGCACCGCAGGTGCGGGCGCTTGCTGGGGCATCGCATCCGGGAGTGGGGAGTCGGCCTCCAGGGCCCGCACCACGAGCCCGGCCTCTGCCGTCACGTCAGCGAGCCAGAGGGCAAGTTGAGACAGCAGGTCGTCGGCTGCAGCGGCTACGCGCACCTGTCTCTGGCCGCCCCACGATTGCGTCGCGTGCAAGTCGATCATCGGGCCGTCTCCAGGACCGCGATGGCGGCGGCGACACACGGTCCGCAGCGATAGCGATCCTCGCCCCGCAGTGGATCGCCGCAAGAGCAGCACGATCCCGAAGGAAGCCTGATTCCCGGCCGGGCGATGAGGAGAGGGATTGGACCGGTGCTCAGGGCCTGCGCAGCCATGACGGCGGCCCGCCAGCCGACGGGATCGGCATCAAGGATCTCGACGAGCGCTTCACGGTGGCGTGCCAGGACGGCTCGCTCGGCCGTCGACAGCGCCTCCCGCGGGCGGTATACCGGAGGCGACCGTCACCGGCGGGCACGACGAGCACACCTCGGCGACGGAGCGATCCGATGATCTCGGCCGGGGTCATCCGATGATCCCCCATTCGTCCGACGCGGGTCCATAGGGCTCCCTGGGCGGAGCCGCGAGCCAGTCCTCCAACTCAGCCGGTTCGCGGGGAGCGGCGGGCCCGGCTGACCATGGCTCGGGCATGTGAATGGCGTTGTCAGGCTCCGACGCGGCGGTTTCCCGTTCGCCGGAATCCATGGACAAAATGGACAGAACGTCGTCTTGCTCGGGTTTCCGTTCGAGTTCTGGCCGTTTTGTCCGTGCTTCGGGGAAGATCGTTGGATTCGTCTCGTATCGACTCGAAGGTCGACCGGGGCCTCGTTCGGGCGCGAGCTGGCGAACCCAGCCATGCTCGTCGAGGGCGGCGAGTCCTGCAGTGAGTCGCTCGACGGTCGGGAACATCGCCTGCCCGCGCAGGGCACGGAACGCCTCGCGCTGCGTGAATGTCGCCTGGCGGGTGGCCACGATCCAGCGTCCGATCCGACGCGCCGCTTCGAGGCGTTGGTCGGCGCTCATCATGTCGAAGGCGGCGAGGGCATGGGCAATGAGGTACTCGCCTATCTCGAGTGCGGCGGCCATCGTCGCGGCGGTGACGGGCGCGTCCCAGCCCGACGTGAACGTCTCGGCCAGGTGCAACAGGCCGGCGATCCGCGCGACCCCGCCGTCGAGCTTCGAGGACCAGCCCGCGATGTGGCCGAGATCCGCGTCCGGACGTCGGCGAGGCTCAATCTCTGCCCTCCAGGCCGAGAAGCACGCCGAGGCCTCACTCCCGAGGTGGAGCGTGCACGGTTCAGCCAACCGATCGAACGACGCTGCGAGCGCGCGGAGCGACGTGTCGTAAAGCTGGCGGACGCCCTCGGGCACGGGCGGGGCTTCCGTCTTCCGGTAACCGACCATGCCAGGTGGGAGCGAGAACCAGAACCGGTCCAACAGCCCGCGGCCGGCGAAGTCGATCACACGCGCGGCCTTGGCGAGAACGTAGGGTTGAACGGCCACCCCGATCGTCAAGGCGGGTCGGTCAACGAACTCCGGCGGACGTCCCTGTCGATCGACCCGGATGGGGTCGCCGGCGTGACCGGAAAGGTAGACATCGAGGTTCGGCATGCCGGAGGAGTAGCGCCCGGCCATGATGTCGAAGATCCCGCCTTCCGCCGACAGCACGGCCATCCGACCGCCGTTCTGGTGGAGCAGCGATGCGAGCTTCTCGGGCGTGACATCGGCCGTGAACAAGCGTGGGGGAGCCGGGACGTCGAGACGGTCAAGCGCCGCTGAGAGGGTCCGGGCTTGGTCTTCGAAGGCGAGGCGTTTATTCGGGTCTTCAGCGGAGGCGGCGGCCTTCTCGGCCTTTACGAGCGAGGCTTCCGCAATCCGGCGAATCGTGGCCTGCTGCGCGATGTCCGGCTGGGCTTGCTCGACCAACAGTCGCTCGTAGGCAACGATCGGGCTGATGACGTCGCGATGCACGGCGCTCTTGCGTGAGCCGGTCTCCACCCGCTGCTCTGAGGCCGAACGACCGCCCACGTGAATGGCCACACAATGGGCACCTCGTGTCTCTCATGGATCGCATCGCCGCGGCGCAATCGCTCGTCCACGGCCTCATGCGAACGGGACCCAGGAAATGGCATAGCACCTGTGATAAAGCCAAACAGTCATTGACAAAGAAAAAGGCAGATGTATAGAGTGGTGGTCGAGGCGATCATAAGTTGGATCGCTGCGCCGGAGACCACCGCATGTTCGCTGCCGATGGGAATAACTGCGCGTGCCCGACCGGCTACGGGCCGCCTCGAGATGAACGGCTCAGACGCGGCCGCGGCCGGGGTGCGTCAACCGCCTTAGACCCACGCCCGAGGGTGCCCTAGATGCCGCACGACGTAATTGCCACGTGCCCCGTCTGCGGGGGCGAGCTGCTAGTGACGCGGCTGCACTGCGCCAGCTGTGACACGACGATCGAGGGCTCGTTCGGTGCTGGACGCTTCGCGCGTCTCGGGCGCGAGCAGTTCGGGCTCCTCGAGAGCTTCCTGCGGTCGCGGGGCAACTTGCGGGACATGGAGCGTGAACTAGGCCTCTCGTACCCGACGGTACGGGCGCGGGTCGATGCGCTGGTGCGCGCGCTCGGGCTCGCGTCGGCACCGGAAGGATCTGACCGTGAGCCGGACGGCGTGACCGAGAGCGGGGCGCCGGAAGCATCGGTCGCCACAACGACGCGCCGGGAGATCCTCGAGCGACTGGCACGGCACGAAATGGACGCGCTCGAGGCCGCGGCCGCCATCCGCGCGCTGGGACGAGAAGCGTGACATGACCGAGTACGAACGCAGCCGCGAGGTCCGGCACCCCGTCGGTGTGCACGGGACGGTCACAGTGCGGGTCGCCGCGGCCGACGTGCGCGTCCGAGGCGTGGAAGGCGACGAGGCCCGAGTGGTGCTCAGGTACGCGCTGCGCGCGCCCGACGATGCGGCGGCCGCGCGGATCGAAGAGGAGTTCCTGTCGCGACTGCGGCGCGGCGAGGGCCGGCTGGAGGTCGAGACCGCCGACGGGCGACGCGTCTCGATCGATAGCCTGGGTCCACTCGGCGTCATCGCGCGCGCGTTCGGCGTCGCCGGGGATTCGCGCATGGAACTGGAGGTCGACGTCCCGCGGGGCTCGCTGGTCACGGTCGAGACGATCAGCGGGGACATCGTGGCGGAGGCGCTCGGCGGTTCGCAGTCGTACCGCACGATCTCCGGAGACGTCATGGTCGCCGGCTCTGGCGACGTGCGGGTCCAGACGACGTCTGGAGATGCTCGGGTGCAGGGGTCCGGCGACATCGGACTCGAGTGGCACTCGGTGTCGGGCGACCTCCGCGCGGCCGCGCCGGGACTGCGCGCCGTCGAGCTCGACACCATGAAGGGTGACGCGTGGCTGCAAGGGCGCTTCTCGAGCGGGACGGAGCATCGCGCGCGCAGCGTGTCCGGTGACCTGCGCCTGGCGCCCATCGGCGGGATGACAGTGCAGATGCGATCCGTCTCGGGCGCCGTGCGGAGCGAGGTCCCGCACCGGATGGAGGGGCGGCCCGGGCAGTACGTGCTGGTTGTCGGTGACGCGTCGGCGCGGTTCCGGTTCGAGTCGATGTCGGGTGACCTGCTCGTGCTGGCGGCGGAGCAGGCGGCGCCAGCGCCTGCGACACCTGCGTCTGCGCCGGAGCCCGGCGCGGTCGTGCTGCCCGGGCAGCTCGACGTGCTGCGCGCCCTCGAGCGGGGCGAGATCGACGTCGACGAAGCCCTGCGCCGGATCGGGGAGTCGAGCCATGCCTGACGAACTCGAGACGATCCTGCGGCTCGTGGCGGAGGGCCACCTGAGCGCAGAAGATGCAGCCCCCATCGTCGAGGCACTCCGGGACCACGCTCGCCAATCGGGGGCGGCCGGCCGCGAGGGCGCCCCGTCCGCGCCCGCACATGAGGAGCGGGTTCGGCCGCCCGGTGGACGCGGGGCCGGTGCCGATGCGGCGCGCCAGCTCCGCGTCGAGGTGACCGAGGCGGGTCGGCAGGTGGTGAACGTGCGCGTGCCCCTCGGCCTCGCCTCGCTCGCGGTCGAGCGCGTGCCGGGCCTGCCGGGGCAAGTGCGCGGTCCCATCCTCGAGGCGATCCGTGCGGGGCTGTCGGGCCCCATCGTGGACGTCGGCGAGGGCGGTGACCACGTCCGGGTGGTCCTGGAGTGACGGTCATGAGCAACCGGATCTCCGCCAGCGACGCCCTACGTGAAGTGGCCGGGCTGCGCACCGGCGGCGGGAAGCTGCTGGAGATCGAGGGCCTGACGAAGACCTACCGCGGCGGTGTCCCGGCAAACGACGGGGTGACGCTCTCCGTCGACGCGGGCTCGGTGTACGGGCTTTTCGGGCACAACGGTGCCGGCAAGACGACTCTGGTCAACCAGATCGTCGGTCTGCTCAAGCCCGACGCCGGGGCCATCCGGATTGGCGGCCACGATGTCGTCGCCGACCCGGGCTACGCGAGACGGGCCTGCTCGATCCAGCCCCAGGCCCAGGTCCCGATCAGCGGGCTGACGCCCGCCCAGGCGATCGGGCTCGTGGGACGGCTGCGGGGCGGCTCGCCTGCGCAGATCCGTGTTCGGACTGCTGAGCTCGTCGAGGCGCTCGACATCGGCGAATGGTTGCACACTGACGGAGCCCGACTCTCAGGAGGGGTGAAGCGGCTCGTCTCGTTCTGCATGGCCGCCGTGGCCCCGGGCGCGCTCGTGATCCTCGATGAGCCGACCAACGATGTGGACCCCCTGCGCCGACGGCTCCTGTGGGCCGGGGTGCGAGCTCTCGCCGACCGTGGCACCGCGGTCCTGCTCGTGACGCATAACGTCGTCGAGGCGGAGCGCTCGGTCGACCGCCTCGCGATCCTCGACCACGGCCGGGTGGTGGCCACAGGCACCCCTGCCGAGCTTAAGGCCGCGATCTCTGAGGACCTGCGCCTGGAACTCGTGCTGGAGCCGGATGCCGAGATGCCGACGGTGGCGCCGTTCGTCCGGCGGTTCGCCCGGTCCGGCAACCGCGTACTGGCGACCGTCGCGGACAGCGCGGCGGGCGATGCCGCGGCTTGGGGTCAGCACCTTCGCCGCGCCGGACAGATCGAGGAGTTCTCGCTGGCACCGGCAACCCTGGAGGACGCCTACATCGGGATCGTTGATCGGACCAACTGTCAGACACAAGCCGTCGAGATCCAGCCCTCAGGATGGGAGGCGAGCGATGCCCGCCCTGCGTAGCTACGGGCTGCTCGTCACCTGGCAGACCCTCCGGCTGAAGAGCTTTCTGCCGCTCGCGATGGTCGTTCAGGCGCTTTTCGCGTTCGGCATCGTGGTCGGCTACCCGCTCCTCTTCCCGAGCGTCGACCGGGGCACGATCTTATTCTTGGCCACCGGCGCGCCCGCCATCACCCTGCTCAGCATGGGCCTAGTCGCAGTCCCCCAAGTAGTCGCCCAGGCCAAGGTCGAAGGGACGCTGGAGTTCATGCGAAGCCTCCCGATCCCGCGCATGGTCTACCTCTTCGCCGACATGACCGTCTGGCTGGCGATCGTGCTGCCCGGGCTGGTGTTCGCGATCGTCGTCGGGGTGCTGCGGTTCGGACTCGTGCTGCAAGTCAGCCCGCTCGTCGTGCCGGCGATGGTCCTCGTTACCCTCACGGCAACCTCCATCGGCTACGCGATCGCGTCGCTCCTCCCGGCCATGCTCGCCAACCTGCTGAGCCAAGTACTGGTCGTCTTCATCTTGATGTTCTCGCCGCTCAACTTCCCGGCCGATCGTCTGCCCGGCTGGCTTGCCGCGATCCACCGGGTCCTCCCGATCGAGGCGATGGGCGAGGTGATCCGGGGCACCCTGGCGGAAAACATGTTCCCGCTCACCGCCGGCCCGTTCCTGCTGATCACCATATGGTGTGTTGCGGCGTTCGCCGTCACCCACCACGTGCTGAACCGTCGCGGCTAGGTCCCGCCCCTATGCGCGGATGGTGCTCGGGCGGTGATGCCACGTCTATTTGACGTCGATTTTGTACAGCGAGGCTCAGGCTGTCGGGGGAGCGGTACGATCGTGAGGCGAGTCACCCGGTTGGCCGCGGCAGTCGGAGTTGCCCCATGAAGCGAAGCGTCGATCGCATCCTGACCACGCACACCGGCAGCCTGCCCCGGCCGCCAGAGCTGCTCGAGCTCATGTATGCGCGGGAGGACGGCCAGGCCAAGCCCGAGGACGTGGAGACAGCGGTCCGCGATTCGGTCGGCGACGTCGTGCGCCGGCAGGCCGACGCGGGCGTGGATGTCATCAACGACGGCGAGATGAGCAAGATCGGCTACTCGACCTACGTGAAGGATCGGCTGAGCGGCTTCGAGGGCGAGAGCGCCATGGTCAACCTCGCCGAGGTCGCCGATTTTCCCGAATGGGGCCAGCGCATGTTCGCCGAGTCCGGCACGGGGATGCGCTACGTGCGCACTCCCGCCTGCGTCGGGCCGATCGAGCTCAAGGATCGCGCGCCGGTCGCCCGCGACATCGAGAACCTGAAGGCGGCGACGAGGGGAGTGAAGGCCGAGGACGTCTTCATGACCGCCGCCTCGCCCGGCGTGATCGCGCTCTTCTTCGCGAATAACTACTACCCGAGCCGCGACGCGTACCTCTCGGCCATCGCGGACGCGATGCGGGAGGAATACGAGGCGATCGCGGCCGCAGGCTTCGTCCTCCAGCTCGATTGCCCGGATCTCGCGATGGGCCGCCACCTGCAGTTCGCCGACCGAAGCCTCGCCGAGTTCCGTCGCGAGGCCAGCCGCAACGTCGAAGCCCTCAACGCGGCCACCGCCGCCATCCCGCCCGAACAGCTGCGCATGCACCTCTGCTGGGGCAACTACGAAGGGCCCCACCATCTCGACGGGCGGGTCCCAGTCAACGTCGCAACACGGACATCGATCCGAGGAGTGTAGCCAGTCGGTCGGCCGGGCTGTCCCAGCCGAGGACCTTGCGAGGCCGGAGGTTCAGCTCGGCCTGGACGAGGGCGAT
>JBKQRF010000210.1:0-2911 GCA_052144055.1 Candidatus Limnocylindrales bacterium
ATCGCCCTCGTCCAGGCCGAGCTGAACCTCCGGCCTCGCAAGGTCCTCGGCTGGGACAGCCCGGCCGACCGACTGGCTACACTCCTCGGATCGATGTCCGTGTTGCGACGTTGACTGGGACCCGCCAGGTCGATGTTGGCCTCCGTACGGTCGACGCGTTTGACGTGACCTTTGGCGGTTATCTCGGCCAAGCCATCCGCGGGTGGCTTCTCCTTCCGCGCGGCCGGTCAAGTCGCCTCGCTGCGGTCGTCACGTACATCGGCTACGGTGGCGGTCGCGGGTTGCCGTTCGACTGGCTTACGTGGGCGTCCGCTGGCTACGCGAACCTCGTGATGGACACGCGGGGCCAGGGGAGCGAGTGGCGGCAGGGCCATACACCGGACCCGGAGCCGGAGGGATCGTCACCGTCTTACCCCGGGTTCCTCACCCGGGGCATCCTCGACGCGCGGACCTACTACTACCGGCGGCTGTTTGCTGATGGCGTGCTGGCAGCCGAGGCGGCCCGTGAGCATCCCGCCGTCGACCCCGATCGCTTGATCGTCGCCGGCGCGAGCCAGGGCGGTGGCGTGGCTCTCGCCGTCGCCGGGCTCGCCGGGCCGCTCGTACGGGCGGCCCTCGTCGACGTCCCGTTTCTCAGTCACTTCCGGCGCGCGATCGCCGTCACGCAGGCGGCGCCGTATGTTGAACTCACGCGGTTCTTGTCAATCCACCGGCTCGACGAGGACCGAGTCTTCCGGACGCTCTCGTACATTGACGTCCGCAACTTCGCGTTCCGGGCGACCGCGCCGGCGCTCTTCTCGGTCGGGCTTCTCGACGAGATCACCCCACCGTCGACGGTCTTCGCCGCGTACAACGCATATGGCGGCCCTCGGGAGATCCAGGTCTGGCCGTACGCGGGCCACGACGCTTCGGACAGCCACCAGTTCGCCAGGCAGCTCGGCTTCCTCTCCGAATGCGGGCTGCAACCCGAGGTCGGCTGAGCCGGCGGGCGTGCGTGGCGCGGTCGTTGTCAGCACGACCGGGTGATAAGCGCCGTTCGCGGCGTCACGTGCTTCCCATCCATCTGCCCTGGGATCGCCACGCCCGTCGAGATGCCGCTCCTCCATGCCACCCACCCCCTCCGTCGGCCATTGGGCTTCCGTCCCCAGCTTCTCGACGGCGCCGGCCCGTCACAGCCGGACGATCACGCCCTCGGTGGGCCTGAGCTCGAGCGACGCGAGGGCGACGACATCAGCCCCGCGCTCCGGGTCGGTCGACAGCACCAGCCTGGCGGACCCGGTCAGCTGGTGATCCCTTTCGCGGAGTGTGGTCCGGCGGTCCCGGAAGTTCAGCGCGACGAGGAGCCGTTCCGTGCCGGCTTCCCGGACGAATGCGAAGACGTCGGGCGTGTGGCCCACCGCGCGGTAGCTCCCCCATCGAAGCGCGGCCGAGCCGCGTCGATACCAAATCAGCTTGCGGTACAGCGACAGGATCGACGCCGGGTCGCCGCGCTGAGCTGTCACGTTGACATTCGGCGCCTCCGACCCGACGGGTAGCCACGGGTCGCCTGTGCTGAACCCGGCGCCGGGACCGGGGCCCCACTGCATCGGCGTGCGCTCAGGATCGCGCCCGTCCCGGTCCACGACGCGGTTCGGGGGGACTTCCCCGTCGGCCTGCCCGATCTCCTCGCCGTAGTAGAGGAACGGTGTGCCGCGCAGCGCTAGCAGCAGCATCGCGGCTAGGCGGGCCCGCCGCGTGGCGGACCGGTCGCCGGGGTCATAGCGCGAGCGGGCACGCGAGTAGTCATGGTTCGACAGCGTGTGGGTCGGCCAGGCGCTGGCGGGAAGCACCTGTTCGTATCGGTCCACGCAATCCCGGAACGCCTCGGCACGCCACGGCTGCGCCAGAAATGCAAAGTTGAACGCGAGATGGAGCTCGTCCTGTCCCTCGCCGAAGTACCGAACCAGCCGCTCGGGTTCTTGGATGGCTACCTCGCCGACCGCCATCCGGTCGTCGTAGGCGTCGAGCAGTTTCCGGAACTCCCGCAAGATGACGTGCACCTCCGGCCAGTCCTCGTCCCGACGCTGGGGGCCGGCCTCCTCCCGGCTCAGGGGGTCTCGCGGGTTGTCCCGCAGATCAGGGTCGCGGGCCATCTTGTGGGCGACGTCGATCCGGAAGCCGTCGACGCCCCGGTCCAGCCAGAAGCGCAGCACCGCGTGCATCGCCTCGCGGACCGCGGGGTTCCACCAGTTAAGGTCGGGCTGCTGGGGAAGGAAGGAGTGGAGGTAGTACTGGCCGGTGCATGGATCGAAGGTCCAGGCCCCGCCAACCGCCCGGAAGATGCTCCGCCAGTTGTTGGGCGGCGAGCCATCCGGCTTCGGATCACGCCACACGTACCAGTCGCGGTGGGGATCGTCGCGGCTTGAGCGCGAGGCCAGGAACCAGGGATGCCGGTCGGAGGTGTGGTTGGGGACGAAGTCGACCAAGACCCGGATGCCGCGTCGGTGCGCTTGGCCGAGGAGCTCGTCGAAGTCGGCCAGCGTGCCGTAATCGGGGTGGACGTCGCAGTAGTCCGAGACGTCGTACCCGAAGTCGACCATCGGCGAGGGGTAGAACGGCGAGAGCCAGATCACATCAACGCCGAGCGAACCGGGCGTGCCGTCGTTCAGGTGATCGAGCCGGCTGGTGATCCCCGGCAGGTCGCCGATGCCGTCGCCGTTCGAGTCTTGGAAGCTGCGCGGGTAGATTTGGTAGATCACCCCGTGCCGCCACCAGTCGCCAGAGGCCACCTCCGGCGTCGCCTCTGCCCCGCCCCCTACGCTGCCGCCAGCTGGCGGCTGGTGAGCGAGAGGCCGCTCGCGTCGTCGAACATGTGCACCTGGTCGATGGGCACCCGCAGGTCGAGCACGTCCCCTGGGCGCACCCGCGCCGA
>JBKQRF010000211.1:0-13698 GCA_052144055.1 Candidatus Limnocylindrales bacterium
GCATCGTGTACGGGTTGACGCCCTTGGGTTCTGTCCCTGCCGAGAAGGCTGTGAAGTCGTTCCCCCCGGAGTGGCGCAGCAGCGCCTCGGCGATCTGGCTGCGCGCCGAGTTGCCGGTGCACACGAAGAGGACGCGGATGGGCTGATCGGACATGGGGGACTCCTCCGATGTCCCGCCGGGACGCGCGGCGGCGGTGATGGTGACTTCGAGATCGGTGAGCTCGGCGTCGAGCCGGTCGAGATCGTCGCGCTGGCGCGTGATGGCAGCGCGCTGCTCGGCGATCAGGGGGACGAGATCACGGTCGATGACCCCCCGCTGTAGGCAGAGGGCGGCCAGACGCCCGGCGTCCACCGGAGCCAGCCCGAGCCGCCGCAATGAGAGCACGAGTCGAAGGCGGGTGAGGTCGACCTCCTCGTACTCCCGGTACCCGTTGGGACGCCTCGGGGCAGTGGGCAACACCCCTGCGGCCTCGTACCAGCGGATCGCGGATGGGGCAACGCCAGCCCGACGGGCCAGTTCGGAGACGTTCATGCGCCTGAGCCTATGCCTTCAAGCGGCTTGAATGTCAATAGCCCGGCGGGAACTCGCTAGGCGCGCTGATCTGCCTGAGCGGCTGCTGTCACGACGTCGGCCAGCAGCACCGGCAGCAATCTCGCCCCTGGTGCGAACTCCCCGGCGATGGCGCGGAAACGCTCCACCGCCTCGGGGCGGAGCCAGTAGTACACGAACGACGCCCGCCGCTCGGAACGCACCCAGCCCGTGTCGCGCAGGACCTTGAGATGGTGACTCACCGTGGGCTGCCCGACCGCACAGCAGCCGGTGAACTCGCAGGCGCACACGCCAGCCTGGCCCACGAGTTGGCGCAGGATGGCGAGCCGGGTGGGGTCGGCCGCGCCCTGCAGGAGCAGCGCGTCCGGATCGAGCAGGCGCTTCATGGCAGCCTAGGGTATTGACAAGCTTCGATATCGTCAAGTATCAATACAGCAGGCGTCACGGACGGACCGGTACGAGCCTCACACGCAGACGAGGAGCCCCACGGTGGCCACCGAAGCGATCCACGAGGAAGTTCGCGCGCGATACGCTGCCGCGGCCCTCCAAGCTAGTGAGGCGTCCTGCTGTGCCGCCGATGCGTCGGGCATCGGCTCAGAGCTCTACTCGGCCTTGGAACGTGCTGAGCTGCCGGAGGCGGCGCTCCTCGCCTCGCTTGGCTGCGGCAACCCAGTCGCGGTCGCCGAGCTCCGCGAGGGCGAGCGCGTGCTCGACCTGGGCTCAGGGGGAGGGATCGACGTGCTCCTGTCCGCCAAACGCGTGGGGCCGACCGGGCGCGCTATCGGCCTCGACATGACCGATGAGATGCTCGCCCTCGCGCAGCGCAACGCAGCCGAGGCGCAGGTCACCAACGTCGAGTTCCTGCGCGGCCACATCGAGGACATCCCGCTGCCGGCCGAGTCGGTCGATGTCGTCATCAGCAACTGCGTGATCAACCTCGCCGCTGACAAGCCCGCGGTGTTCCACGAGATCGCCCGAGTGCTGCGGACAGGAGGTCGGATGGGGGTGACTGACATCGTGGCGGAGGATCGTCTGACTCCCGCGGAACGTGCCGCGCGCGGCTCCTACACAGGCTGCATCGCGGGCGCCCTGTCATTCTCCGAGTACCGCGCCGGACTCGCGGCCGCGGGCTTGACCGACATCTCGCTGACCCTCGCGCAGACCGTCGCCGACGGCATGGTGAGCGCGATCATACGGGCCTCCAAGCCCGCCGATACGCCGCAGGCGCTTGTCCGCTCGCGCCGCGAGCTCCCGGTCACGAGCTCCGGCTGCTGTGGCGAGGGAGGGTGCAGCTGATACGGATCGAGCGGGCGCGGCCCTCCGACGTGCCGGCCGTTCTGAGACTTCTCGCGGCGGCGGGTCTGCCGCTCGACGGGGCCGCTCAGGCGCTTCAGACGGGTGTCGTCGCCCGGGAGGGCGAGACGGTCGTCGGCGCGGCCGGGGTCGAGCGGTACGGCTCGGCCGGCCTCCTGCGCTCAGTCGCGGTCGCGCCGGAACGTCAGGGAGAAGGGCTGGGTCGCCAGCTGGTCGCAGCGGCCGAGCGGGTCGCTCGCGAGGAGGGCGTGACAGAGCTCTTCCTGCTGACCGAGACCGCGATCGGGTGGTTCCCGCGCCTCGGGTACGCTGTAGTACCTCGTGAGGATGCGGCGGCTGTCGTCGGTGCGTCGGTCGAGTTCAGGACCGCCTGCCCGGACACCTCCATCGCTATGCACCGGGTTCTCAACTGACCAAACCTTGCAGCTACCCCCCCGCGTAACGCCGGTCCGAGACGACTCCGCGAGATGGTCGCGGAGCTCGCCTGACCATTTGCTGTCCCCCGCCGAGCACGACCATGTCGCGCGCGTGTATGCCTCGACGTGGGCCGCATGTGCGTCGCTGGATCCAGCGCTGTCGAGCGTGATCCGTACGTCTGGCTGCGCGAGCTCGGCCCGAGCGCTCCCGGAGTCCAGCTCCAGTCATCCAACGCCAACGGCGATCTCCACTGGCCGTTCACGCCCGGCCGCAACCGCCTAGGCAGGATCGACGCCGAACGCGTCATCGACGCCCTTGGCGAAAGCGGCACGCAGCAGTACACGCTCATCCTCGAGGCGATCCCTGCGTTCGAACAAGACGACGACTTCGTCCTCGACAACCTGGCGCGTTCGGTCGACTATTGGCGCGAGGCGCTCACGCGCTCGGGTGCGGCGGTGGATACGGATAGACTTCTCTATCGCGAGCCCCCGTCTGCTGCTGGTTGCACACCCCAGCGAGTGAGGGCTCTTGACTGTTCTCCGGCCCCGATCGCGCCTCACCCCCGCCTGAGTCCGGTGTCGCAGAGGTATCTGGACGAGCTCACTTGACTACGCCCGCGCGATCAGCGGCAACGAGGGGGCGCCGGCAACCTGCTAGCGTGGCGATGACTTGACCGAGACAGAGCAACCATGCAGGTCATGAAGGTCGTCGCGGTGGCGCTGGGCGTCAGACTGACCGCCGCTGCGTCGCTTATGCCAATCGAACATCGCTCACACGGGAGACCCGAGATCGGGCTGTCTCCTCTGCGTGAGGGTGACCCGTGATCGTCGGCGGGCGGGTCCGGTTCACGGCGGCGGGCCGCGCGCTCAGGCACCGCAACTTCCGTTTCTTCTTCTTCGGTCAGCTGATCTCGGTCACCGGGACATGGATGCAGACCCTAGCCCAGAGCTGGCTCATGGGGACGCTCGTCGGATGGAACCACGCAGTCGTGTACATCGGCCTGCTGGGCGTGGTGCAGTTCCTGCCCGTCCTGGTGCTGGGCCTCTTCGGCGGGATCATCGCCGATGCCTGGCCCAAGCGACAGACGGTGATCGGAACCCAGACGGCGGCGGGGGTGCTGGCCCTCGTTCTCGGCGGGCTCGTCTTCTTCCGCGTCGTCGCCGTCTGGCACGTCTTCGTGCTGGCCTTCCTGCTGGGCCTGGTCAACGCGGCGGACATGCCGACGCGACAGGCCTTCGTCGTCGAGATGGTCGGCGGAGACGACATCAGCAACGCGGTGGCCCTCAACTCGGCCGTCTTTAACGGCGCGCGTATCGTCGGGCCGGCCATTGGCGGGGTGCTGATCGCCCTCCTTGGAACGTCGCTCTGCTTCATGCTCAATGGCCTCAGCTACGGCGCCGTGGTGGTTGGACTGCTGCTCATGCGCGACAGCGAGCTCCGGCCGGCCCCTCGACTGCCGATGCCTGGGAGCCTGTCGGAGGTTCGCGAGAACCTGGCGGAGGGCCTGCGTTACGTCTGGCGGACACCGGTGGTGCTGTTGGCCATCGGCGTGATCGGCTTCGTCTCCATCTTCAGCATGAACTTCAACGTGATCCTGCCGGTCATAGCCGCCAGCGTCCTGAACGTGGGACCCAACGGGTTCGGATACCTGTACGCCGCCATGGGGGCCGGGGCGCTCGCGGCCGCGGTGTCGGTCGCGATGCTGGCGCGGCCGCGCTTGCGGTTGCTCATCGGCGGCGGCATAGTGCTCGGGGCCGGCGAACTCGTGCTGGCGAGCACAACCCTGTTCCCGGTCGCCATGGCGGCGGTCTTCATTTGTGGCGCGGGTGCCATTGCGACGTCCATCAGCGCCAACACGCTCATCCAGATCACCGTCCCAGGTCCGCTTCGGGGCCGCGTGATGAGCGTCTACACCACCGTCTTCTCGGGCTCGACACCGATCGGGAACGGGCTGACGGGCGGCATTGGTGGCCTCTGGGGGACGCCCGCCGCGCTCCTCATGAACGGCGCAGTGGCCCTGGGTGCCGAGGCCGTGGCAGCGGTGGCGGTGCTGCGCGGCTACGTGCAGACGGGCGGTGGTGGAGACGGCGGATCAGCCGAGCCAGCACGGATGACCGCGAGTCGCGGCGCGAGATCTCCTGCGATCGAATAAGCAGGCAGCAGGCGAGCCCGAGTACCGCGAACAGCCTCGACCTCGGCCGGATCATGCAGGACCTGCGGCGGGCGGCGACCGCTGGGCGGATCGTGACAACGCGAACTGCGGGTCAGCGATGACTGCCGGGCCTCGTTCGCGTGCCTCGGGATCAACACCGATCTCCACCATCCTGAGCACAGTGGGGCACACCTACGGACGCCCGACCGGTGCCGCTCGTGGGTTCATAGCGCAGCCGGCTGGCCGCGCGGTTGGGATAGCGCGACGCCACGCACCGAATGCCGGATGCCCGGACGCGCCCAGTCGTCCAGGCGGCACACCTGCGCCACGAGAAATAGCTGTCCACCTCCCGCGTCTCGATCCCTCCGTCTGGTCACGCATCCCCCGCCACGAGTTCCATGCCGGGTGCAGCGTCGCGCCTAGCGGCGAAGCCGAGCCGCTCGTAGAAGGGCGCCATGCCGTGGGCGCAGAAGAGCTGCACATCGACGATGCGGTGGCGCCGACATTCAGCCACGAGGCGCTCGACGATTGCGCTGCCAATGCCTCGGCGTCGGTCGCCCGGATCGACGATGACGTCCACCAGTAACGCGTGCAGGACGCCGTCGCCGATAATGCGCCCGGTGCCGACGAGACGGGTGCCCTCGTACGCCGATACGGCGTACCAGGTGGGGGCCAGCGCCTCCGCCGCCGCCGCGACGGTGAGGCGACCCTGCGGGTCCCAACCCGTGGTCGCGAACAGGCGGACGAACGCGACAGGCTCGGGGACCTCGGCCCGGTACTCGATCTCCGGCGTCGCTACGCGCACGACTTCGCCTCCTGTACCCCTCGCCGCCGCGTCTCACCTGAGTCTTCAGTGCAGTGTCTCACCCTCCCGAAGGTCCGCCGTGCACCCCGTTACGCCACTTCTGGGACGGAGGTGCGGCCGGCCGATTCTGGGACGGAGGTGCGGCCGGCCGACCGCTCGAGCACCCAGTACAGGACTGCCGCCACCGCGAACCCCACGACGTACGTCACGTCGGCCCCTCCCAGGGCATTCGCCGCCGGGCCCACGTACAGCGTCTGGTTGAAGAACGGGATCGAGACCACGAACCCCACGACGAGCGCCGCCAAGGCGTTCCGCCCGGACGGCAGACTGGCGAACACGACCACCCGCCGAGCGTCGAAGCTCCCGCGCCGCAGATACCAGTCGACCAGCACGATGGCCGCCCAGGGCCCGATCCAGTAAGTGATCAGCAGGAGGTAGTTCTCGAAGGTCGACTGGAAGTTGCCGTAGTAGAGGTAGAGCGTCGCCCCGAAGCTCAGGACGCCCACGAGGCCAGCCGAGAGCGGCCGCCAGATGCGAACGCCTGCCGCGAGCAGCGAGAGCGATCCCGTGTAGTCGTTCATCGCGTTGACTGCCACCGTCCCGAGGAAGATCGCGACCATGGCCAGTGCGCCGATGACCCCGCCGCCGACGATCGTGTTGATCTGGTGCGTGGCATCCGCGGTCGAATTGCCGAGGGCGTTCGTGACCGCAAGACCGAGCGCCTCGAGCCATGTCGCAGAGAGCGCGAGGCCGAAGAACGTCCAGCCGAACACGCGGGAAGCCGGGGCGTCACTAGGCAGGTATCGCGTGTAGTCGGACGCGTAGAGCGCCCACGCGAAGTTGAACGAGCCTGCCACGGTAGTCATCAAGACGAACGTGCCGATCGAGGCACCCGACCCATTGCCCATCACGAAATCCATCTTCGGCAGGGCGGCGACGGTGACCACCGCGAACAGGATCAGGAGTCCGAGCGCGGCCCACTTCTCGAAGGTGTGGATCGCCTCATAGCCGACGATTGAGAGCGCGGCCTGACAGACGATGACGATGGCGAGACTCACTGGGAACGGGATCGCCCCGCGGGTCAGTACATCCAGCGCGTAGGCGCCGAAGAAGGCGTTGATGGCGTCCCAGGCGATCGTGCTGAGCCAGTTGATCACCCCGGGCACCACGATCGTCTTGCCGAACGGCAGGCGGGACGCAGGAATCTGTGCCATGCCGCTCCGGGGGCCCATGGCAGCGAGCACGCCCACCAGCGCTGCAGAGATCACGTTTCCGAGGACGATCGCGGCCAGCCCCGCCCACCAGCCAAGCCCGATGAAACTGGCGGCCGCGAGGGTGCCGATGGCGAAGGCCGCTGGCACCAGATTCGGCGTGAACCAGACCGTGAAGACGCGGGCCACCGAACCGTATCGCCCGGCCATCGGGATCGGCTCGATGCCGTGACCCTCGATCGTGAGATCGCCCTCGCGCGTGGGCATCGTGTCGCGGGCGGACGCAACCGCTGTCATGGTGCTCAACGTCTCCATCTGATCAACCCCAGCCTCCTGGAACGAACGTGACCGGCACGTCGGCGCCGGATCGATGGACGGTGCTCCGCGCGGGCTCGGTCTCGGCGACCACGCGGCCCTTCCGGAGAACCCAGCGTGCAGCCGGCCGCAGCCGGATCGCCTCGGCCTCGTCTTCGCAGTCGAACACCGCGAGGTTGGCCGGGGCTCCCTCGCGCACGCCCCAATCGCCGCGCCCCGATGAGCGCAGCGGATTGGTGGTGACCATGTCGTAGGCGCGAAACAGCTCCCCGCGCCCGGTCATTTGGGCTACATGGACCATCATTGACAGCGCGTCGAGCATCGAGCCGCGCCCTAACGGGTACCAGGGATCCATGATCGAGTCGTGCCCGCAGGCCACATTCACGCCCGCGGCATCCAGCTCCTTCACACGCGTCATGCCGCGCCGCTTGGGATACGTATCGAAGCGACCCTGCAGCACGATGTTGTCGAGCGGGTTGGCGACGATCGTGACGCCGGACCGACGCAGCAGTTGCAGCAGCTTGAAGGCGTAGGCGTCGTTGTATGAGCCCATGGCGGTGGTATGGCCGGCCACCACACGGCCCTGCATGCCGTCGCGGATCGTCCGCGCCACGACGTGCTCCAGGAAGCGCGACTCAGGGTCGTCGGTCTCGTCACAGTGCAGGTCGATCGGCTTGCCTGTCTCACGGGCCAGGTCGAAGATGAACTGCACCTCGGCCACGCCGTCCTCGCGGGTCCACTCGTAGTGCGGGATGCCGCCGATCACGTCGCAGCCGAGGCGCATGGCCTCCCGCATCAGCTCCGGACCATCCGGGAACGAGAGGATGCCGTCCTGCGGGAATGCGATCAGCTGCAGCTCGACGATGTCGCGCACCTCCTCGCGCAGGTCAAGGAGCGCACGGAGCGCCACGAGGGCTGGGTCGCAGATGTCTACGTGCGAACGGATCAAGCCGGTTCCCTGGGCCGCCTCCCAGTGGATGGCCTCGCGGGCCCGGCGCTTGACGTCCTCGTGGGTGAGGGTCCGCTTGCGCTCGGCCCAGGTGAGGATCCCCTCGATGAGCGTGCCCGACTCGTTGTGGCGTGGCTGGCCCACGGTCAGGACGGCGTCCAAGTGGACGTGGGGATCGACAAGGGGTGGGCTGACGAGGCGACCTTCGGCCTCGAGCACTCGGGCGCCGTGCTCAGTGAGGGACCCGCGCGGGCCGACCCGGACGATGCGACCAGCCTCGATCCCGACGTCGACCGGCTCGGGCCGGCAGTCGGCGGTGGGATGAGCGCGGGCGTCGCGGATGATCAGTTCCATGCCGACTCCTGGGTACGGTGGGTGAGAACCGCAAGGGGGATGCAGGCCGCGCGCACGGACTCCAGCAGAGCGTGCGACGCGGCGCGTGCAACGCGTGCAGCGCGGCCGACATCGATGACTCCGTCTGCGAGCATGACGGGAGGGCTGGTGGGGCCGAATGCGACGGTAAGACGATCGACGAGAGAAGGACGAACGACCAGGGACGACTGGTCGTCGCAGAAGATGCGGCGGAGCGCCAACCCGGAGACGCTCGAGGCGTCTGGGGCGTGTGACGGAGGCACGCGGGACGCAGGGCAGCGCATGACGCCCCATCGGGCCTGCGTTCCGCAGATCACGTAGCAAATCCGGATCAGCGCTCGGCGGATCTTGTCCGCCGTCATGATTTCGCGCGCGGTCACGGCTGCTGCACTCTCCTCCTCGCCGGGCTCTCCGGGCCGGTCCGTGGGGGTCGCTCGTAGGGTACCAGTGCGGCAGGCCACTTTGCGCGTCGGACATGCAGGGCCGCGCTCCCCGTGCCCTCAGGCTTTCACGACCTCGAAACGCTGTCTCACCAACCCGTGTCGAGGGTGGATTCGAGGCAGCGAGCTTGCACGAGCCTGGCAGCTGAGCTTGGGGCCGTCATCCGACCGACTCGCTCGCGCTCCATGCCCTGTTCAACACGGCAATCGACGCCACGAGCGACATGCAGTTGACGAGTTGCCGCCGGCGGAGCGAACCGAAGACCGGCCGCACGCGCGGTCTTCCCTACCCGGCCCTCGGTTCGGCCGAGCCCGCCACTTCTTGGGGTTCTTGGCTGCATAGGACGAGCGCGGCCACGGGGTTGGGCGCCTGACCAGGGCGCAGGCGCTCCGCCGGCCGGTTGGGCAAGATCCGCTCCCACCCGTGGCGCAGCACGAACTCCGAGACCATGACGATCGTGACGGCCTGCCGGTCGGGGTCCGTTGCGTCGAGGCGCGCTCTGACGGGACCACGGATCTGCCTCTACAACTGATCCATGTCCCACGTTCGCCTTCGTTCACCCTGGAATTGTTCGGAACGGGCAGGTGCCATCCCGCCGCGCTGCTCAGCTGCCCTCGGTCCGCTCCCGACTGGCTCGTCTCGAACCCGCCGGTTCGGGACGCGGACGTCAACCCGCTGCCGAGCGATCAGCAGCAGCGACCCATACCTGGTACGCACGGGCGTATCGCCGGCGCAGGTCTGGTTCCACGGCCAGGATCCGGGAAGGCGTCGCGCATCTGAGCGCATCGGTCAGCGAGGCGTACGTTCCCGACGCGATCCCGGCGACAAGCGCCGCGCCGAGCGCCACGGCTTCCCCGGTCTCGGCGAGCTCGAGCGGGTATCGACTCACCGCGGTCTTGATCTGCAACCACCGCTGGTTGCGCGTGCCGCCACCGATAACGCGCACGCGCCGCACCCGCACGCCGGCTGCCTGCTCCAGGCCCTCGAGCATCCAGCGGGCGGCGAACGCCGTCCCTTCGAGGATCGCCACGCCGATGTCTGCGCGGCCATGGTCGGGCCGTAGACCGAGCACGTCGAGGGTTGCCGCAGGGTCGGGAAGCGGGGCCGAGCGACCTCGCGGATACGGCAGGACGATCAAGCCGGTCGGCCCGGGCGGGACCGCCCCGATCAGCTGCATGAAGGCCGCATATGGCTCGGCGCCCTCCGTCGCCGGTCCTTCAAGCAGCCGCTGCACGAACCAGTCGACCGTGCCTCCCGAGTGCTGAAGACCCGCCAGGACATACCAGCGGTCATCCAGCACATGGCAACCGCTCGAGAGTCCCGCCAGGCGCAGCGACTCGCTCGTGCGTGGACGATCCGTGACCACGAGGACCGGCTCTGCGCTGCCCATCGAGTCCAGTGCCTGTCCCGGCCGGATCACGCCCGCACCGAGGGCCCCGACCACGTGGTCGTGGCCGGCGACGCAGACCGGCACTCCCGGCTTGAGGCCAACCCGCCGTGCGAGCCCCCCACGCAGGCCTCCTGCCGCATGGGCGAACGGCAGCAAGGGGCCATCTGGTCGGGGCTCAGCCCGGCCAGAGCAAGCAGGTCAGGGTCCCACCGTCGCGACGAGATGTCGAACGCGAGCGTCCGGCAGGCCAGCGAGCCGTTCGTCGCGAGCACGCCGCACAGGTGCCCGACGGCGAGCTCCGCGACACCGGCCCACGCGCGCATGCGCCGGATCGACGAGGCCCGGTGTCGGCGTAGCCACAGCAGCTTGGCGAGCGAGTGCTTGGCGTCGACGCGCAACCCGGTCACGGCATACAGCCGCTCCGGCCCGACCCACGCCGCGAGGGCGGCCGCCTCTGCGGAGGGACGGGTGTCGAACCAGGCCATGACGTCACCGATCGGACGGCCCGACCGACCGAGCGGCACGCCGGCCTCCGCCATGCTCGCGACCCCGATGCCGGCGATTCGCCGCCCGGCGGCCGTGGAAACGCATTCGACGAGGAGAGACTCCAGCGTGGCGAGGAGATCGGGCACAGGGTGCACGGCGCCGCCGCCCGGCAAGTGGCGCACCGGCGTGGGTCGCCGCGCGACGTGGACCAGCTGCCCGCCCTGGGCAACGAGCGCCGCCTTGCAGCGCCCCGTCCCAAGGTCGAGGCCGATCAGGAGAGGGCACGCATCCGGAGATTGCACCACGCAATGATGCCCGCTAGCGGTCGCGCTCGGTGATACTCACGATGTATGGAAGCACCCTCGAGTCCTTTGTCGTTCTCCGCCACCGACCTGACGGACGCGATCGCACGGGCTCGACTTTCGGCGGTCGAGGCGGCCGCGGCATCCCTGGCGCGCGTTGAGGCGGACCGATCCGGCAACGCGTTCATCACGCTGTGCCCTGAGCGGGCCCTGTGCCGCGCGTCGAGCGAGCTCACGGGTCCCCTCGCCGGCGTGCCGTTCGCGGTGAAAGACCTGCTCGACACCGCCGGTGTCCGAACCACGTACGGTTCGGCGATCTTCGCGGACCACGTGCCGCGGCGCACTGCGCGCGCCGTGCGTCACCTCGAGGCGGCCGGAGCCGTCATGGTGGGCAAGACGAACCTACATGAGTTCGCCTGGGGCGTCACGAGCCAGAACCCGCACTGGGGCACGGTCGCCAATCCGACACGACCAGGCCGGGTGGCGGGGGGCTCGAGTGGGGGATCGGCAGCGGCTGTTGCGGACTACCAGGTCCCGATCGCGCTCGGCACGGATACGGGCGGATCGATCCGGATTCCGGCCGCCTGCTGCCGAGTCGTGGGGTACAAGCCGGCATACGGGAGCGTCTCCCGTTCCGGCATCTTTCCACTTTCGCCGTCGCTAGATACGGTCGGCCCGATTGCGCGGACTGTTGCGGACGTCGCGCTCGTGGCCGGAGTGCTAACCGGTCGGCCCAGCCCCGCGCCCAGGCTCGATGGCTTGCGGATCGGCATCCTACGCGAGACCGGAGCAGAGTCCGACCTCGAGGCGCTGGGTGCTCACCTGAGCGACGTCATTCTCCCCGAACCGCTGGCCGACCTGATGGCCGTCTTCCTGGCCGAGGCCGCGATCTCGCATCTGCCGTGGTTCCCAGAGCAGCGCGACCGGTACGGCGCTGATCTCCAGATCAAACTCGACGGAGCCCAGAAGGTCAGTGCGGTCGACTACCGTCGCGGGCTCCTCGCACTGCGCCAGCTCCGTCGCCTAGCCCTGCTCAAGCCGGACGTGGACCTCATCGCGAGTCCGGTCCTGGACATCCCGGTTCCTGCCGATGATTGCTGGGAGCCCGACGTCCGAAGTGCTCTCACACGCTACACCCGCCCGTTCAACTTCCTGGGCTGGCCCGCGATCGCGATCGGTAACCTTCAGCTCTCGGGCCGCGACGCAGATGTAGTGCTCGGCGCAGCTCTCGCATGGGAGCTTGCGGGCGGGCAGCCCCTGCCCTGCGCGTGACGGCCGAGTGTAATCAAAGCTGCAGCGACGAGGAAGCCACAGGAACTGCCATGTTGCCCTCCATAGTCACGAACGAGGAGGGCAACGCCACAACCGCCGGCACGAGCGCGGCGCAAAGTCGACGTGGGTGAGGTCGCGCCTATCCTCGCTGCTTGATCCAGGCCTGCGGTGGCCCTGGCTCGCACCTCGAGGGTCTTGCCGGGCCGGGCCGGGTCGTGATGAGGTCGATGGGCGAGAGCACCACGCCGCTGCGCAGGCGCATTATGGGTGCATCGTCTCGGGCGGGTATGGGCCCTCGGCGGTCTTAGGCCCCGCGGGGCGACCGTGCGCGGCGGGTGGAGAGTGTAGCCCCCGCGCTGCCATCAGCGGCCAGCGGCCGACCGTGCATGGGACCGGCGGGACTCGCTGCTCGGGCGCGTCGACGGACGGGTCAGGGCGAGGTACACCACGGCGGCGACGACGAAGCTCACGAAGTAGCTGAGATCGGCGCCGCCGAACACCGTGGCCAAGGGGCCGGTGAAGAAGGTCGCGGCCATGAACGGCACCGATGCCCCCAGGCCTACGAGGTAGGCGACGATGCCCCGGCTGTTCCAGGCGGGTGCCTGACCGAAGGCCTCCGGGCGCTGCTCGTGTCGCCCGTAGAAGTCGACCAGGATGACAGCCAGCCAGGGCGTGATCCAGTAGTCGAGCGCCAGCAGGAAGTTGCTGTAGAAGCCGTTGAAGTTGCCCGACCCCGCGAGGGCAAATGCGAGGCCGACGGCGCCGCCCAGGACGACCAGGGCCGGGCGTGACCAGCGCACGTCAAGGACCCGCGCGGAGAGGCTGTTCGAGTACAGGTTGAGGGCGTTGGCCGCCGTCGCTCCCAGGATGATGGCCAACACGGCGACTGGCCCGAAGGCCCCGAGCACGTTCGAGAGGGCGGCCACCGCGTTGCTCTGGCCTGGGGCTAGGATGGCGATCAGGGCGCCCAGCACCTCGAGCCAGAACGAGGCCACCACTGAACCCAGGAAGACCGGCCAGGTGAGGTGCGTGGTGGGAGTCCTTTCGGGCAGGTAGCGCGAGTAGTCCGAGGCGTAGGGTCCCCAGCTCGCGATGTAGGAGAACGCGCCCGCGAGGACGATCCCGACAACTGGCAGAAGACGTCCGGTTGATACGAGCGGGTGCCAGACCGCCAGCTGCCGACCGTGACCGAGGACGAGGATTGTCGTAACCGCGAAGAGCACCCCCAGCAGAGCCGCCATGGCGCGCTCGAAGGCATGGATGAGGTTGTGCCCGTAGATGACGAGCAGCACCTGCACGGCGACCAGGACGAACGCTGCGATCGGAAAGGGCAGCCCCGGCAGCAGCACCTGCACGGCAAAGGCGCCCAGGATCGTGTTAACCGTGAACCAGCCCGCTGTGCTGACCCAGTTGAGGAGTGCCGGGCCGTAGCCCCCGACATGGCCGAACGCGCGCCGACCGATGAGCATCTGAGGATAGCCGGCGCGGGGGCCCATGGCGGCACACAGGGCGAGCAGGGCGCCCCCGAGCAGGTTGCCCAGCGCGAGCGCGACGAGGGTCGGACCCAAGGGCAACCCGAGGCTGACCGGCAGGAACCCAAGCGCGTAGTCGGCGATGGTGAGGTTGGCGGCCAGCCACAGCCAGAGGAGATCGCGGCCCCGGCCGTGACGTTCCTCGAGCGGAACATGCTCGATCGAGTATGGCTCGAGCGCCCCCACCCGA
>JBKQRF010000212.1:0-7048 GCA_052144055.1 Candidatus Limnocylindrales bacterium
GTCGTGACGACACGACGGCGCCAGCCGGCATGGACCCTGCGGGGGTCCTACCAAGTCGGTAGCCCCGGCAGCTCCTGATCGGCAGTGTTCGTCGGTCGTTCGGGCGAGCTGGCGATCCCCCGGGCGAGAACGGAGTCGCAGTGGATGCAAGCCATCAACCTACAGGTACGCGTAGGCGGGCGCCCCATCGCCTTCAGTGGGCGACGCTGCCCGTCTTCAAAGATGCCAGTGTCGCAACGGGGAATGAAGCGAGACGCGTGCCTGTTGCGAGCGCGCCCGGTCGAGCGCCCTTCCCGCGTGCCACGAGCGAAGCGGGTCGGGCCGCGGTGGCAGCCGCCGGCCGCAAACCGGGCACAACTGACCCCAATCCCCGCGGTCGGACTCGCAAGGCAGATCGGCGGGCGGATGCGCTGGAAGCAAGTCGGTGCCCGGCATGACGTCTGCGTCGATTCTGCACCTCTGAGCGTCCTAAGGTTGGACGATACAGGCTAGGCTCGGGTCCGCATCTGCGACCAAACCGGCGTGCGGGCCGCGCTCAGCTCAAGGGCGTCAACGCACCAAGCGTGGCGCCCGAAGCCGCCGGTAATGCGCCGAGCTACCGCCTCGGTCGAACGGCGCCAAGTTCACCTCCGTGCCGTCGAACATCCCTGGAGCCTGTAGCCGCACTGAGCGTCGTCGTCCACGTAGACCAGGATCACCTTCCGTTCATGGGCTGCCGGGCAGACATCCGACCCCTGGCCTATCGGCTGCGGATCCCCCGCAGTCACAGAACGATCCAGCGCTTGGGCCCTGCCATCGCCGACACGATGCCGAAGCACGTCCTTCGAGCCTGAAGCGCGACCTGCGCGTCGCGACCGACCGCTCGCAAGTTGGGCGACGCTGGCAGACCGCGCCGAGGCGCGTCCCCATGCGTCGGAGACTAGTCGAGGTGCAGCGCCTCGCGCAGCTGGATCTGCCGGATAATGTCCGCCCGACTGAGTACACCGATGAGCCGACCGTCTTCGAGGACTGGCAGCTGTTCGAAGTCACCCTCGAACATCGCTTTCAGTGCGTCGGCCAGCGGAGCGTCGGGCGGGACGGTGGTGACCCCGGTGCGCCCGCCCATCACGTCGGCCACCCGGGTCACGGCGCGCACCTGCGGCGCGATCGCCTGGATATCACTGAGCGAAGCCATCCCCACCAGGCGCTCCCCCGAGACGACGGGGACCGCACGTCGGTTGCCGGACACGAGATACCCCTCGACCAACTCCTCCACCGAGGCGTTGGGCCCGATGGCGCTCGTATCCGGGCGCATGACGTCGCGGACCGTGACGCCCGCCAGGCGCTGCTCAGAGCGCACCTGCCGGAGCTGGCCGGCGCCCGCCCCCTGCAGGAACCAGCCGATCACCGCCAACCAGATCCCATTCAACACGTTGCCGCCAAGGGCCAAAAGGATGCCCAAGAGCATGAGTCCGTAGCCCACCAGCTGCCCGATGGTCACGGCGACCTCGAGGCCCCGGCGCATGCTGCCAGTCAGCTGCCAGACGACGGCCCGCAGCACCCGGCCGCCGTCGAGAGGGAACCCCGGAATCAGGTTGAAGCCTCCGATCAGCCCGTTGACGAGCGTCAGGTACCCGAACAGCGCAGCCACGCGCGGGTCGCCGACGACCAGGGCGACGAGGAAGCAACCACCTGCGAGCACGAGGCTGGTCAGCGGTCCGACGATCGCGACCAGGAACTCGGTCGAGGCGCGGGGGGCATCGCTGGTCAGGCTGGAGATGCCCCCGAACAGGAACAGCGTGATAGAGGCGGCCTGCATACCCTGGGTCCGCGCCACCAGCGAATGGGCCAGCTCGTGCACCAAGACCGCGGCGAAGAGCAGGATCGCCGAGATCGCACCGAGCGTCCACGTCTGGGCAGACGTGAGGGCCGGAACCAGCTGCGGGTAGTACCCCACCGCGAGCGACCAGGTGACGAGCGCGAAGACCACCAACCAACTGACGTGGACATAGACGTCGATGCCAGCGATACGGAAGATGCGGAGCGATCCGGTGCGCACTGGCGCAGCGTAGCCGGTCCTGCGAGGAAGTGGCTGCGCGAGTACAGGCCGCGGAACGGCGCCGCTCCACCTGCCCACCGTGCGCGGGCCCCGAGCAGCGTGGCGTGCGCTCGTGGATCGAAGCATGCGACGCGGCTGGTAGCCGGGGATCGGCCCCGTGCATTGCCGTTATCTCGGTGTCGGTCGCGGCCCCTTCGACGCGTAGTCAAAGAAGCGCTCGGTGACACCGAGCGCTGTCCAGGCCGTCCGCATGCGAGTACGCCGCTCGACGTGGCGAAGCGCGGAGAGCAGGGAACGGTTCAGGTCCCGGGCGTTCTCGCCGGAGAGCGTCGCGACCACGTGAAAGCCGTCCACCGTAGGCGTGATCTCCCCATCGACGAGCTGGCGCAGGATCACCTCGATCGCCGCCGGGTTGGCCGAGCTCACGTCGGCCACGAGGCCATATTGCTGAGTGTCCATGGGCGGGATTCTGCACCGAGCTGCCGCAGCCGGGCGAGCAGCTGGGCTGATGCTCCGCCTTGGGTCACATGCGGTGTTGAGTGCCGTGATCGCACGGGCAGACGCCGCTTCTCCACACTGTCTGTCGGCGCCATCGGGAGTCGCTGGGCCATCCTTGGGGCATCGCATCCGCGCCCGCGGACCGCGCGTCGTGCGGGCGCGTGCAGTCGATATGTACGCTGGACTCACCCGCACTGGAGACCGTCTATGAAGGTCCTGTTCGTCGGGGGCACCGGCCTGATCAGCAGCGCCTGCACCCGCCTAGCCGTGGAGCGCGGCGCAGAACTCTTTGTCCTCAATCGGGGCCGCGAGCCGGAGTTGGAACGCGGCGCGACGCCTCTCGTCGCCGACGTGCGCGACGTGACGGCGACCGAACGAGCGCTGGCCGGCCACCGCTTCGACGTCGTGGTGGACTGGATCGCGTTCACGGTTGAGGACATCGACCGCGACCTACGGCTGTTCCGTGACCGGACCGACCAGTTCGTTTTCATCAGCTCTGCGAGCGCTTATTGCAAGCCGCTCGGCGACTGGCGCCTGCGCGAGGATTCGCCGCTGGCGAACCCGTTCTGGGAATACGCACGGAACAAGATCGCGTGTGAGGAGCGGCTGTCGCGAGCCTACCGCGAGGATGGGTTCCCGATCACGATCATCCGCCCGTCGCTCACCTACGGCGACACGCAGGTGCCGCTCGCCGTGAATAGCTGGGAACGGCCGTTCACGGCGATCGCGCGAATGCGCCAGGGGAAGCCAGTCATCGTGCCCGGCGACGGGACGTCCCTCTGGACGATCACCCACAACAGCGACTTCGCACAGGGCTTCGTGGGCCTGCTCGGTCGCCGCCAAGCGATCGGCCACGCCTTCAACATCATGTCGGACGAGGTCCTCACTTGGGATGAGATCTACCGACAGGTCGCTGCCGCCGCGGGCGCGGAGGCGCGGATCGTCCACATCGCCTCGGACTTCATCGCGGGGTGCCTGCCGGAGATGCGCGGCACGCTGCTGGGCGACAAGTCGGTGAGCGCCGTGTTCGACACCACGAAGATCAAGCGCTTCGTGCCAAGCTTCTGTGCCTCCACTCCGCTCGCGGAAGGGATTCGGCGGACTGTGGCCTGGTTCGACGCGGACCCCGCCCGCCAGCAGGTGGATGCGGAAGTCGACGCACGGTGGGACCGCCTAATCGCAGCCTACGAGCAGGGCTTTGCAGACGCGGTGACAGCGTTCGCGAGAACGACCTGACTCGACCGCCTCCGTCGGGATCGAGCCTGGCAGGAACGCCCCTATCGCCGGCGCTTCATCCGCAGAAGGCGGGCCATCGCCCCCTGCCCGGTTCCGGCAGGTGGCACTTCATGCGGGCGGGCTAGTGGGCTCGTCGGTCGGTTGGATCTCCGCCCCAAGCTTCCCCCCGGGACCGCTGGTGGCCGCCAGCGCCTCGCGGAATTGCGGCAGGTGCTCGACCAGAGCCGTGAAGTCACGCCGCGCGATCCCGAGTACGCCGACCTCGGTGGCGGCCCGAACGGTGGCCGTGCGGCGCGTCGAACGCAGCAGCGCGACCTCCCCGAAGTAGCGCCCCGGTCCGAGCCGGGCGAGCAGCACCTCGCGCCCATCCGGTTCCTCGTGCACCACCTCGACCTCACCGTCGGTGATGACGTAGAAGCGTCCGCCTGGCTCGCCCTGCCGGACGATCACCTCTCCGGCTGCGTAACGCATCGGCAGAACGGCGCCTGACCGTCCGATGCGCACCGGTGTAACGTCGCGCGGGAAGGCGGCCGTGGAGAGCCAGTCGAAGAGGAGCGTGGTGCGGCGGTACCACGAAGGGATCCGGGTCAGGAAGGCCCACCGCCACAGGAGAGACGCGCGCAGCCCGTCCGTGCGCCGGCCACCAACGTCCGCTAGTCCATAAGAGCGCGACAGCAGCGCCAGCTGCGGATGCTGGCTGTCGCAGGGCACCAGCGCCGTCCCCCGGACAGCAGCCAGGATATTGGCGGCGACGCAGTGACCACCGGCACCGGCGCTGGAGATCGTCTCGGGGAAGGGCGCTCCGTCGCGAGGGTTGGGCACCGCTGCGGCGTCGCCGGCAGCGTACACGCCGGGCCACCCCTGGACGCGGCAGTACGTATCACACGGGATGCGTCCGCGGGATAACTCGAGTGGAAGGCGTCGGACGAGCGGGCTTGGACCGAGACCGGTGGTGCCTACGAGAGTGCGGGTGGGGAGCAGGCCGCCATCGATCAACTGCACCGCCCCCGCGGTCACCGCTGCGAGGCGGGCGCCGTGGCGGATCTCGATCCCCCACCGCCCCATCTTCCGCTGCGCCCGTCCGGCGAGCTGCTCATGCATCGCCGGCAGGATGCGCTTGCCGGGGTTCAGCAGGACCACACGGACTTCGGCGCGGCTGACGCCAGGATATAGACGCAGGGCGTCGTGCAGAAGACCAGCGATCTCGCAAGCGGTCTCAACGCCGGCAAAGCCCGCACCCGCTACAACGAACGTCAGCAGGCGCTGACGTTCCTGCGGGTCGGTCTCGACAGAGGCGAGTTCCAGCATCTCGATCAGGTGGTTGCGCAGATGGAAGGCGTCCCCGATCGTCTTAAGCGGGAGCCCGTGCTCAGCCAGCCCGGGCGTCCGGGAGAAGTCGGTGACGACCCCGACCGCGATGACGAGCTTGTCGTAGCTGAGCACCTCCTCGCCCCGCTCCGTGCCGCGGTCGAGGGCCACTGTGCGGGCTTGGAGGTCGGCTGAGACTGCCTCGTACGGGTAGATCGTGACACCGCGAAGCGTGCCCCGTAGGGGTACGAGAGCATCCTGGGGCTGAATCAGGTTCGACACGATCTGTGGCAGTAGCCCCTGCCACACGAGCGCCGACTCCGCGCTCACCATGGCGACCTCGAGCCGGTCGGCGGGTCGGCGCAGCCGGAGCAGTTCTCGGGCCGCCGACACCCCGGCGTGGCCACCGCCGACGATCACCACCCGCGTGCCTGCTGAGCTGGTCACCAACACATTGTCTACGCCGGGCCGGCCGATGTCTCAGATGGTCGAAAGAGGGCGCGGTGCGGTGCCTGAACGCGGTGACCCAGATGTGGGTGACCCGGCGCGTCGGGCCAGCGGGAAGGAGCTACTAGGATTCGACAGCTACCGCTACCTCAGAGGGTTCATCGCGCGCTCGAATGTTCTGCAGATGGCCGGCAGGACGCCGCATTCGCCCAGCGAGCTACGTCGGCAGGGCCGCGGCAACGCGCCTTGCCCATTCGTGGCGTTCCGCGCTCGCCCGTACCGGAACGCCGGCCAGCATCTCGAGGCACTGGAGCACGGCGAGCAGGTCGAGCAGGTCAAGCGTCCGGCGGTCGCGTTCGATGCCGGCCGCGGCGAGGAAGCCGTCGCCCGCGCTCCGGGTCCGCTCAGGATGGTGGTGTCGGACGATCCACGTCCACCATGCCGCGTCGTAGAGGGGATGGGCGAGGCGCGCGCGCTCCAGGTCGAGCAGGGCGACGATAGCGCCGTCGCGGACCACCACGTTCACCGGGGCGAGATCGCCGTGGGCGAAGACGGGGGCGACTTCCCCGAGCTCGTCCGAGATCCGCTCGATCGACCTGCCGAGCCGGCTTGACGTCGCCGAACCGAGGCTGGGGCGCCCGTCGTCGAGCCACTGCCGCGCCGCGGCCTCGAGCCGCATTGGGTCGGCCCACCGACGCGACAGCCGAAGCCCGGCGGTCGGCACGGTCCGCAGTTCTCGGGCGAGCGCGCCGACGGCCGAGCCGAGACGACTGGCAGCCACATCGTCTCCGAGCAGATCGCGGCCCGACGTTCCCGGCATGAACCGCGAGACGAGGAACGGCGTCGGAGCGTTGGGGTCGCCGCCGAGGATCGGGGCGAGCGGGAGTCGCGGCGCGATCTCGGGCAGCCGTCGCCCGAGGCGGAGCCGGCGAGAGATCGTCGCGGCGTCGGCGCTCCACTGGACGACGACGGGTTCTGCGAGTGCCGCGCCGCCGGCCGGGCTCACGAGCAGGGTCCGAGTCGTGTTCGACCAAGGAGGTGTCAGGTCCCCGACCACTTCGCCTCCCCCGTGGAGAACACGCTCGACGCCCGGAGGCAGGTCGACCACCGTCAGTGTCACAAGCCGGGCCATCTTCCGACTAGGCATGCGGGTCAGCGAACGTCCCTTCGCGTGCGTTGCGACGATCGCGATCACTCGGAAGCTCGCTGGACGGCCAGGCGCCCGACGGCGTGCCGAGGAAGAGATTCTGGTCGTCGGCGAAACACCTGCCAGGCCAGACGGCTGAGCGGGGCACCAGAGGCCGGCGGATGAGCGACCGAGGCCGACTCACCGCCGCGTGCCGCTCCTTTCGCCGAAGTCCGCTTTGCTGCGAAAGGTGGGAGCACGCGTCGCACTCACTCGCTACCCTCGGGCGTCAGTCAGCCGTCACCAGCAGCATCGGGCGACCCGCCCGGCCGGCGTACTGCGGGCGCAGGCGGGCCAGGTTGTACATCGTCTCGACGTCCACCCGGCGGGGACCC
>JBKQRF010000213.1:0-6797 GCA_052144055.1 Candidatus Limnocylindrales bacterium
GATTGGTTGGATCGGGGTGCTGGTCGCGGCAGAAGCGGCCCGTCAGCATCGCCTCGCCGCAGGCGGGGCAGGCGGGCGCCTCCTCAAACTCGCGCACCACGGGTGCTCCTTTCGGGCGGGGGCTGGACTCGGGTCGTGGGGTGGCCGGCTGGATTCCGGCTAGGACTCTTCGTCTCGGCCATGGTTGAGCACGCCACCGTAGATGAGCTAGCCCACGCTCTGCTGACGTGAGCGGCGAGCGGTCCAATCCGCCATCGGTTACGCGCGGCCCTCGGACTGTGGACCGGGCGCGTCGGGGCGCGTGCCCGTTCACGCGACGGGCGGCCGGACGGGACGAGGTCCGATTCCGCGGGCAGTCGGCCTATGGGACGCACGCGCCCACAGCCTGCCTTTGGTGGCGAGGAACAGGAACGGCGGACAGGAGAGCAGGATGGTTCCGACGATCATGCCCACCACGTAGACGAGGGTGCTGCCCGACTCGACGTTGCTGGGCGGGAAGAACCCCACCACGAGGGTGAACAGGCAGGCCACGAACCCGGCGCCGCCCACGATCCACACCCCGGCCATCCCGCCCGGGATGCGGTAGGCCCGAGCCGTCTCGGGCTGGCTGTAGCGGAGCGCCACGACGGACGCGAACACCAGCATGTACATGAGGCACAGCACCTGCACGGTCAGGGCCGAGAGGATCCAGTAGGCCGCGTTGACCGTCGGCATGAACAGAAAGAGGACGCTGAGCGCGGTGCCCAGGAGGGCCTGGGAGATCAGGACCGTGGTCGGTGACTCAAAGCGGTTCGTGCTGCCGAAGAGGGCCGGCAAGCTACCGCGATTGGCCGCCTCCGCCAGGCCCTTGGCCGGCCCGAAGAGCCAGGTGCTCACCAGCGCGAGGGCGCCGACGCCGACGATCAGGGCTACCAGTGGCACGAGCCCGCCGAGATGGAGGGCGCCCAGGAAGTCCTGGAACGCCTGCATCAGGCCGCCGGAGAGCTGGATGTCCTTCGCCGGCACCACGATCGCCACGGCGAGGGTCCCGATCGTGGTCAGGACCACGATGATCGCTGCCGAGATGAACATGGCGGCCGGATAGTCGTGTTGCGGGTCCCGTGTCTCGAGCGCATGGTAGCCGGCCATCTCCATGCCGGCGAACAGCAGGATGACCGTCCCCATGAAGGGCAGCGTGCTCAAGTTGAAACTGGGCGCGAGCGCCGACACCGAGAACGGGATCTGCGGCGTGCCACCGCCGGCCATCCAGGCCGCTCCCAAGGCGATGATCAGGAAGCCCGGGACGAGCGTGCCGGCGATAACGCCGATCGTGCTGAAGTAGGCGGAGGCCCGGGTGCCGAACAGGTTGAGCGCCGTCAGGCCCCAGAACGCACCCATCATGGCCGTGAACATGAAGAGCTTGTTGTTGGCGAGGCCGGGGTCGATTACGTAGGCGAACGTCACCGCAATGAAGGAGAGCACCGTGGGGAACCACACGACGTTCTCGGACCATTCGCACCAAATCGCAAGGAAGCCCCAGCGCTCCCCGAATGCCTCGTGGACCCAGGCGTAGACACCGCCGGCCTTGGGCCAGGCGGTTGCGAGCTCAGCGCCGACGAGCGCGATGGGCAGCAGGAAGAGCAGCGTCCCAAGGAAGTACCAGCTAACCGAGGCCCAGCCGTACTCGGCCATGGCTGGGAAGTTGCGCAGCGTCAGCACCGCCGCGACGTTGATCATCGCGAGGGCGAAGACTCCAAGGACCTTCTTGTTCTTCATGCCTTCTGGCCTCCACGCCGAACAGCGGCAGGGCGTGCTTCACGGATGCAGAGGAGCCGGTACTCGCCAGCCACAACCTCGACCCCATGGGTCTCGTGCCCGAACCCGGGGAACCGCCGGTCGAAGGCCTGGAGCGCGAGCAGATACGCCAGTTGTGGCTCGTCGGCCTGCCCGAACCGCTCGCCCGGCATCAGCAGGGGGATTCCCGGTGGATAGGGGACGATTCCGGTCGCCGCGACTCGCCCGGCGGCCGCGGCCAGCGGGACGCGCTCGACCTCGCCGCGTACAAGGCGTCGATAGGCGTCGGCGGGGGAGTAGACCGGTGGCGGCAGGGCGGCGTAAGCCGCGTCGAGCAGGTTGGTGGTGCCAGCCTGGCGCCCGAACTCGAACATGTCGGTGGCGAGGTCACGCAGCCCCTGGCCCCGGTAAGCATCAGGATGGGCTTCGAGGAGCGACGGTAGGACGTCCTCGAGCGGGGCATTCGCGTCGTATTGCTTCTTGAAGTCGAGCAGCGCCGTGAGGAGCGTGCCCCACTTGCCCTTCGTGACCCCCATCGAGAAGAGGAAGAGCAGGGTGAAGTCGCCGGTCTTCTCGACCACGATGCACTGCCGGTCGAGATAGGCGGTCACGATCGGGGCCGGGATGCCGGTCGGCTCGAGCGACCCGTCCTGCGCGATCCCCGGCGTCAGGAGGGTCACCTTGATCGGGTCGAGCATGCAGTAGCCGTCTTCGAGGGCGCCGTCTCCGCGGGCGTCGAAGCCGTGCCAGGTCTCACCGGGGTGGAGCACCCAGGCGGCGGGCTCCGACGAGAGCAGGCCCCCCGCGTCCTCGAACCGCTGGCGCGTCCCGTTCGCCGGGTCGAGGACGGTCTCGGGTTGCCAGACGTGGAAGAACCACTCGTGCTGCTCGGCCAGCTGGCGGTCCAGTCGCGCCATAGTCGTTCGGAACGCCACGGCTTCGCGGATCGTCTCGTCGGTCCGCTGGCGTCCGCCCGCACCCGCCATCATCGCCGCCGAGACGTCGTTGGAGGCGATCATCACGTACTGGGGTGAGGTCGAGCTATGCATCATGAACGACTCGTTGAACCGCTCGTGCTCGACCGGCCGACGCCCATCCCGGACGTGGATGAACGATGCCTGGGACAGTGCTGCGAGCAGCTTGTGGGTGGATTGCGTGGCGAACACGGTCGGACCGTCCGGCGCGTGGACATCGTGCATGGCGAACCGCTCGCGGTACAGCGGGTTGAAGCGCGCGTACGCGTACCAGGCCTCGTCGAACAGGATGCGGTCGACGGTCGGGCCGAGGAGCGCCTCGATGCGCGGCACGCGGTAGCACAACCCGTCGTAGGTCGAGTTGGTGATCACCGCCAGGGCCGGCGCCTTGACGGTTCCCCTCAACGCATGAGCAGCCAGCGACCGCGCGATCGCCTGCTCGGTGAGATGCGCTGGTGGGATGGGCCCGATGATCCCGTAGCGGTTGCGCGTCGGCATCAGATACACCGGGATGCCGCCCGTCAGCGTCAAGCCGTGCTCGATCGACTTGTGGCAGTTGCGATCGCAGAGCACCACGTCGCCCGCGGTCACGGTCGCCCCGAGGACGATCCGGTTGGAGGTGGAGGTGCCGTTCGTGACGGTGTACGTCCGATCGGCCCCGAATACTTTCGCGGCATGGCGCTCGCTCGCCCCAATCGGTCCCGAGTGGTCTAGGAGCGACCCGAGCTCGGCCACGGAGATCGACAGATCGGAGCGGAACATGGGCTCGCCGAAGAACTCGAAGAAGGCCCGGCCGACCGGTGACTTCAGGAAGGCGGTCCCGCCGGCGTGACCGGGCGTGTGCCAGGAGTACTCGTACGTGCCGGCGAAGGCGGCGAGGGCCGCGAACATCGGCGGCAGCAGCTCGTCTCGGTAACGACGCGCCGCGCCGGCGACGCGACCGGCGATGAAGTCCGGGGTGTCCTCCAGGAGCCAGATGAAGTCGTCCACCTGCTCGATGACATCGAGGGGGACCGAGGCAAGAGCGCCTAGGTCAGCCAGCAGGAAGATCGGGCAGGCGGTTCGGAGCCTGGAGGCCTCCACGAGCCCTTGCGCCCGCTCGAGATGCTCGTCGTCGGCATCCCAGTCGAGCAAGACGGCATCAAAGCCGGGATCGGTGGCGATGATTGCGGCGGCGTCGTCGGAGTCCTCCGACTCGACGACGGTGACGTCGAGGGCGCGCATCTCGCGGACGAGGCCGCGCGCGGCGCGCCCCATCGCGGTCGGAGAAGCCAGTGCGTGATCCTGCAAGAGTACTCGCAGGTTATCGCGGCTCTCGATGGTTGCCACGCCGGACCCTCACTTGGGACGCCAATGGCGCGCGATGACTCGCCGCGTCACGCTTATCTGGTCAACGAGCGCACGGTGGGCCGCCTCCCAGGACTGCCTCTGTGGGTACCCGCGCGGATGCAGAGGCGGATGCCGTGCCATTCGCCCTAGAGCGTGCTGTACGAGCACCGGGCTGTCATGACGGACCGTCATCCATCGCGTCTCACGATCCGAGGACGACGACTGGGAGGTCCTGCAGGGGCGTCCAGCGGCCGCGTTCGTGTCGCGGACCGGGCTGGGCATCCGGCCGCGCGAATCTGCCGCCCGGGGGGCTACGCAGCTCCGCCTCGTTCGTAGCGGCGCTGCTCCTCGATGGTCCGCTCGGCGAGGGGCTCCGCCTCGAGTCGTGCGTCCGGGATCACCTTCCCGCTCTCGATGGATCGGCCGTACGTGCCCCGGGCGATGCGTTCCTCGGCCCGCTCCACGGCGGCAAGCTGCTCACGGAGGTCGTTCGCGAGGGCGACGTCAACCGACTCAGCGTCAAGCGTGGTGCCCGCGTCTTCGTACTCCCCGGTCTGCTGGCGCTGGAGGGGCCCTTCGGCACGGATCTCGCTGCGCAGCTCCCCCAGCATGGATTCGACGCGCGCCCGCGTCTGGCCCACGAGTTCACGGGCCCGTCGCTCGTTCACGATCACCTCCTGGGCCGAGGGCCCGGGCGCTCGCACGGTCCTCAGCCTCAACTGTCCTGATCCGCGATCAGCTCCCATCGCGTGCGGGACTCTGCACGGCAAGAGCAACCTGTGGGAGCTGACCGGGCTACGGCCACCGACGCGGTGAGATGAATGGCGCCCGGAAGCTCCTGGAGGGCCTGCATGGGGCCGGCCGAGAGGTGGAAGTCATTCCTGGAGGTTTCACGCTCCACCCGCACTTCGCTCAGGTCACCAGCGTGCCCGTGGTCGCCAACGGCAGGACGCGAACAGCCGGATGGAGCAATGGAACCGTCGACTCGCCCTCCCTCGCGCTCAACTTCGCGCGCAGGAGCGCCAGGCCCCCGAGCAGGCGCCGCTCGAAGTCGGCGTGTGGCACA
Source organism: Candidatus Limnocylindrales bacterium (assembly GCA_052144055.1). Taxonomy (GTDB): domain Bacteria; phylum Chloroflexota; class Limnocylindria; order Limnocylindrales; family CSP1-4; genus JAJYNJ01. The sequence goes on from JBKQRF010000213.1 coordinate 5,143, forward strand.
GCCATGATGGTGGCAGCGTCCTGGGCATCGAAACCGACCACACAGCGCAGGACGACCGCGGCGCGCAGCTCGAAGGGCAGCTCGGCAAGGCCAGCTGCGACGTCGCGGTGTCCCGCATCGAGGAATGCAGCTGCCTCCGCCGGTTGTCCAAGGGGGCCGGACGGTGCCCGCTCGGTGAGCTTGTAACAGGCGCGCGCCAGCCAGACAGCAAGGGGCAGCGACGGATCGGCCCGCTCCCATGCCCGACCGGCGGCACTGAACGTCTCGGTCACGGCCCTCTCGGCGATCTTCTGTGAGCCGCCCAACCAGTACGCCAGGGTCAGCAGACGCCGGCTGTGCGCGTGCACCAGCGCGGTCCAGGCAACGGGATCACCCGTTCCGCAGGCGCGGGCCAGCCGCTGCTGGCTGGCGAGGGTCTGGGTCGCCGTGGGATGCGAGTTCGGGGTGATCATCGGTCGCTCGCCAGCGTGCCGTCTGCATGCCCCTGTGTCATGACGGTCTGTCATGACGGGGCGAGCCCTGCACGACACACTCGGATCTTCCTTCCGAGCGCCTACTGATCTGGCACGAGATGGAGACCGAGGTCACGACGGATGGTGCGGATCGTCTTCGGCATCACCACGGTGCTGCTGCTCCCCGTGCTGCTCATTCCCCTGGGCGTCCTGGCCAGCGCGTTCCTCGGGTTCATGGTGGCGGCCGGGCTGACGTGAGCGGCGGGTCCGACGGGCACTGGGCCATGGCGAGCATCGAGGCGTCGTCCGCCTCGTGCCGCCGGACTGGGTCCGGGGCAGGCGCCAGGCCAGGCCGCCGGAGGAGCTCTGCGACGCCTGAGCACAACGGATCGTGAAGTCATCGGCACAAGACCGCACGCAACCGGAACCGGCCCCCCGACTCGGGAGGGGCCGTATGGGTCCGAGTCGGGCCGGTCTTGGTATGCTCCATGAGGGCGCCACGAACGCGGACATGCTCGCGGAGATTCGCGCGGTTCTCGGCGGGTTGCCCAAGCCTGGAGCGCTCTATCGGGTCCGTTTCTGGCAGGCTGACCACCATCCGGGTTTCATTGGCGAGTTTGCCGGCATAGGCCGAGACATGGTCACGGGTTATCCGGAACCGACGCTGCGGTTCGTGATCCGCAACCCCGTGCTGGCGGCCACCGCCGGCGACGGGACCCGCGAGCACCCCTTCGCGCTGTGGCCCATGGACATCGAGCACATCTCACTGGCCGAGCCGGCTGACCTCGAGCGCCCGATGTCGTACGCGGTGGACGGTGAGCCGCCCGCGCGCGTGCCGGGTCGGCCGCGCCTGCAATGACCCGGCTGCGCGCCCTAGGCGGGCGAGCTCGTCTGCGTCCTGCTCATCGCCGTGGTCCTCGTGGTGCTCTCGGCCTCGCCGCGGCGGATCAGCGGCGGGACGGTCTTGTGCTGGCCCTGGGCCGACTGTCCCTGCCCGGCGGGTGACCCCACCTATTGCCGGACCGCGTCGCGATCGGCCGTCGTCGAGCGTGCCAATCGTCGCCCGGAGTTGCCCCCGCCATGGGTCGCGCTAGAATCTCGCGCGGGAAGACCGCTGCATAGCGAGGACCAGGCATGACCGAGGGCCACGTGTCGGCGAGGGAGATCGAGGCGCACCGCGCCCTGGTGCTGCACGACCAGCCC
>JBKQRF010000214.1:0-17523 GCA_052144055.1 Candidatus Limnocylindrales bacterium
TCCAGCGGGACCACATCTCCCGCTTCTGCTCGGCCGTCAACGCTGGCCTGGCCCAGTGCGCCATGGGTCCACCTCCCGATCGACACTGCACCTATCACGGTGTTGCGTCGATCGGTGGAACCCGAGAGTCCTTCCCGGCACGCGCCCTCGAACGGGAAATCCTCAGCGACCCTCGCTGCGCGCGACCACGAGGTAGCTCTGCATGGTCCGATTAGGGGCGGCGGACGACCGGCCCGCCTGGCCGATCGGCCGACCGTAGGTCAGGCCGAGTTGCCCCGGAATGGCGAGCTGAACTGAGGGCCAGCCGGCGTCGCGGAAGGTCGCGAGCGGGTCGTCGGTGGTGAAGGGGGGCGGCAGGCCGCGTTCTGCCCGGGTCGCGAGGTTAGGTTGCAGCGAGGGCAGGGTCAGGAGTCCAGAGCCGAACACGTCAGCTCCCATCAGGCTGCCCACTCCCGAGAGCCGGCGTGTCTCGGTCAGGAGGTCTTGGACCGCCTTGCCAGACAAGTAGAAGAGGAGGCCCTCGGCGAGCCAGCCGGTCCGCCGCCCGACCTCGAACCCGGCAGCAAGCAGCGCGGTACTCCAGTCAGCGGTGAGATCGGCGGCCACGAGCGTGCGCTGGCAGCGGGCCACCGCGCCGAGCGCGGCGAGGATCGGCTCCTTCTCCCCCAAGAGTTCGGGCGTGTCGATCTCGAACCAGCGCAGGCGCGTGGGCAACGTGAGGCGGAAAGCACGGGTGTCGAGGCCGGCACCGAGGAGCACAACCTGGTCGAGCTGTTCAGCCTCGGTGCGTAGTAGGTCATCGAAGAACCGTGTCCGGATCGGCAGGAACGCGTTCTCGCCGCCCGAGGCGTCTTCTGACGCCGCCAACGAGTCCCGACCACGCTGTCGTGGCACCAGCGCGCCGACAAGCGACTCAAGGGCGAGGAAGAGGAGCGCGTGCGCGGGCCGCACATGCCGCTCTGGACGGACGAGCTGTGGGAGCAGATACAAGCCGTCCGTCGGCGCTCCTTCCGGGGCACGAACGGGGGCAAGCTCCGCAACATCTACCCGCTCCGCCGCCTCGCCGTGTGCGACCGCTGCGGCCGCAAGATGTACGGCGAGCCCCACGAGGGCGTCACCTACATGGCCTGCATCGTCCAGCGCGAGCGACATGCCTGCGACCAACGGGCCGTCCGCAGTTCGCGCTTGGAGGATGAGATCGAGCGGTGGCTGACGACGCTCCGCCTCCCCGAAGACTGGCGCGACGACATCGAGAAGATGCAGCGCGGCATCGCCAAGGCACGCGACGAGCGACCAGCCGTCGACCGGGCACGTATCGCCGATCAACTTGACCGCCTCAACGACCTCTACCTCATGGCCGCAATCGGCCGCGAGGAGTACGTCGGGCGCAAACGGGCCCTCGACGCGACGCTCCTTGGGGGGCGGCCGCAGCCGACCTACAGTGAGGCCGTCCTAGTCCGGGCCGCGCGGCTACTGAACGATCTCGCCGCCCTCTGGAGCAAGGCAACCCCGGCGGAACGCGCAGAACTCGCGCAGAACCTCTTTGCCGAAGTCCGGGTCCGCGACGACAGGCTCGTCGGCGCGAAGCTCGCCCAGCCCGCTTACCTGCCGCTCATCGCCTCAGCGACGGCCCGGACTCAGGTTGGTGTGGCGCCCCCGGACGGACTCGAACCGCCGACGCAGGCCTTAGGACGGCCTCGCTCTATCCACTGAGCTACGGGGGCGTACCGGGAGATTGTACGGCCGACCGGCTCGGTTCCGACCCGATGGGAGGCCGCCTCAGGGTTGCCGGACAGCGCTGCCCTAGAATGGCGTGGTGGCCGATGCTTCCCCTCCTCTGACGCTGACTCTTCTCACTCGTCCCGGCTGCCATCTCTGTGACGAGGCACGTGACGAGCTCGGCCTCGTCCTGGCCGAGCGCGCGGCGGCGCGGGCCACAGTGCCCAAGCTCGTCGAGGTGGACATCGAGTCACAGCCGGCCTTGCTCAAGCGCCACATCGAGTCGATCCCGGTGCTGGACCTCGCCGGGAAGGAGCTTCCCCTCGCCATCCGCCCGCAAGCGATCCGCCGGTTCCTCTCGGCACTCCTCGACGAGGCGCAGGCATGACGAACGCCGTGGGGCGCTGGTGATGCCGGAGCTGACACTTGCCGCAGCCCTCGCGGCAGGGCTTCTAAGCTTCCTTTCGCCCTGCGTCCTGCCAGTGGTGCCGGCTTACCTCGGCCAGCTCGGCGCCGTGAGCGTGCGCGGTGCCGGCAGTGCAGCGTTCACGCATTCAGCTGGAGCCCACGGAGCCGCCGGTGGCACCGAGTCGGCGGTCTCGATCGCGGCATCGGCATCCGGTTGGCGGTGGCTGGCGCTGGCCCACGCCGTGGCGTTCGTTGTCGGGTTTGGCGCGGTCTTCACGATCTTGGGCGTCACGGCCACGTATGCCGGCGGCGTGCTTGCACCGACCCTCCCCCTACTCCGTCAGGCCGGTGGCGTCGTGCTGATCGTGCTCGGGATGAACCTGGCCGGGCTGCTACCGATTCGGTTGCTCGCGCGGACCTGGCGTCCGTTCGAGCCCGCCGGGCCGATGCCCCTCGGCTCGTCGCGGCACAAGCCTCTGGGTGCATTGGGGCTTGGCGCCATCTTCGCGCTCGGCTGGACGCCATGCATCGGCCCCACATTGGGCGCGATCCTCGGCCTGGCGGCGCTGGGGCCAAGCCTACAGGCTGGACTCCTGTTCGCGGCCTACTCCATTGGTCTTGGGATCCCGTTCATCGTGCTGGCATTGGCGTTCGACCGAGCGCCCCAGTTTGTCCACGCGCTCAAGCGCCATGCGCGGGCGATTGAGCTCTCCGGCGGGGCTCTCGTCATGCTGGTCGGCTTGAGCCTCTTGTTTGACTGGCTCGGCTGGTTCTCGGCGCGCTTCAGCTACCTCACGCCGCGCTTCTGATCGCGGACGATGGACGCCCCGACGGGTCGTCGCGACGACGAGGCTGAGCGCACGGATAGCTCAAACCCGGCCCCACGGGCTGGAAATCCGTCGCCGGATCTCCGTCGAGGGGTCGTGGGTCCCTTCACCACCCGCCAGCTACTCGCCGCGGCTCTCTTCGTGGTGGCCTTCGCTGTCGGGCTAAAGGCGTTGACAACGCCGCTTGGGTCGACCTCCCCGCCGGTGCCGATCCCGGGCTCGTCGTTTGTCCCCTTCGCCGCGCCGCAGCAGGGGCTGCGGCCGGGCGACCGCGCACCCGAACTCGCTGGGACCGACCACGGCCAGCGCATCCAGCTCACTGACCTCAGCGGCCGGCCGATCGTGCTCTCGAGCCTGCTGGGCCACCCGGTCTGGATCAACTTCTTCGCGACGTGGTGCCCGCCGTGCCAGTCCGAGACGCCAACGATCGAAGAGACGTACGAGACCCACCGGGCGCAAGGGCTCGTGGTGATCGGGGTCAGCGTCCAGGAATCCTCGATGGCCGACGTTCAGGCCTACGCGAAGACGTACGGCCTGCAGTACGCCATTGGCTTCGACGGCACGTCGGCCGTGTACCGCGCCTACCACGTGTACGGCCTGCCGACGCAGGTCTTCGTCGACCGGCGGGGGCTCGTGAGGCAGGTTTGGAATGGCCCGCTATCGCTCTCGCAGGCCGAGCAATCGCTGGCGCCGCTGGTCGCATCCGACTCCGGTCCTCACACGAGCTCGGCCGGTGTCACCGCCACAAGCGCGGTGCCGTGACCTCCGCGGGGTATCCCGGGGCCTACAGAGGCTCGAACCGGTAGCGATCCCGGTCGCCGACCAGATGCCCGACCGGCGTCCGTGCTTCGTGCGAGAGCACCACCGTCCAGCCTTCCTCGACGGCCTGCCGGAACAGGCCCACTTTGGCTTCGACGCTGGTCAGTGGAAAATCGTCGAACGCCGTGACCCAGCGTGGGTTGGCGCTCCACGGCCGCATGCATAGGTCGCCGAAGAACGCCACAGTGCGGTCGCGTCCGCGCACGACGACGGCCTGGTGCCCGCCTGAGTGGCCGCCTGTACGGACAACGGTCACCCCGGGCAGTAGTTCGGCCTCGCCGTCCACGGCGCCGGCGCGGCCTGCCTCCGCGATAAGTCGCAGCTCGCCTTGGTCGTAGCTCGCCTGCAGGCGGAGGTTGTCGCCCAGCGCGAACTCCCACTCGTCCCTCTGGGCCGCGATCCGGGCACGCGGGAACGCCGAGGATCCGTTCGCCGCGAGCAGCCCACCAGCGTGGTCGAAGTGCAGGTGGCTAAGGGCCACGACGTCCACCGTCGTCGGATCGAAACCAGCCGCTCGCAGCGCCGGCAGCACCGCAGGCCCACGAATGTCGCGCCGGTCGCGCATCCGCTCATCCGATCGCTCGCCGATGCCGGTCTCGACCAGCACGCGTCCGCCGGGCGTCTCGACCAGCAGGCAGTTCAGGGCCTGGAGCAGCGTGCCTTGCCCATTGATTTCGTCGGCCACGAGCTGCTGCCACATGAAGCGCGGCACAGGCCCAAACAGCGTCCCCGCGTCGGAGCGGAACGTGCCGGCTTGCACCAGCGCGATGCGCACCCCTCGACCCAGGCCAGCGGACCAAGCAACACCGTCACGGAAGCTCACGGGTCCTGTCCCTCACCCATGCTGACGCGGGCCGAGCCGCCGGTCCTGCGCAAAGTCCCGATAGAACTCTGACGCCGTAGGCGTGTCCTGTCCCTGGTACTTGGACCTCAGCGACGGACTTCCGTACGGGCGCTCGACCGGGCTGGTCATGCGGAAGAAGCTGATCTGGCCGATCTTCATCCCGCAGTAGAGCGTGATTGGCAAGTTGGCGACGTTCGACAGCTCGAGTGTGAGCGTTCCCTTCCAGCCAGGATCGACGTACCCCGCTGTCGAGTGGATGAGCAGCCCGAGCCGCCCCAGGCTCGACTTGCCCTCGAGTCGGGCGACGAGATCGTCGGGCAGCTCCACCCATTCGAGCGTCTGACCGAGCACGAACTCCCCTGGATGGAGGATGAACGGCGCGTCGTCCTCGATGCGGATCAACTCTGTGAGGTCGGGCTGGGCCTCCCGGACGTCGATATACGCGTAGCGGTTGTTGCGGAAGACTCGAAAGTCGCGGTCGAGGTGTAGATCGACAGACGATGGCTGCAGGCAGCCGGGATCATAGGGATCGATCCGGATCCGGCGGGCCTCCAGTGCGGCACGGATGTCTCGATCGGAGAGGACGGCCACCTCAGCTCCTCTTCCCGGCCGGGCCGGTCACGGCGCGCGCTGACAGGAGGCCGTCGACTTCACGCTTGAGCTGCTCGATGTCCTCGAACGACTGGTACACGCTGGCGAAGCGGATGTAGGCGATCTGGTCTACATGACGCAGGCGATCCATCGCCAGTTCGCCCACCCGCCTCGACGGGACATCGCTGGCGCCGGCCGCCCGCAGCTCGGCCTCGATCGACTCAGCGGCAGCCTCGGCGGCTCGGTCTGGCACCGGCCTGCGCCACAGCGCCTTCTGCAGCCCCACGACGAGCTTCTCGCGGTCGAACTCCTCGCGAGACCCGTCGCGCTTGAAGACGAAGAGGCGAGCTGCCTCCACTCGCTCGTGTGTGGTGAAGCGGTTCGCGCACTGCGTGCATTCCCGCCGGCGCCGGATCGTCGTGCCGTCTTCGAGATCGCGCGAGTCGATCACGCGAGTGTCTCGTTCACCACAGACCGGGCAGCGCATCCGGAGACCTCGACTCGGGCCGTCCACGGCGACGGCTGATGCCTTGCCATGGAGCGTACCACCTGACAGCGGCGGTCAGACCCGGGACGTTCGCCAGGACGACTCCATTGGATCGCGGGCCGCGGCGAGATCGCCGACGTGCCGCGCCAGCGCCTCGCGCGCATGCAGCAAGTTGAGGTATCCACGCTTGATGGCAATCTGCGACTCGGTGGTCCGTGACCGTGCCCGAGGGCCCGCGGAGAGCGCGCAGCCGTGCCGCACCAAGTCGAGAGCCCGTTGCGCGTGCCGGATCTCGGCCACGATACCCTGCTGGCTGACGGACAATGCGGCGGGCGCGGCCAGCCCCGCGGCAGCGGCGAGCTCCCGGTCGAGACTGGCCATGATCCCGTCCAGCTCCTCGAGCACAGCCCCACCGTCCACTTCGTGGCGGCGGAGCGCGTCGACGCGGGCAGCTGTTGTCTCCAGTACCACGTCGAGCCGCGATCCGAGCCCCGCGGCCTCCTCTTGGAACCGCTCGATCTGGCGTGTGGCTCTCAGCGCGCCGGACGCGCGCCGCAGGAAGAGCACGACCACGACTGCGATAAGGCCTGCGAGAACAAGCGGCATCACGATGGTCGGGTCCACGGTTCCCTTCAGCTTACCTTCCGCGCCGCAAGCGCAGGGCGGCCGAAAGCCGCGGCACGATCTCGAAGAGATCGCCCACGACCATTAGGTCGGCGAATTCGGCGATCCGCGCGTCGGAGTCGCGGTTAATGGCGACGATTGTGCCGGATGTCTGCATACCGACTTTGTGCTGGATCGCGCCACCGATGCCGGCCGCGACGTAGAGCTACGGCTTTACGGCCCCACCCAGTTTGCCCGATTTGGTGGGCGTGCATAAGGCCTGCACGCGGGTCCCGGCACATGCGGACCTGCCCGAGCGCGTACACGAACGCCGACCGCAGACGCTCCCCCGCCCGGTCCGAAACTGGCGGCGGCGGCGCGCCTGCGAAAAGTCGTAGGTAGCGGGCCACCTGCAGGATGGACGAGAGCGCTGCCAGCATGAAGAGGATCGGCGCGAGCGGGTAGAGCGGGACCTCGGATGTCACCGCGCGTGGTCCCCGCCCGCAAGCGTGTCGAGAGCGTGCGGAAGCAGGGCTGCCACTGCGTCGAGCGATTCTAGGGCCCCGCGAGGGCTTCCCGGTACGACAAGCACCAGCGTCTGGCCTGCAACCCCGCCAAGCGAGCGCGACAGCGTCGCCAGCGGCGTCGAGCGCCGCCCCTCCGCGCGCATCAACTCACCGAAGCCGGGCACTTCGTAGTCGATCACGGTACCGACTGCTTGGGGCGTCACGTCGCGCGGCCCGAGGCCCGTGCCTCCGGCCACGACGACTAGGTCGTGACCGGTCACCGCGGTCGCGACGGTCTCGGCGATGAGTAGCACATCGTCCGGGACGACGTCGACGCGCGCGGCATACCCAAGTTCTTGCAGGCGCGCCGCCAGTCGCGGCCCCGTCTCGTCTGCCCGCTCCCCGCGGGCCGAGCGGTCGCTTACGGTGAGGACGAAGGCGCGCGCCATCTCAGCGACGCCTCTCGACGGGTGCGGAGCCTCCGGCGAATCCGCGGCACTGCACGGTTCCGTCGCTCCTCACCGTGCGTCCCGTCGCGACGAGCGCCGGGGGCCGCGCGTCCCCGGGCGCAGACGAACGCCGCCGTCAGCCTCCGTCGCGGACGTGCGGTGCCACTCACCGGAAGTGCCGCCAGACTTTTCCAGCAACCGGAGATGCCGGATCTCCGCACCCCGTTCGACGCCCTTGACCATGTCGTAGATCGTCAGCGCCGCGACGGAGGCCGCAGTGAGCGCCTCCATCTCGACGCCCGTCTGCGCGACCGTCGAAGCGGTCGCCCGCACGCGCAGGGCCGACGCCGCACGGTCAGGTGTGATCTCGACGAGCAGGTCGGTGAGGGGGGTCGGATGGCACAGCGGGACCAACTCCGACGTGCGTTTACCGCCCATCACGCCGGCCATCTCGGCCACCGTGAAGACATCGCCCTTCGGCGCCTCGCCGTCGATCACGAGACTAAGGGTGTCCTGAGAGAGGGCCACCTCGGCCTCAGCCACCGCACGACGGATGGTGGACGGCTTGGTGCTGACGTCGACCATCCGGGGACGTCCTGTGCGGTCGATGTGGGTGAGCCGGCGTCGCGCCGCGCGCGGCGATCCTTGGTCCGTCATCGCGTCTGCACTCCCGCGATCCTCATGCTGCAACACACCTCATGCTCCCTCACCCTCCAACACCCAGACTTCAACCTCCTCACCGGCGGGAAGTCCCGGCACAGCTTCCGGGATCACGGCCAGACCGTCGGACGCGGCAAGCGCCGACAGCATGTGCGAGCCTTGGGCACCCGCGAGTCTGGCTATGAGCCGGCCCGGTGTGGACGGGTCGGCCTCCAGACGGACCCGCAGGAAGGCCCGCCGGTCCGGCGCCTTCGTGACGGCCTCGGCCAGGCGCGCGACCACGAGGCGGCGGGCGCCTGGCGCGCCGGCGGCGTGCTCGGTGGCGGTGTGCCCGGCTGGCGACCCAGCGACGGGAACGACAGCTCCAGCGGTCGTCGTGTGCCCCAGCAAGAGACGCAGCAACGGCCGCACGAACAGCTCGAACGTGACGAACGCGCTGACCGGATTTCCCGGCAGCCCGAATAACGCGACCGAACGGCCCGGATCCTCGCTGGCGCCGGCACGGCCGGCCGTCGTGCGGCCGAATGCGAGCGGCTTGCCGGGCTGAATCGCGACCCGCCACAACGCCAGGTCACCAAGGACCCGGAACGCTTCGCGAACGTGGTCGTGGGCCCCCACAGAGACACCGCCGCTCAGTACGACCACATCGGACGCGGCGATGGCGACGGCGAGCCGCTCGCGGAGGGCGACCGGATCATCCGGCACGATCCCATACGAAACCGCGATCGCCCCGGCAACGCGCGCCTGAGCCAGCAGCGCAGGCGTGTTGCTGTCGTAAATGCGGCAGGGCCCCAGCGGCTCGCCGGCTGGGCTGAGCTCGTCGCCGGTCGCCAGGATCCCTACTCGGGGCCGCCGGTGGACGGCAAGCTGCGCGGCGCCCGACGCCGCCGCGAGCGCGAGCGCGGCCGGGCCCACAAGACGGCCCGTGTCGAGCACACGCTCGCCCAAGCGCACGTCGGCACCGGCGTAGCGGAGGTGAGCACCTGGCGCGGCCGGAGCCCGCACAGCGACCCAAGGCGGCAGGGCTGAGACGCCACCCGGCGCATCCGTCTCCTCTACAGGGACCACGGCATCGGCACCGGACGGCACCATCGCGCCGGTGGTAATGCGCATCGCGGCGCCGGCTGTAATGCCCCGGTCCGGCGCATGGCCCGCCGCCACCTCCCCGACCACACGGAGGCGAACCGGGCTGTCGGGCGACGCGCCCGCTACGTCGGCGGAGCGGACCGCGAACCCGTCCATCGCGCTGTTGTCCCAGGGCGGAAGAGACGTGGTTGCCACGACGGGCACGGCAAGCACCTGCCCTTGGGCATCCTCGAGGGTGACCGTCTCGAGCGGCAACGGCCGAGCGCCGTCCAGCACACGCGAGAGGGCGTCCTCGAGTCGAAGCATCTCATCCGATTCGCCCGTCACCGTCCGTCCTCCCTGATGGGCGCCGTCCGGCCGCCCTCGTCGCCAGGGCCCGTCGCCGTCCCGCTCTCGGCACGGGCGCGCGCGGCGCCGACGTCAGAGTTCGCCAGCGACCGGGTGCGCAGCGTGGCGAGCAACCAGACGAGGCCGCAGAGCGCCAGCACCAGTAGCGTGAGAGTCATCGCGATCAGCTCCCAGAAGAGCGTTGGATACAGCTGCACCATCCGTTCCGTCGCGGAGTTGAACTCCCAGTTCCCTTGGGGGAAAAACACCTCGTGGAATAGCGTGAACGCTGTGTCGAACGCGACCGCGAAGAACAGACCGATGACCGCGAACGATGCGGCGAGGACCGCCGCGCCCACGCGAACGGCGTGCCACGCCCCCGCGTCGCGCCGGTACCGGGTCAGGCCCACCGCCAGGAGACCGCAGCCTGCCAGCACGACGGCAAGGAACAGGTGCAGCAAGTTCGAGGCATCGCGCAGGTGCGACTCCTCGGACGCATCGTAAAAGAGGGGCCCGCCAGGGACGGCCCGGAACGCGAACGTCGCCGGCCCAAACACCAGTTCGCCAATGGTACGATCCGACACGGCGTGCGTGGCCTGCGGGTCGAGTCTGAGAATGGCGGCGCTGCCCGCCGCGTCGAGCGTGGCGTGGATATACGCGGGCTCAAGGAGCGCCATCACCGAGAGCCCAAGGATCATGAAGGCAGCCCCGGTCCCGATCGCGACCCGCCAAGCGGCCCCAGCTCTGCGGCCGGTCACGGCTACTCCTGCTCGAGCATCTGCGCCTGCTCCCACTAACCCTCGACCGCTAGGTCTTCCGGTGCAACGACGCCGAGGATCCGTGCCGCGCTTCCGAGCCGCTCTCGTGCCTCGTCCGCCGTAAGGTCCAGCAGCTGGTCGATTCCCGTGATCCGGGCCTGGGTGAAGATTGCCCGCTCGAGCGGCCCGAAGCGCGCCAGGCTGAACAACATGGCCTCATCACGCCTGCCGCTGACGTCGTTCGCGGTGGTGCCGACCTGGTCAGCCAGGTACTGGCGGCGCGTCGAAGTTTCCGACACCTCCAGCGGGCGGCCGATGGTGAACATTCCCCGCCGGTCGAGCGGCTCCAGGTGGTCCAGCGGGACGCGCTGGAGCTGCGAGAGCGGCGGCACGGTTCGAGGGCCCTCCTGCTGCGCGCGCGCCCGGACGTACGGGAATTCCGCCGCGGGACCTTGCTCCGCCCCGGAGCCGCGCTGCAGAGATTATGCCCGCTTCGGTGTCGCTACCCCTTCTGGTCGCCCCAGACGGTGTAGTGCCACGCCTTCTCGGCCTCGCCCGTCAGCTCGACCATGACGTGCTTGATCCGCGTGTACTCCTCAAAGGCGTAGTGGGACAGGTCGCTGCCAAAACCGGACTGACGGAACCCTCCGTGGGGCATCTCGCTCGTGAGCGGGAGGTGGTCATTCACCCACACCTCGCCGAAGTTGAGGGCCCTCGCAGCGCGCATCGCCCGGAACACGTCCCGCGTCCACACGGAGCTGGCTAGGCCGTAGCGCACGTCGTTCGCCTTGTCCAGCGCTTCCTCCTCCGTCTCGAAGGGAAGCAGCGTCACAACCGGCCCAAAGATCTCCTGTTGCACGATCTCGGAATCCTGGGAGACGCCGTCGATCAAGGTGGGGCGGTAAAACGCGCCCCGCAGGCCGGGAACCTCAGCCCGGGCCCCGCCGAGAATGACGCGCGCGCCGGCGTGCCGCGCGCGTTCCACGAATCCCTCGACACGCTCCACTTGCTGCTCGCTGATGAGGCTCCCCATGTCGATGGCCGGATCAGTGGGATCGCCCACCCGCGTAGCCCTCATTAACGCGGCGAGCAAGTCCACGAAGCGATCGTAGACGCCGCGCTGGACGTAGATGCGCGTTGCGGCCGTGCAATCCTGGCCAGCGTTGACCAGACCGCCGACGACTGCGCCGCGTGCAGCAGCCTCGAGGTCCGCGTCGTCGTACACGATGAACGGCGCCTTGCCGCCGAGCTCCAAGTGCAGACGCTTGAGACTGCCGGCGGCGGCCGCCTGGATCTTCCTGCCAGTCTCTGTATCCCCCGTGAGCGAGACCATGTCGACGTCCAAGTGAGCGGCGATCGCAGCACCCACGACGTCGCCGCGGCCCGTCACGACGTTGAGCACGCCGCCAGGTAGCCCGGCTTGCGTTGCGAGGTCGCCGAGCATCAGTGTGGTCAGCGGCGTGGCGCTGGCGGGCTTGAGCACCACGCAGTTGCCCGCGGCGAGCGCCGGACCAATCTTCCATGCCGCCATCATGAGGGGGTAGTTCCAAGGCGCGATCTGCCCCACGACCCCGAGCGGCTCGCGGCGGATCATGCTCGTATGGCTGCCGCTGTATTCGCTGGCGGCCTTGCCGTCGAGATGTCGGACGGTCGACGCGAAGAAGCGCAGATTGTCCGCGGCGAACGGGAGGTCGGAGTCGCGGCGGAGTTTGATGGCGGTGCCCGTCTGGGCCGTCTCGGCTTCTGCGAGCTCGTCTATGTGCGCGTCGATGAGATCGGCCAGGCCGTTGAGGGCGCTGACCCGCTCGGCCCCGGACTTCTCGCGCCAGCGGCCATCGCGAAACGCCCGGCGGGCAGCGGCGACCGCCCGGTCGACGTCCTCGGCGCCGCCGGATGGCACGCGGCCGACGAGCGCGCCCGTGGCCGGGTTGTGAACCTCGACCCACCCTCCTCCGGCAGACTCCACCCACTCGCCGTCGATGAGCATGCGGCGGTCGTTGACGGTGGCGGTGGCCATGGCTCGCTTCGCTCCTCGCGCTTCCGACCCACGGACCCTCCCCGCTGGCCGCCCTGCGTGGGGATGGAAGTGTACCGCAGCCGTCCCACGGTCCGAGCCACGGAACCACGACATCCGTGCCCGGACATCCCATCTATCACGAGATTCGTCGTCTAGGCGCCGTCGCATCGTCTGTTCCGCGGGCGTGCGGGCAACCCCCGCCCCCCACCGACGGTCCTGGCCCTGAACGATGGGCCCGGTGCGGAGAGCTTGGATTCGGGACGCAGGGCTCGCGGCATGCTCGCGGGCTATGTCTTGGATTGAATCCATCGAAGCATTGGACGCTACCGGGAACGCCAGCTTCCCGGAGAGGCGCCCGGCGCGCGCCACAGCGTTCACCCTGCGCACTGTGCCCTTTCCGTTCACAGCCCTCTGCACGGGCGCGTCGCACCGGAGGACCCGGCCGCGAACGGCCGCGTCTAGCTTGGCTGGGTGTTGCTCGCGCATGCCGTACAGGATCAGCATGTGGCACTCGCGGGATAGCCGGGGCCTGCTCGTGCCATCTAGCAGATCCTTGAAGGTACGGTGGGATTGCAACCTCGACGGCCGCCGACAAGCCGGTGGCGCTCACGCGCCGGCAGCCCGCACCGCGAACTCGGCCTAGGTCACGGCTCTTCGGCCGGGGGTGCGAGCTCCCGCCTAGTCTGCCCCCTCGAGATGTTGCCGACTTCATGTCGCTGCCCGGCAGACCGAGCCACTGAGGCTGGCGGGAGGCATACGGTCCCGAGGCGGCTTGGGGTGAGACGTTCAGGGTGCCGCAATTGGTTGGATCCGGCCGCTGAGTACGACGCGACAGCCGACTAGGTCAGGCCGACCCGTCCAGCCGGAGTGCGTGCTCGCGGACCTGCTCCCATGCCAGCGCCACGTGGCGCGCCTCGGTGCGCACGCTGCCGATCGCCAAACGCAGCGTCATCCGGTCGCGAAGCCGCGTGTGCGAGAGGAACACGCGGCCGTGGCGGTTGACTGCCTCGAGCAGCGCTGTATTGAGCCGGTCGAGCTCCGCGCGAACCGGCGGCTCGTCCTCCCGGCCTGCAAGTCGCGCGGGGCGCCAGCGGAAGCAGACGGTGGAGAACGGGACGGGCGCGAGCCGCTCGGCGTCAGGCTCGGCGTCGACCCAACTGGCAAACTCCTGCGCCAGGGCGATGTGCTCACGGATTCGTGCGCGCATGCCCTCCAGCCCGAAGTAGCGGATGAGCATCCACATCTTGAGCGCCCGGAAACGTCGGCCGAGCTGGGGCGTGTACTCGTTGAAGTCGTGCACCTCACGCCCGCGGTCGATCGTCCGCAGGTACTCGGGAACGAGGCTGAACGCAGCGCGCACCGTCTCGGGGCGACGCGTCAGGAACAGCGAGGCGTCGAGTGGCGTGAACAGCCACTTGTGTGGGTTCACTACGATCGAGTCGGCACGGTCCCATCCTGCGAACGGCTCGCGACGCTCGGGGAGCAGCGCCGTCGCTCCGGCATACGCGGCGTCCACGTGCAGCCAGAGTCCCTCGCGGGCGGCGACGTCGGCCAGACCGGCCGTCGGGTCGACGGATGTGGGACCGGTGGTGCCGATGGTCGAGACGATGGCGCACGGGACGTGGCCTGCGGCGCGGTCCTGATGGATGGCAGCCTCCAGTGCGGCGACGTCCATGCGATAGGCGGTGTCGGTCGGGATGCGGCGCGTTCCCGACCGGCCGATCCCCAGCGTCATGGCGGCCTTCTCGATCGAGCTGTGCGCTTCGGTTGAGGCGTAGATCCGCAGGGCCGGCCGTCCGGCCAGCCCATCGGCGGATGCGTCGGTGCCCAACATGGCTTGGCGTGCACCGGCGAGCCCGATCAGGCTGGACGTTGACGCGGTATCGGTGAAGAAGCCATCGAAGGCTACGGGGAGCCCCAGTCCTTGACGCAGCCAGCCGACCGTGACCTCCTCGAGCTCAGTTGCGACCGGTGAGGTACGCCACAACATCGCGTTGCCGACCAAGGTGGCCATGAGCATCTCGCCCAGGATGCCTGGCGCCGACCCGCTGCTCGCGAAGTACGCGAAGAACGCCGGATGCTGCCAATGGGTCACGTTCGGCTCGACCAGGCGGCGGTAGTCGGCCAGCACGTCGCCGATCGGCTCGGGGAGTTCGGGCGGCGCGGCGGGGAACATCCGCCGCAGGTCGCCCGGCTCGACGTTCGGAAGGACGGGGAAGTGCTCGACTTCCGCGAGATAGTCCGCCATGAGGTCCGCCACCACGTGCGCGGCACGGCGGAATGCCTCGGGGTCCATGTCCCCGTGCCTTGACGTTTGGGCGAGGTCGAGGGCGCCGAGGTTCGTGCGAAGCCAGGCCTCGCGGGACCACGTCGCGTCGGCGGAGCCGTGACTAGCGGGCGGTGTTGAGGCCATTGGCCCAGTCTACGGCTGACCGCCGACCCAGGCGATGCCGTCAGACGTCAAGATCGCGACCTCCGCCTGCCATGGAGCGCTCGACGGCGAGACGTGCAAGCGCCCAGTCTTGGGCCGCCACGCCCACCGATTTGAAAACGGTTCGGCCGTGTTGGCGAAGCCATGGGCGCGTCAACAGGTCGCCGATTTCGATCAGCTGGTCGCGGCGCAGTCTCCCCCCGCGGATCGCCCGAAGCACGTCGCCGGCCTCGACCATGGCTGCGTCGATCGCGTCCACCGCGACCACCGTCGCGTCGGCGCACAGGTCGGGAGGGAGTTCGCACATTGCCTCGGTGTATGCGCCGATCGCGTTTACGTGGACGTCCGGCGACAGGTCAGACGCAGCAAAAAGCGGCTCTGTGGATGTCGTGGCGGTGCAGACCACGTCGGCGTCGTTGATCGCGTCACGAACGCTGGCAGCGACGACCGGCACGGGCGCGAGCTCTCGGCCGAGACGAACAGCGAACTCGCGGGCGTGTTGAACGTGGCGCGACGCGACCCGCACTTGGCGGATCGCGCGGACCGTACACACCCCCCGCACCTGATCGGCCGCCTGACCGCCGGTCCCTATCACGGCGAGCACGGCAGCGTCCGGCCGGCCCAGGAGGTCGGTCGCCACACCGGACGCCGCGCCAGTCCGCAGTGCGGTCAGAGCCGTGCCATCAATGACAGCAGTCGGCCTGCCGCTTGTCCCGTCGAAACAGACGACGACTGCCTGCACGGAGGGAAGTCCCCGCTGGCGGTTCTCCGGCCGGACCGTGACAGCCTTCAGGACCGTGCCGATATCGCCGGAGTCCGCGGCGAGCATGACCAGTGCCCGGCCGTCCCGGAGGGCCAGCCGCGTCGGTTGCTCTATGTTTCCGCGCGAGCTCTGGACGAACGCATCTCGGACCGCGTCGATGGCTACTCCCATGGGGACAAGTTCGCGCAAGCGTTCGGACGAGATCAGCAACATTCGTCGGCCGTCAGCGGAGCCAGCCCCAGCCGGGCTTCCGTGGCTCGACCGCCGCCGTCCGATCGGGGCTCAAGTCGCCGGCCCTCGTGCTGCGGCCTGTTCGGCGAGCTGCCTGGTCAGCGTGGCCTGGCTGATGTGCTTCCGGCTCCGCACGGCCGCCCGGAGCAGCCACCCACGCGCCACTTGCCGTCCGCATCGGGGGCTCGATTGGAGCGTCCAAACGATCCTCGGTTGGGGTTGAGAAACCCGTCGACGTCCCGCTCGGCGGCGTCGATCATAGTCACGACGTCATCGGCGATGAGGGCGGCGACCCGCAACGCGGCATCCCGGTCGCGCGGCAGCATGAAGCCGGCCACGATTGCCACTAGCCCTCGCTCGGAGTCGAGCGTGTGCGCGATCAGCGCGGCGATCGAGTTCATCTCTTGGCCAAGTCTCCAGTCGAAGAGAGCCGGGGTCAGACCGCCGACGACCTCGCGCACCGCCGGGTGGGCCTCATGGAAGTAGCCGGCGTGCAGCGCCGCCGTCGCTGCTGGGGTGGTTGTCACGGGTCACTCCTCGCCCCCATTCTGCCCGACTTGCGTGCCGCGCACCGCCCGGAGTCCCGTCACAGGCCAGTATCGTCAGTCGTGGCAAAGGGGAGTTCAGGCGCTGCTCACCATGACCTCTGGCTCCATGTCGACCGGAACAGGTTGGATGCCGGCACTCGTTCCGACCGGGTTCAGGGCGCAGTCGAAGTGGGGCCGCGTGGCTCCGCCTGTGACCACGGCCGCCATCCAATCGCGCCCGGCGCAGGTTAAAGTCGACACGGGGCCAGCGGCGAACCGCTGAGCGCCGCTCATTGCGGCGGAACGGCGGTCCCTACCCGGCGCGGAGCGTCGCCAGACTCCACAACTCTTCGGCGGCCTTCATTCCCAGCGGCGCTCCTCCACGAGCCACCGCGGGCGAGTTCCCTCCCAGTCCGTCAGACGCGTGAGCGCCTCGTGCGCCGCGCCGCGCGCGGCCTCGAGGTCGGGCCCAGAATCTCGGCTGGGTGCGCGGGTGCCCCCGACATTGCCGGACGGTCCTCAGGACGTCCCGAGACGCTGGCACACCTCGACGCGCCTGAGCAAACCGACGTTGAGCGTCCGGGGTGGCAGCGGATCGGGTACACGGGCATCGGCGACCAATCTTGCCCGGAGCCGCTGGAGCGCCTCCACGCGCCGGAGCACTGAGTCGGACGTCTCGGCGGGCAACGGATCAGGCATCAATTGCGCCGTCGCCACAGACTCGGGCCCGCCTACGAGTTCCGGCTCCGGCTGAGCCTCGGCCGAGAGACTCGCGGGCGGCGTCGACTCGGGAGCCACGTCGCCTTGGACCGTTGGCTCGGGCTGCGATGCCGTCTCGGTCGTGGGAACCATCGAGGCCTCGCTTGTGGCCCGCTCCTGCTCGAGTGTGAGCACCTCTTCGAGCAGCCCAAGCTCCCGGCGGACGATCTCGCGTTCGTGCTCCAGCAGGTCGAGCGAGCGCGTCAGCACGTCATTCCGTCCCTGCAGCCGCGTCTTGATCGTATCCAGCAGTTCGAGATCGCTCTTCATGTCGTCCTCCCTCTGCTGGCCGGAACGATCACGCCCCGTCCGTGCCTGGCTCATCAAGAGTCGCGGAGAACCCCGCCTGTTGCGGCGGCGCAACGTAGTTTCTCGTGGCACGCCCGTCTCCACACGCGAAGATGTCCACGAAATGCGCCGCAGGCATGAGTCGAGTGGATAAGTCACCGCCCGCCAGTGGACAAGAGAGAGCCCCTGCCAGTAGCAGGTTTGACTAGGACCCTGATGTGGAGGGCCGGCTGCCGGGCTGTCGTGCTCGTGCCCTCCTATGGCAGGAGGAACAGCCCGACGTAGGTCCCTCGGGAACTTGGCGGGTCCCAGTCAACGTCGCAACACGGACATCGATCCGAGGAGTGTAGCCAGTCGGTCGGCCGGGCTGTCCCAGCCGAGGACCTTGCGAGGCCGGAGGTTCAGCTCGGCCTGGACGAGGGC
>JBKQRF010000215.1:0-10707 GCA_052144055.1 Candidatus Limnocylindrales bacterium
ATGCTGTCGTCGGCCACCGTGGTGTCCCTTTCGTCGTCGGTTTCTCACTTCCAACGACGCGAGGATGAGCGGTGGCCGTTTCGTTTCTTGGCCTACCCGCTGTTACACCAAGTCTGGGGACTCAACCCCCGTGCGTCTGGGCGCCGACGTGCTAACAGCCGTAGCCCAACAAAGGGTCAGTTAGGGGAGGATTGCGTGCTTGAGCCGGAGGATTGGCTGGCGAGGAAGGATTCGAACCTTCAATCCCCTGATCCAGAGTCATCTGAGGGCATCCGACGTGCTACGGAGCGTGCGGCGCGCTCCGTAGCCCGCGCAGTTAGGGGATGGAGACGCGCGGGCGCAATCGAGTATGGGCCCCGGTCCACTGGCCGGGGCCGCCCTGACTGCCACACTGTTGCTACTACGGTGCTGCCGGCGACTACGCCCGGCGGGTCACCAAGATGCCATGAGTAGCCTACCCCGACCCACAGGCCGCGGAATGTGTCATTCCCCAGCCACTCCCGCCAGACGTCGCGTCTGCGGTTCCGACGGAGTCGGCTACGCCGGGTTCAGGGTGGTGAGGTAGGACAGCACGATGTCGGCGGCGACGTCGCAGCATTCAGGTGCCGCCAAGGGCTTCCAGCCGGCCACGCCGAGTTGTTTCCTAGCATCTGCGGCGTCAACGTGTCGACCCAGCTGCGTGCTCCAGTACAGGCGGAGGACGTCCTCTCGCGTCGCGGCCAGCTGTGGCGCTGCCCGCTCCCAGTCTCTCCACTTCGAGAGGCTGCCCGCTGGACCCGATCGGAGGACATGGGTCACGAGCCTCTCCACCGCCAGGTAGGCCAGCCCCATCGCCGCCGCGGGCGTGGTCCACCGGAGCTGGAATGCCCCGCGACATTGCCCGGCCGCGTCGAGCACCTCCGGGTGGTCGGCAATCATGCGTGCGTCTGGAGCGAACGATTGCAGCGGACGCACCGCCTCGCGCTGCCTGCTGGCACCGTGGAACGTAATCCAGCCGCGGATCGACGGCCCGCCACCGGCGACCGCGGGCCCCGACGCGCCGCTCCACTCAGCCGACAGGGGATGGCCCGTTCGCAGCGAGAACGCGAGTAGGTAGGAGTCGACGGCGGCCGCGATACGGGCGTGCACGGCCGGCGACCAGGCAGGGCACGTCGGCCAGGCCGCGGTCAGGTGTAGGCCGCCATCCGCGGCGGGTCGGACCCGCACGGTAATGCCGTCCGTCGTGAAGGGGTCAGTGGGGACGTAGGCGATGACATCGGCCCGGAGCCGACCGTACATCTCGACACCGGGACCGCCGTGGCCGATCTCAAGGCTGCTCATGCTCAGGAGCCGTACCCCATTGCCTCGGGCGCAGTCGGCGCGAGCAACGTCACGCGTAGGGCCACCGCGACGCGGTCACGGGCGTCCGGGCTTGCACGATCGCTTCCGTCTCGTGGATCGTCGCCGGGACCGAGAGCGCGGCGTGCCGGATATGACGCTGTGCGGCCCGCCAGCGGGGCCGTACCCGTGAAGGCTCGTGCCTGGTTCGACGCGCAGCTCCAACACGATGCGGTCCGAGTCCGCGATAGGAAGCGTCTCGAACGTCGTCGCCGGCATGGGATGAACCCACGCCCGAACAAGGCCAGCGAGGTGGTCCTGGGCAGAGGCGACACGCGCTGACTCCATGCCGACAAGCGCGTACTCGTCGTCGATCCCGAAGAGGAGAGATCCACCGTCACCGTTGGCGAACGCGCAGACGGTCTTCATGACGTTCCTTGGGTTGCCATCCGGGGCCGGGACCTCGCGCTTGAACTCGGCCTGCGGCCCTTCGCGGTTGGCGAGAAGCACTTCGAGCCGCGTTCCGGGCTCGACGAACTCGACTTCGGGATCGTGTTGCCGAGCCCAAGGGCCGACGAGGGTGCGCCGGTCGATCCACTCGGCGCCTGACCTGAGCAGCACCCACGCACCGGCTGGCAAGCCCCCAGTCAGCGGGAAGCGAACGGGCTCAGCGGTGCCATCGCCAGCAAGGACAACGTCATGTCGCGGCCCGGGCACGTCCCCGGCCAGTTCCACACTCATTCCGTGGACGGCATCCCCCACCACTTCGACTGAGATTTCGTCCGGCAAGACGCGAACCAGGCGGATGCGCCCGCGCGTGTCCTGGTGCCGGTATGCGACGCCCTGGTGGAGCGACTCCGTCTGCTGGCGCCTGAAGACGAAGAAGCAGGCCGCCGCCGTGTAAAGGCTGGAGAAGGACGGAGCCTCGGCAGTGGATAAGAGCGGTTCCTGCGGTTCAATCTGAGCGTCGAGGCTGGCCAGGGTGGTCTCGTGGACGGGCCAGTCGAGTGTCTGGTAGCTCGTCAGCCAGTGGCTCTGCAGCCGCTGCCAGTGGACCTGGGTGCTGAGCTTCGGCAGGGTTAGTGGGTGCCCCGCTATCGTTGCGCGGCAATCGCGCAGCCACGCCGCGACCTCCTCGCCCGTGTAGGTTGCAGCAGCCAGGACCGCCTTCGGATAGGTCCACTGAGCGGGGTCCCATCCTGGTGGGGGCGCCCCGCTGGTGAGTTCAAGGAGCCGTAGGCGCCACGCGCCATCCTCGTCCCCCGGGACGGCTGCGGATCGCACATAGACGGTCGGCTCAACTGCGATGAGCTCGACTGCCTGTTCGCCTGTCGTCTGCCCAGCCCGCGGAGCGCCCATTCGCGGTCTCCTGCTCCACCGCGAGCGACGCCACAAGGGCGGCAGAACGCGGTCGTCTTGTGGCCCGAGCCAGTCGTCGGCTGGGGCTCACGTCACCGTGTGACAGCGTAACCGGCCGCGTCCCCCCATACCCCGGAACAGAGGCGTCTGTACTCGGTGCGGCCTCGCGTCGTTAGTCGTCGATGGTCCGGAACTGCTGGCAAGGGTCCGCAGCGCGATCGCCTCGGTGGCCCGGAATGCCTGACGCGCGTTGTCCCGTCCCCGCCACGCCCCGGCCATCTGGCGGGCGTAGATGAACCACATCCGGTCCCTCTCGCGCCAGACGGGGCGCAGCACGGCCTACCCGTCGGGCAGGACGTCGTACAGCTCGTCCCAGGCGGCCGCTCGGTCCGGGTCCTTGGTCACGGCAGCGGAGTGTACAGGTCCGTGTGGGGCGGGAACCATGACCGACGTGGACCACTGAGGCTCCCTGGGGGCGTATCGCTTCCGAGACCTCCCACAGCGCCTCGGCCCCGGTGGTCCGCAGCTACTTCGGGGGCCAACCGGCGTTGAGGGCTGCGGCAACGTTCTCTGCCCACCGCCAGGCCTGATCAACCTCATCCCGGCGGGGAGTCTTGCCGTCATAACGCCATGACTCACTCAGCGTCTTGAGGTTCTTGTATCCGGCTGGGCCGGTGGCGGTGGTCGAGTAGACACGGGCGCACGCCAACCGATCACCCTTCGCGCGCCGGTACTCGAGGCCACGAGGGCATGAGCGGTCGCGCCACCTCGAGCACGACGACCTGAAAGAGCCAACCTGTTCGCCCGGACGTCTAGAGCCGACCAGCCTGCAGGGTTCGCAAATCGTTGTCGGGCGGTCCGCTCGAGAGGTCCAGCACGGCCTCGATGCACGCGTAGCGCACGCGCTCAGTGATCGTTAGGCCTGGCAACTTACTCCAACGAAGCGAGGCCGTCGTGGCCAATGTGGCCGCCACCGCGGCTGCGGTCGGTCCCGGCGGGAGATGATCCCGAGAGCTCGTTACCACGTCGCAAAGTTCGTCGATGTCGTCTTGGTCGATCGAACCGCCGAGCTTGCATTCGTAGACCTCCATCGGATCGCGCGTCACTACGACCTCTTTCGGCTTTGTCTAGCCGCGCGGTCGTGATCGCGGATTCCGGATCAGTTCGATCTCTCGCTCGCGGTGCGAGCGTCGCGAGCAGACGCCCGAGTCAGGGATCGATCACGAGGGCGATCTCGGGATCGACTGCCACAACGGCTAGAACCGCGACAGGAGTTCAGCCTTCCTGGCGTCGTATTCGGCCGAGGTGATCAGCCCCCGGTCCCGCATCTCGGCGAGCGTGGCGAGCGCCTCGACCAGAGACGGCGGAGTGGCAGGGACTTGGGGCCTCACGGGCGTGATGGACTGGGCCGGGGTGGCCGTCTGAGCCGAAGCGGATGCGTCAGGCACGGCCACCGTCGGTGGTGGCGGCGGCGTTGTGTCTTCGGGCGAGCGCTGCGGAGTGCCAGCGGGCGAGGGTCGCAGTCCAGCGACTGTGGGCCAGACGGCCTCCGGCGGCGCAAGCGCCAGCCGCTCCGCGCGCAGGTTGGCGCGGTGCTGCATCTCGCGAACCACCAGCGCGCCGAGCCATGCCGACGCCACCAACAGGAGGTCCATGGCCGAGAGCGCACCGGTCTCCTCGCGGACAGCCGACGCCCACTGGTCCCCTGTTGTCGCGAGCGCCGCAGTCAAGTTCAGGTACCTCGACAGCAGGAATACAAGCAAGGCGGCGAGAGACGACAGCCACCAGCCGAGCACGACGCTGGCGCCTCCCTGCGCCTCGGGGACTGCTAATTGCATGTACAGGTCGCGCACGACCTGATAGGGCTTGAAGAACCACATGATCGGCACGAACCACCAGCCGATTGCCCACCGGGGCGACGTCGTCGGCGTGCCAGCCCACAGGGGCGGGGCATTCTCGACCGAACGGCTGAGCCACGCGAGAAAGGCAATCGCGGTGGGGACGGCAAGGAACAATACGAACTCGGGGTAGTCCGTCACGACGGTCCACGCGTGGTCGAACTCGTCAAGGGTCGCCTGACCGGCCACATAGGTGTTGACCTGCCCGAAAAAGGCCAGAGCCTCCACTGCCCCCAGAGCAGCAACCACGGCCGAGATGGCCAGCAGCGCGATTGCCCAACGAGATCGCGTCTTCGCTGACCGGAAGCCCGGCGACCGCCACGTGGCCTGCGTGGCCTCTTGCACCACCGCCCCGGACCAGCCGGGGCTCGGTGCCGGGGTGGCAGCGGGCGTTGCCTGCACTTGCGCCCATGCCCCGGCAGCGCGGACCTCGTCGAGTCGGCTCGCTGAGGCCCGAGCATGGAGGCCGCCGGTCCAGTCCAGCAATGCAATCCGCTGACCATCATCGGTGAGGTCGGCGAGCAGGTCATCACGCGGCGACAGTCCAGCCCGTCCCAGCGGGATGGTCAGTACGGGCGCGTCAGCGTCAGCGATCACGACAAGGTCATGGGTCACTCCGAGTTCGTAAGTGCTCCCCGGCGCGAGCGCCTCCGACGTCGCCTCACGGACCAACCATGTGCTCAGAACTTCCCGACCCTCGGCTTGGGGAGGAGTCGCCAAACTCTCGGCAGGCGCAGGCGGCGGCGAAGTCTTGGCTGCTGCGACGGCCGCACGCGTCTCAGCATCGAACCCACAGGCGCCGCAGAAACGATCCTGTGGCGCGTTGGTCCGCCCGCACCGCGGACACCGCCAACGCCCCGGTGTCTCAGGCATCTGATCAGTCCCCTTCCCGACCCTCGTCTCCGTCAGAGTAGTGCGGCGCGTGACGCGTTACCGACGGGCCTGACTTAGCGCAGTCCCGCACTGCGGGCAGAAACTCATCAGGCACAACCGCACCTTTGTCCATGCTCGGGAGCCGCCTACTGAGCGCTCGATGGCGCCGTGAGGCACCCGCGATCGCCCTCATTGAGCGCGTTCCAGATAGCCGGCGCGATGTAGTAGATGTCCGCGACGCACCACGGTTGGCTCGCCGGCATCCCCTTCATCCCCTCGTAGCTGATCTTGGCGGCGGTTGTGCGACTGATCGCGAGGTTGGCCGCGACGCCCGTGCTCGTATTGCCGTAGGCGTCGGTGAAGTCAGCATCCACTTCGACCCGGACAAGGTTCACGGATTTGTAGGTGCCGAAGACCTGCTGCGAGGTCAACAGGGCGTCGGCGCCGCCCATACGGATGACGTCGGCCTCATTGAGCATGAAGCTTGGCTTCACGCGGATGTCGACCTCGTCCTGTGCCGCAAACACGGTCACGTGCAGGTCGTCTAAGTTCGCCGCAAGGAAGTCCCCTTTGTGCGCCTCAAGCAGACTCGCCACCCCGTCGCCCGAGAGGGTATTGCCCGGGGTTGGCACGGCGGGTGGCGGCACGGCGACGACCGGCAGCTGCGTCAGGGCGGGCGTCGGCGCAGTCGTGGGCGAGAGCGTAGCGGTGAGAGACGAGCTCGCTTGCACGACCGCGGCCCCCTGCGAGGGGACCGGAGACGGCTTGTTCGTGCCCAGGGCATTACCCACGATCCCGAGGATCAGCAGCGCGGCTAGGCCGCCGATGACCCACTGCGTTCGCCTGGACCGGGTCCTCCACCAGCCACCAAGGGCGCGCGATGGCCCACCTGACGAGCTGGTTCTCCCAGCGTGAACCAACCCGGGCGTCCCCGGAACCGCTGAGGTGCCCCCCGGGGCGCCGCGAACGATCGGAGGTACGGCTGCAGAACGTGAGGCCGGTGGAGGCTGGCCGTCGGACCCCGGTGGCGTTGTTGCCGGTGGTGGCGTCGGCTCCGGCGGCGCCACAGCCCCTTCGTAATCGAACCGGCAGCTCCGGCAGAATCGGAAACCGCCCACCCGCTGCGTCCCGCAGCGCGGGCAGAACTCCTCAGCCATCCCAGGTCCTCCGCGCGCCGCAGCGGCACCGGACCGGCCCCCCTCCGCTCCGCGCTGTCGAGTCCGGTTCGCCCGGCCTCGCCCGCTTGGCGGCGTCCCCATCGTACCGGGTTATGAAATAGCCGCGCTACTCAGAGTCTGTAGACCCATGGTCTGTGCGTTCGTAGCGTCGGGCCATGCCCGACCACCCGCACCCCGAGCTGCTCGTGGCCTTCGGGGCCGCCGTCCGCCGGCTGCGGCGCGAGCGCGGATGGTCGCAGGAAGAGTTCGCCGACCGGGTCGGGGTGCACAGGACCTACATGGGGAGCGTCGAGCGCGGCGAGCGGAACCTGAGCCTCCTGAACATCGCGCGCATGGCTGACGCGCTGCACGTGACGCTGTCGGCGCTCATGGCCGAGGTCGAGGGAAGCTCAGACGGTCGGAGCGTTTCGGCCTCGATGTAGCGACGAACTATGGGCGAGGTGGCGCGCAACCCGGCCGCCTTCGGTTGGGCAGCAGCTATCCGCGGACCCGGTGTCGAGACGCGCGTTGACGATGGGGCGGGGACGGACGCTCGATATGCCCGCGGTTGGACCAGCAGCAGGCCCCGCCGCCGGGTGTACGCCGCCAGCGAGGCCACGTTCGGGTCAGGAATTCAGCCAGTCCTCCACCTGGTCAAGATCCATGTTGAACCGCTCGCCGGCAACGATCCAGTTTCGATTAAGGTCGAGGATCTGAAAGCCACCGCAGTTGTCGATGGACCCGAGACGCCATCGCGACTTGTGCAACGCGTACGCACTGTCATGCCATATGGTGTCCAGGGGTCGGTGTAACCAGATGGGGTGCTCGCGGCAGTTGTTGCGTCTCAGGCCGCACCGACGAGTGCGCCGTCCAGCCAGGCGGCGCACGAGTTTGCACTGGCCGGGCCCGACGCCACGAACGATCATCCGCAGTGTGAAGCAGCACATAGTCAGCCGATGGCTTCTTGAGGACTTCGGCCACGACGCGAAGGGCGGACGGCGCCTGTGGGTCTATCAGAAGGGCACCGGGCAGCTCCGAGAACGGGCGGCGAGCGAGACGCTGATCGAGGTCGACGCCCACAGCATCGAGGTCGAGAGGCGACTCCAGAAGCTCGAGGGACCGGCCGCGAACGCTGCACGGACCCTTGGCGGTCGTCTCGCCGACCTCCCGTCCGGCTTCTGCCTCCTCGAGGGCGATGTCGATCGTCCGGAGCCCGAGCATCCCATGCGGGCTGTCGGCCGCTTCGACGACTTCGAGCTCTTCACGACGGACCGCCAGCGGGCGCTGCCGGCGCCCGCAGATCGCCACGCTCTGGCTGACTTCATCGCGTTGGCGTTTGCCCGGGCTCCCGGCGTCGGGCGAGCTATGGACAAGATCACCTTGGAGTCCGTCCGTGGCATCAGGGCGGCCGCTCGAAAGGCTTACGAACGCGCAGCCGGACGCGATGCCGAACTGGGCTTTCTTAGAGCCGCCGCGTTGCATGCCGAGGTTCGCGAGCTCGACATCGCCGATAGGTTCGGTGCAGCACTTGTGTCCCATGACTGGTGGGTGTTCAAGGCTGGGTCCGACGCGGAGTTCGTGATCGGGGACGCTCCCGTCTTTGGCGCCCTCGCGATCGGGCACGACCCGGGGTGGACAAGACTCCTCGACGAGAACGTGTATGTGCTGGTCTTCCCGTTCACGCCGAAGCTTGCACTGTTCGCAGCATCGCGCCGCTTCATGCCCACCGCTCCGTTCGATGGATCCCTGGTCGAGTGGGTGAACGACATGGAATGGAGGCGCGCGGCGGCCAGCGTCGTTGGGCACCGGCAAGCGGACCTAGCGGCGGTCAGGTCGCGCGTCACTGATCCCGATGCCATGGTCGCTCCCCAGGTCGACGTCGAAGGTTCTCAAAGAGCGGGCGTTCTGTTCTTCCTAGACTTCCTAGTGGAAGTGGCCCGGCCGTGGCAATACGCGTATCGACCGGCCTGCCGACGCCATCGCTACCTTGTGGGCGACACGTCCTCCCACCAGCGCCGCATCCCGTTCTAGCTACCGCTCCTGTGGCGTTTGCCCTGCCCGAGCAGGCCGGGCTGCCCTAGCCGTCGTCGCCGCGACGTCCTGCGCCCCGTGCCGATCGACCCCGCACGGGGCTGCACATCGTTCACGAACCGGTCTGGATACCGGTCGGCCCCGAGCAGCCGGCGTCGGTGACTCGGTCGGCGCTCGCGGTGGCGACGGCGGTCCGAGAGAGAATGCCACCAGGTGGAAATCGAGGTCTCGCCCGATGGTCGGGCCGTCGGAGCAGCCGCACTGGCGGCCAAGCGGGAGGGAGCCTCCCGCAGCCCACCGTTAGGGCCTGTGGAGATGACGAGCGCCGGACGAACGACGGCCGAACGACGGCCGAACCGGAGTAGTCCGGCCCGCGCCGTTGCGCACCTCGTCTGGCGGGTCTTGAGGCGCCAGGAGCTCTGGGCCGTCGCCGCCCTTGGTCGCGCGCCCTCTACACGCGCGGGCGTCCATGGGCATCTGCGGCTACTGCGCCCGGGCGAACATTGGGCGGCACACCAGACCCGAGCACAGGCCGGGCCTCCCACACGGTGAGGCCGTTGGTCACCCCGTCCCCCACGGCCGCCAGATGCGCCACGCGACCTGACACACCGATGGGTATCCTGACTGCCTTGGGACACGCAAGCCGGCGAGGTAGGGGCCGCCGGCGGGAAGCACGTAACGACCGAGGGGCGTGGGTTGGCCGCGGCCGTCGAGAACCCGATCCTCAATTCGCCGTTCCGCGAGCCCACGCGCCGGAGCAGCCCCGTGTCTGACCTGGCCCTCCCCAACGAGCGCTATGGCGCGCTACGACCAGGGAACGCGAGACACCTCGCCAGAGTTCAGCCGCGAGCGGTACTCGCCTGAGTAGTCCATTAGGCGAAGCAGAGCGAGTTCGAGATACCAGACGCCCAGCAGCCAGGCATCGACGATTCGTCCGGACGTGCGTGCAGACTGGCCGCCGCGTGGGGGGTGTACGAAATCGTTGCGGAGCTGGGTCACCCAATAGGGTCCGTCCGCGTCTGGGGTGTTCATGCCCGCCAGATGCCTGAGAGTGGATGGCGTATCGAGAGGGATGCCGGACGTCGCAACGAGGCGGCGCAACTGATCAGCCGCGCTCAACTTGTCGAACCCTGTCCTGCTCAGCACTTGTCGGTCGTTCACCAGCAGGTTCCACGCCATCTGTTCGAGGGCGGCCTGGGCCAAGACTAGCCCGACGTCAGGCGGCCTATCGTTCGCTTCGACGTAGAGGTAGATCAGCTTCCGCAACGGTTCTCGCCATTCGCTTCTTGCCCAGAGCTTGTCGAAACCCGTGAAGGCGTGCTCCAGTGAGGCGCCGTCGATCTCATGGAACCAACGAAAGCGGCCACCCCAAGGCGCGACCTGCTTGACCCCATACTCCCGGTACAGGGCTCGCCCGTCCGCCGCCACTCCAACATCGAGCTGTGGCATGGCCCAGGCTCCGGCCGCGAACGATAGGAAGGTCCCTACGCACAGGAGGCGATCGTCGGCCTTACTCGGGCGAAACGCCGTCCCATCTTCTCTCTCAAGGACGCCGATGTGCGTGATCGCATAGCCGCCCGTCGATTTCAGGCTGTCGCAAAGACGACGTGTGTTGGCATGGCCGTCGATCGTGAACCTCCAACCGCTGCCCGACAGGAGTGCCCTTCCACGCATCCAGCTCTTCACGCCCAATTCGATCGGCGATCCGACAAAGTCGGGGAAGTTGACCAGATGGACGACGAGACGCGCGACCGGAGGATTACCTCCAATGGCGAATGGTCCGTTGATCAGGCCATCGATCGGCTCGGGCCGGCTCAGCGGCTCGCGATCCGTGATTAGGCACCGACCCTTCGCACGTTGACCCCATAGCCGGACAAGGCCCTGGGTCGCGAGAGCACCTCTCGGAGACCCTTGCAGCTTGAATCTCAGCCTCGGGTCCGGAAGCCAGCACAACTCGATGTGCCCAGGGCCAGCGATGCTCCCGCCTGCGGTCACGCGAAGGCGCCCAGCCAAGAGCGGCACTTGGGCGTTCGGCTCAGCAGTCTGGTACAGCCCCTGATTCGCCCTCGGTA
>JBKQRF010000216.1:0-40425 GCA_052144055.1 Candidatus Limnocylindrales bacterium
CTTCGACCTACTCACCAACGAGACCATCGCGGGGGCCCCCAGCGGCAACCCCTTCGGCGAGCATGACCTCCTCATCGCCCGGCTCGACAAGCTGGCCCGCGACGAGGAGCTCCAGGTCCTGCTCGACAACGCCCCCGACTGGGACCTGGTGGTGTTCGACGAGGCGCACAAGCTCTCAGCCACCCTCTTCGCGGACGAGGTCAAGGAGACGATGCGCCGCAAGCTCGCCGTGCGCCTCCGCCCCCACACCCGCAACCTACTACTCCTGACGGCCACCCCCCACAACGGTAAGGAGCCCGACTTCGAGCTCTTCATGAGCCTACTGGACCCCGACCGCTTCGCCGGGCACCGCCGCGCCGCGGCGGGGGTCGTGCCACCCGCGCCCTCGACCGACGATCTCATGCGCCGCCTGGTCAAGGAGCAGCTCGTCAAGTTCGACGGACGACCCCTCTTCCCGCCCCGCTTCGCCTACGTCGTGCCATACGAGCTCTCCGACCCCGAGGCCAACCTCTACGAGCGGGTGACCACCTACGTGCGCGAGGAGATGAACCGCGCCGACCGTCTGAAGGAGGAGGGCCAGGGTCGCCGGGGCACCATCGTCGGGTTCGCCCTGACCGTCCTGCAGCGGCGCCTGGCCTCCTCGCCCGAGGCGATCTATCAGAGCCTGGGCCGCCGCCGCGAGCGGCTCGAGCGGACCCTCGCCGAGACCGAACAGCTGCGCCTGGGGGTCGAGGCGCGCCTCGGTCAGCCGGAGCTCGAACGGATCAGCCTGGCCAAGGTGCGCGAGCTCTCCGAGGGGGGCGACGCACGCTCCGACGGGGACTACGACCCCGACGATGCCACCGCCGCGGAGGCCGAGGAGGTCGAAGAGAGCGCGGTCGACCTGGCCACGGCGGCCCGCACGATCACCGAGCTGCGCGCGGAGATCGAGACGCTGCGCGGCCTCGAAGCGCTCGCCGCCGACGTGCGCCGCCGGGCCACCGACACGAAGTGGAACGAACTCAGTCGCCTCTTCCAGGACGCCCCCGAGATGGTCGATGCGGGCGGGGGACGGCGCAAACTCATCGTCTTCACCGAGCATCGAGACACCCTCAACTACCTCGTCGGGCGCATCGGGACGTTTCTGGGGCGCGAGGAGGCCATCGTGGCCATCCACGGCGGCCTGCCGCGCGACCAGCGCCGGGCCGCCGAGGCGCGCTTCAAGAACGACCCGGACGCCATCGTGCTGGTCGCGACGGACGCCGCGGGTGAGGGCATCAACCTGCAGCGCGCGCACCTCATGGTCAACTACGACCTGCCCTGGAACCCCAACCGCCTGGAGCAGCGCTTCGGGCGCATCCACCGCATCGGGCAGACCGAGGTGTGCCACCTGTGGAACCTCGTGGCGCACCGCACGCGCGAGGGCGACGTCTACCTGCGCCTGCTGGAGAAGCTCGAGGCCCAGAAGGCGGCCCTGGGCGACGCCGTGTTCAACGTGCTGGGGCAGATCACCTTCGAGGGCAAGAGCCTGCGGGACCTGCTCATCGACGCGGTGCGCCGGGGCGACTCACCCGAGATGCGCCTCTGGCTCACCCAGGTGCTCGATACGGCCCTCGACCGGGACCACCTGCGGGCCCTCCTCGACGAGCGTGCCCTGGGGGCTGACGTGCTCGACACCCGCACCGTGGCGACCGTGCGCGACGATCTCGAGCGGGCGGAGGCGCGACGGCTGCAGCCCCACTACGTGCGCGGCTTCTTCCTCGAGGCCTTCCGGGGACTAGGGGGCCAGGTGCGCGAGCGA
The DNA here is from genome assembly GCA_052144055.1 of Candidatus Limnocylindrales bacterium. GTDB lineage: Bacteria > Chloroflexota > Limnocylindria > Limnocylindrales > CSP1-4 > JAJYNJ01. The sequence continues at coordinate 1,781 of JBKQRF010000216.1, forward strand.
GAGCCCGGCCGCTACGAACTCACGAAAGTGCCGGGGCGCATCCGCGAGCGCGCCCGCGAGGCCGCCTACCGCCCGGCCGTCCTGCCGGTGTACGAACGGATCGCCTTCGAGAAGGAGCTCGTCGCCGCCCCCGGCCGCCCACTGGCCGAGTTCGTGTGTCCAGGGCATCCGCTGCTCGAGGCGACCATCGACCTCGTCCTGCATGATCACCGCGACCTGCTGCGGCGCGGCGCGCTGCTCGTCAACCCGGCCGACCCATCTGACCAACTGGCGGCGCTCGTGTACCTCGAGCACTCGGTGGTCGACGCCCGTCCCAACCGCACCGGCGGGCCGTCGGTGGTGTCGCGACGGCTCGAGTTCGTGGAGCTCACGGAGACGGCGTCCCGTGGTGCCGGTGCCGCCCCTTATCTCGACTACCGCCCTGCCACGGCGGAGGAGCGCGCGCTCCTGGAGCCCGCGATCCACGCCGCCACCTGGCTCACCGGGTCCGTCATCGAGCGCCGCGCCCTCGACCACGCCATCGAGTCGCTCACCCGGGCCCACCTCGCCGAGGTTCGTGAGCGCACACTCGGGCGCATCGAACGGACACGGCGCGAGGTCCACGCCCGCCTGACCTACGAGATCAACTACTGGGACGGCCGGGCCTGGAGGCTCGAGCAGGAGGAGGCGGCGGGGAAGGCCGTCCAACTTCCCAGCCTGCAAGCCCACCGCAGGGCGGACGACCTGCGCGAGCGGCTGCGTGCGCGCAACGGCGAACTCGACCTGGAGGCACAGATCGACGCCCTGCCGCCGGTCGTGGTGGGGGGCGCAATCGTGGTTCCTCAGGGTCTCCTCGACCGAGTGGGCGGCCGCCCGGCGCCAGAAGTCGACCTGTTCGCCCGCGAGACGCGGCGGGTCGAGGCCCTTGCGATGGCCGCCGTCATGGCCGCCGAGACCGCAGCCGGCCGCGCTCCCCGCGACGTCTCCGCCGACAATCTCGGCTGGGACGTCGAGTCACGGGCGCCCGACGGGCGCCTGCGTTTCATCGAGGTCAAAGGCCGTGCCGAGGGTGCGACGACGGTGACCGTGACCCGGAACGAGGTCGCGAAGTCCTTCAACGTACCGGACCAATGGTTCCTCGCCATCGTCGAGGTCCACGGCGACGATACGGGCGAGGTGACCTACCTTCGCCGTCCGTTCACGAAGACCCTCGAGGATGCGGCGGCATCAGCGAACTACCCCCTCCGGGAGCTGTTCGCGCAGGGGCATCGCGTGGGGGTGGGAGCGTGACCCAGAAGCGGAAGCTCATCGAGGTCGCTCTGCCCCTCGAGGCGATCAACGTGGCGTCGGCAAAGGAGAGGGCGATCCGTCACGGTCATCCCTCCACACTCCACCTGTGGTGGGCGAGGCGGCCCCTCGCGACGTGCAGGGCCGTGCTGTTCGCGAGCCTCGTCGACGACCCGAGCTCGGACCCCGAGCGCTTCCCGACGCCGAAGACCCAGGAGGACGAGCGCCGCCGACTCTTTGACATCATCGAGCGACTGGTGCTCTGGGAGAACACCACGAACGAGGCCGTGGTGGAGGAGGCTAGAGCCGAGATCCGCAGCTCAACTGGCGGCAACCCGCCGCCACTACTCGACCCGTTCTGCGGCGGTGGGAGCATCCCGCTCGAGGCGCAGCGCCTCGGCCTGGAGGCGCACGCCTCGGACCTCAACCCAGTCGCCGTCCTAATCACCAAGGCGCTCATCGAGATCCCCCCGAGGTTCGCGGACCAGCCGCCGGTTCACCCCGACGCCCGCCGCGGGGTCGGCGACACAGGCGCTTGGAAGGGATCGGCCGGGCTGGCCGAGGACGTCCGCCGGTACGGCGCCTGGATGCGAGACGAGGCCGAGCGACGGAGCGGACACCTTTACCCGAAGGTGCGCCTTCCGCGGGAGCATGGGGGCGGAGAGGCGACGGTGATCGCCTGGTTGTGGGCGCGCACCGTGCGGTGCCCAAACCCCGCCTGCGGAGCGCAGATGCCGCTCATCCACTCGTTCGCTCTCTCGACGAGGACCGGCCAGGAGACCTGGGTCGAGCCCGTGGTCGACCGGGCGGCGAAGACGGTGCTCTTCGCGGTGCGGACGGGAGTGCCCCAGCTGAGCGAACGGCCAGGGATCGCCGCAGGCACGGGGCTTACCAACGACAAGGGGAAGAAGGTCCAGGCCACCTTCCGTTGCGTGGTCTGCAGCGCTGGCATCGCGAAGGGCGAGTACATCGACGACGAAGCGAACGCGGGGCGGATGGGCGCCCAGCTTATGGCAGTCGTTGCGGAGGGTCAGCGGGGACGGATCTACGTCGCGCCTTCAGGCGAGCAGTTGGCTGCGCCGGAGGCCGCCGCGGCGATGATCACGGAGGCAGGACTGGCCGCGAAGCTGCCGACTGAGCCTGCACGGGGCACCTTCGCCAGCAACGCTCAGGGGCGGATCTACGGCTTCCGCCAGTTCAAGGACTACTTCACGCCTCGGCAGCTCGTCGCGCTGACGACATTCAGTGACCTGGTCGGCGAGGCGCGCGAGCGCGCACGGCGCGATGCCACGGCCGCGGGCCTCCCCGATAACGGCTTGCCACTTGCTGCGGGCGGCTCCGGTGCCACGGCCTACGCCGATGCCGTGGCGACGTATCTCGCATTCGCGATGGACAGGGTGGTGGACCGACATTCGACCATCGCAACCTGGGACTCAAGCCCGTCGAAGCTGCAGCTCCGCAACACGTTCGCTCGCCAGGCGATCCCGATGACGTGGGACTTCGGCGAAGGCAACCCATTCTGCGAGTCGTCTGGCACCTGGGGCCCAAGCATCGGCTGGGTGGCGGAAGTGATTGGGGACTTGGTTTCTGGACCGACCGGGTCGGTCCGCCAGCTCGACGCGACCGCCTCGGTGAACACGACCGTCAGCCCGCTCGTCTCCACTGACCCGCCCTACTACGACAACATCGGGTACGCCGACCTGTCCGACTTCTTCTATGTCTGGCTGCGCCGCTCGCTCGGGTCCACCTACCCAGGTCTGTTCGGCACGCTCCTCACCCCCAAGACGGCGGAGCTCGTCGCCACGCCGTACCGCTTCGATGGCAGCAAGGCAAGAGCCGAGCAACACTACGAGCATGGGCTTAGCGCCGCCTTCGACCACATCCGCGATGCAGCGCACCCCGACTATCCCGTCACCGTTTACTACGCTTTCAAGCAGACCGAGTCTGAGGACAGCTCCGAAGGTGGGCAGTCCATCGCGTCGACCGGCTGGGAGACCATGCTCGCGGCTCTCCTGCGGACTGGGTTCTCGGTCGACGGCACGTGGCCGATGCGCACCGAGATGGCGACGCGACAGGTCGCGAGCGGCACCAACGCCCTCGCATCCTCCATCGTCCTCGTCTGCCGCCCCCGCCACGAGTCGGCTGGCATCACGACTCGCAAGGACTTCGTCGCTGCCCTCAAGCGCGAGCTGCCCGAGGCCCTCCATACCCTTCAGCAGAGCAACATCGCCCCTGTCGACCTCGCCCAGGCGTCCATCGGCCCTGGGATGGCCGTCTTCAGCCGGTACGCGAAGGTTCTCGAGACGGACGGGTCACCGATGCGTGTCCGTACCGCTCTCGCTTTGATCAATCAGGCCCTCGACGAAATCCTAGCCGAGCAGGAGGGCGAGTTCGACGCCGACACGCGCTGGGCTATCGCGTGGTACGAGCAGTTCGGATTGGCTGAAGCGGATGCTGGCCGCGCGATCTTGCTTACTCAGGCGAAGAACACGTCGCTCGAGGGACTCCAGATGGCGGGGATCGTCGAAGCCCGCCGAGGCAAGACCCGCCTCCTTGCGCGGTCTGAGTACAGCGGCGACTGGGACCCCGCAAAGGACACGCGTCTCCCAGTTTGGGAGGCGACCCAGCGACTCATCCAGGCGCTCCTCGAAGGAGGTGAGGGTGCTGCCGCGGGCCTGATGGCGAAGCTCGGCGGTCTGGGCGAGCAAGCCCGTGACCTTGCCTACCGGCTCTACATCATCGCAGAGCGGAAGGGCTGGACCGAGGACGCGCGAGGGTACAACGCGCTTGCCGTCGCATGGCCAGATCTCCTGCGCGGCGCTGAGTCGGCGCGACTGGTGCAGGCGGGCGGACCGGCCCAAGCGAGCCTCGGGCTCGAGTAGGAGGGGGTCGCGGTGGCAGTGACCAACAAGGAGCGCGTCGGCCGGATGCTCGACGTGCTCGCGGCAGGGCTGAAGCCGGTCGTCGAGGAGGAGTTCGCCAAGGCGTACGGGCCGGCGTGGGTGTCGACGGTGACCGCCGAGAAGCAGATGGCGACGGGCGCGTTTGTCTCGTCGGACCCCAACGACCCGCAGTTCCTCATCAACGCCATTTGGTTCCACTGGCAGACGACATTCGGCAAGACCCTGGGTAACGCCGAGCGCACATACGTGGCCGAGCTGCGCGAGACGCGCAACCGCTGGGCGCACCCGGGAGCCAAGCCTTTCTCGACCGACGACGTGTACCGCGCCTTCGACACGGCCGAGCGGCTCCTCCGGGCGGTCGCGGCGCCGCAGGCCGACGAGCTCCTGCGCGCGAAGCTTGCGGTCCTGCGCGAGTCCATCGAGGCGCAGCAGAGGGGCCAGCAGCGCGCCGCCGCGGCGTCGCCCGTGGCCGCTGAGCCGCTCAAGGGCCTGCCCGGCTGGCGCTCCATCGCGACCCCGCATCCCGACGTGGCTTCCGGCCGCTTCCGCCAGGCCGAGTTCGCGGCCGACCTCTCCCAGGTCGCCCGAGGGGAGGGCGCCAAGGAGTACGTCGACCCGCGCGAGTTCTTCGCCCGGACCTATCTCACCGAGGGCCTCCGGCTCCTGCTCGTTGGTGCCCTGCGGCGCCTGACGCAGTCGGCGGCGGGCGGTGAGTCGGTGGTCGAGCTGCAAACGACGTTCGGCGGCGGCAAGACGCACTCGATGCTCGCCCTCTGGCACCTCGCCGACCCTGGCGTCTCGGTCGCGAGTCTGCCTGGGCTCGAGCCGATTCTCACCGAGGCCCACGTCGCCGCGCTCCCGCGGGTCTCGCGCGCCGCCCTGGTGGGGACTGCGCTCTCGCCGATCACCCCGCGGGTCGTCGAAGGGACCGAGATCCGCACCCTATGGGGCGAGCTCGCCTGGCAGCTCGGCGGCGCGGCGGCGTTCACCAGCATGGCCAACGCGGACCGGGAAGGCGTCCCACCCGGTGCCGACGCGTTCCGCTCTCTGCTCGCCGCGCACGCCCCGGTCGTCGTCCTCATCGACGAGTGGGTGACTTACGCCAGGCTGCAGTGGGGGAAGGACACCCTGCCAGGCGGCACGTTCGACGCGACCCTCTCGTTCGCCCAGCAGCTCACCGCGGCCATCGACCAAGTGCCGGGTGCCTTGCTCGTCGTCTCGCTACCGTCGTCGGTGATCGAGGTCGGCGGCGAGGGCGGCCAGAAGGCCCTCGAGTCGTTGAAGCACGTCGTCCACCGGGCAGACGCGCCGTGGAAGCCTGCCGCCGCGCAGGAGAGCTTCGAGATCGTCCGCCGTCGGCTCTTCGAGCCGATCCCAGCCGACGCCCTGCGAGGTCGTGACGAGGTCGTCCAGCGCTTCAGTGAGCTCTACGCGCAGCACGGGGGGTCCTTCCCCTCCGACACGAAGGAGAAGGCGTACCTCGAGCGCCTACGCAACTGTTACCCGGTGCACCCCGAGCTCTTCGACCGGCTCTTCGATGACTGGTCGACGCTCGAGCGGTTCCAGCGGACGCGCGGCGTGCTGAAGCTGATGGCCGCGGTCATTCACGCCCTCTGGGAGCGCCAGGACGGGAACCTGCTGATCCTGCCGGCGGCCATCCCGCTCGACGACACGGCCGTGCTCCCGCAGCTCACGCAGTACCTCGAGGACAACTGGACGCCGATCATCGAAAGTGATGTCGACGGCCCCGCCTCCCTACCGCTGCGTCTAGACCGGGAGAATGCGGGGACCTACGGACGGTACTCGGCGGCCCGGCGGGTCGGTCGGACCGTGTTCCTTGGCTCCGCACCGCTGCCCGCGGCAGCGAACCGCGGCATCGACGACAAGCGGATCCTGCTCGGCTCGGTGCAACCGGGCGAGGCGCCCGCGACGTTCGGCGACGCCCTGCGCAAGCTCGCTGGTCAGGCGACGTACCTGTACGAGAACGCTGGCCGGTACTGGTATGCGACACAGCCGTCGGTCAACCAGCTCGCCCGCGACCGGGCCGACCAACTCCGGGGGAGCGACCAGGTGGCGGTCCTGCTGGAGGGGCGGCTCAAGGCCGCGCTGGCCGACCGCGGTCCCTTCGCCCGCGTCCACGCCAACCCCAAGGGCGGCTCGGACGTGCCCGACGAGGACGAGGTCGCCCTCGTCGCGCTCGGCCCCGAGTACCCGTACGACCCGAAGGCGGCCACGACTCGAGGCCGGGAGGCCGCCGAGGCCATCCTCGCCAGCCGTGGCGCGGGCGCGCGGACGAACCAGAACATGGTCGTCTTCCTCGCCCCCGATGCCTTGCGGCTCGCTGAGCTCTCCGAGGCCGCGGCCCAGTACCTGGCCTGGAAGTCGATCTGCGACGACGGGGATGCGGGCAGGCTCAACCTCGATGCCTTCCAGCGCGGACAGGCGACCAGCCAGCGCGACGCGGCCGACGACACGGTGCGCGTGCGGGTCGGCGAAACGTACATCTGGCTGCTCGTCCCCGGGCAGGCCGAGCCGCTCGCCAAGGTCGAGCTCCGGGCGGTGAAGCTCAACCCCGGCACCGACCCGCTCGCCCTGCGGGCGGGCGCGAAGCTCCGCAACGAGGAGCTCCTGATCACGAGGTTCGGCGGGGTGAACCTGCGGCTCGCCCTCGACCAGAAGCTCGGCGGGTACTGGGCGACCCACCACGCCGTCGGACTCCGCGAGCTGTGGTCGTGGTTCGCGACCTACGTCTACCTGCCCCGCCTGCGCGACATCTCCGTGCTCGAGGGTGCCGTCTGCGACGGCGTCGGCAACCTGCTCTGGCGGACCGAGACGTTCGCCTACGCGGCCGCCCGCAGTGAGTCCGGCGAGTACCGTGGACTCGTGGCCGGCCGCCAGGGCGACACGCCGATCACCTCGACGAGCGTCATCGTCGACGGCTTGGTCCTGCCCGAGATCATCGACGGCCCTCCACCGCCACCCCCACCTCCGCCACCACCTCCTCCACCTGGCAGTGTGAGGCGCTTCCACGGCGAGGCAGTCCTCGCCGACCCAGGTACCCCAATCCCCGAGCTCCAGAAGATCGTCGCCGAGGTGATCGGCCCGCTGGCTGCGCAGCCCGACGTGAGCCTTACAGTGCGCATCGAGATCGAGGCGGACCACCGCGCGGAGGATGGATTCACCGACCAGACTGTCCGCACCGTCTCGGAGAACGCCAAGACGCTGCGGTTCAGGGACTTCGGCTTCGAGAAAGAGTAGGCCAGTCGAGCAGCCCGGCGATCCCCTTCAGCCCGCTGCCGTCAGCCTGTCTCTTGACACTATATCCTCCTATAGCGTAAGGTACGCCCATGGACGAGCGGGTGATCGGGTACGTGAGGGTCAGCACGGCCGAGCAGGCTGACTCCGGAGCCGGGCTCGCCGCCCAGCGTGCCGCCATCCTGGCAGAGGCGGCACGACGCGGTTGGCGCCTCGTCGAGGTGATCGAGGACGCCGGCTTCAGCGGCAAGACACTCAAGCGCCCCGGCATCGCGGCCGCTCTCGACGCGCTGGAGCACCACCGGGCCGACACGCTCGTAGTCGCCAAGCTCGACCGCCTCAGCCGCTCGATGCTCGACTTCGCGGGGCTCATGGCGCGGGCGACCCGCGAGCATTGGGGCCTCGTGGCGCTCGACCTGAACGTGGACACGACCACGCCCGCCGGCGAGGCGATGGCGAACATCCTGGCCACCTTCGCGCAGTTCGAGCGGCGCCTCATCGCGCAGCGCACGCGTGACGCGCTGGCACAGAAGCGGCTCGCGGGAGTGCGCCTCGGCCGGCCCCGGACACTCTCCGATGAGGTCCTACACCGAATCGTCAACGAGAGGGCCGCGGGCCGCAGCCTCCCGGTCATCGCGGCGGGGCTCACCGACGACGGCGTCCCGCCCGCCCACGGCGGCGCGCGCTGGTACGCCTCAACCGTGCACAGGGCGATCGCGACAGCGGCGCGCGAGGGGATCTCGGCAGGCTGAACGACAGCGCAGCTCATGGCAGGCCGGCCAATCTACTGGGGGTCGCGCTCAACCTCGGCCATGAGCGCCGACACGGGCAGCTGCAGCGCCTGGGCGATTCGCCCCAGGTTCAGGAGGCTCAGGTTACGCTCGCCGCGCTCGACGCTCCCCATGTAGGTACGGTGCACCCCCACCCGGTCGGCGAACTCCTCCTGCGACCACCCGCGTTCGCGTCGCAGCCGGCGGACGGCGGCGCCGAAGGCAGCGAGTAGCTCCGGGCGAGGGTGGTCGGGCATGGCCCGACGCTAAGAACCCGCAGACGATGGGTCTACAGACTCTGAGTAGCGCCGAGGCCGCGAATGAGCGTATCGTGGCCGGCACGCTCGGAGGTACCGCGCTAGGACTTCCGGCGCCTTGACCCGGAGCGGATCGCGCGTACGGTCGTGGCGAGCTGCTTGGTCTGCGGATTTGGCTGTGGAGGGGAGCAGGATCGGTCCGTTGCACCGGGGAAGGCTCGATGCTATCCGAGGGAGGATGGGTTATGCGGAGCACAGGTGCCATTCTTCTGGCGACATTCATCGCGGCAGCCTGTAGCGGCGCGACGGCCACTCCCAGCGCGCCGCCGGTTCCGGCGCAAGCCGCGACTCTTCCGCCTGCAGCCACGACTGTCGCGGTTGCGGTCACACCGGCCCCTGCTGCCACGCCACCGCCCGCGCCCACGCTGGCACCTGCGGTTACGTTGCCGCCAGCACCCACGCCGGTCGCCAATGGCTCGACCGTAATTGCACTCGGCAAGGTCGGCCACACCGCGCATACCGAACTGGTGGTCCTCGCGTCGCAGTACGCAACCACGGGTCAGTACATCAATCCGCCCGCGGGTGACGTCTGGGTCGCCTTCAAGGTCAAAGTCACCGCCGAGGCTGACGACCAGACGGTCAGTGTCTCGAACTTCACCGCGGCCGCCGACGGTACGGAGCAGGGGCAGATGGGCTTCGCGGACATCTCCGACTGGCAGCCCGCGCTCACCATCGCCACAATCAATGCTGGTCGATCGGTGACTGGATGGCTGGTGTTTGAGGTACCCACGCCCAAGAAGTTCGTGGAGCTCGACTACACGTCGAGCATCCTTGGTGGCGCTCCCGAACTCGTCTTCGAGGAGAGCTGCTGCAGTGAATGAAGCTGTCCCCGAACAAACGGCTCCTGAAGGGCGCGATGAAATCGCGGACTAGTCGCGACGGGGCCCGTGGAACACCCGGAGGCTAGCGATGGTGAGCACTGCAAGCGTGCTAGAGGTCAAGACCGGGCCCCACATCCTCGTGCGGATCGCGTGGTACTTCCTCGTTGGCTGGTGGGTCACGGGGATCGCGATGGCCCTCGCCTGGCTCGCGGCCGCAGTGGTCCTCGGACTCCCTCTCTCGTTCTGGCTCGTCAACCGCATCCCCACCATGCTCACCCTGAGGCCGCGCCGCGAGCAGTACCTGATGGTCGCCGGGGCGGACGGCGTCACGCGGATGCGCAAGCTGGCGACGCAGCAGACGAACCTGCTCCTGCGGATCGTCTACTTCGTCCTAATCGGCTGGTGGCTCTCGGCGCTGTGGATGGCCGTCGCGTACGTGTTGATGCTGACCGTCCTGGGAATCCCCATCGGCATGATGATGGTCAACCGCATCCCGTTCGTGTTCAGCCTCCACCGCGGCTACGCGTGACGGACGTAGGGGGCGTGACCTCCCGTGACCAGAACCAGGCCAGCTCTGCTCCCCGTGCGGCACGTCGCGGACCGGTGGACATGCCCTGCTGGGCCGCAGGGCGGGGCGCGAGGGGGTCGGCGCATGACCCGGCGGGCGGGCCGTGAGCCGGAGGAGGAGATCGGCAAGCCGGACGCGCGGTGTGCGGCGGGCGCGTCGGAGCCCGGTGCACATCATGGGAGGCGCCTGCTGACGGCCATCTCCCTGCCCAAGCCGATCCGCGAGATGACGCCCGAGGAGCGCCGGGACTTCGCCGAGAAGGTCGGGGACCTGATGGCGGCGCGAATGGCCGCCGACGTAACGGGGACCATTCCTCGTGAGCCGGACGAGCTACGATGACGGTCCTCCGTGAACCGCCGTTCCCGCTCCCGAGCCGGAACCGCAAGCCCTCGACCGACCTCACCGGCGTGAAAGGGGCGCGATCCAGAGCACAGGTCCATCCCGGCTTCCTTGAAGCGCTCGAAGCAGGTTGTGTCGAGTCAAGGACGCATGTCGAGCAGATGGCAATTACGATGTCACGCCTGCTCGCTCAGACCTTCCCAAAGCTCACGGTGGGCCTCGCGATCGACGATCTGCCGTTCATCACGCGCCTCCGCGTCATCGGGCGCCTCCTACACGAACAGATGGGACACGAACTGGTCCGGTCAGATTCGTGCTGGGTAAGCGACACCGTTCGTGGTTGGATCGCGATGGGTATCGCGGAGGACGAGGGCACGAACCTGGTGGGTCTCTTGACGCGACTGAGCCCGTTTGCACGCGATCATCACTTCGCGGTCCGCGAATGGGCCTGGCTCGCCGCCCGTCCCGCGGTCGTCGCGCGTCCCATAGAGACGATCGCACTGCTTGGCCCATTCCTCGCCTCGGCAGACCCATACGACCGTCGATTCGCCGTTGAACTCACCCGACCCCGGAGCGTTTGGGGAAGTCATATCGCGGAGCTCAAGGCCTATCCAGAAGCCGCCGAGGCCGCTCTTGGGCGGCTCAGGTGCGAACCGCATCCGTACGTGCGAAAGTCGATTGCCAACTGGCTGAGCGACGCAGCCCGCTCAAGGCCCGATTGGAGTCGGAGGATTGCGCAGAGCTGGCTTAACGAGTGTGAATGCGCGGATACCCGCTTGATCGTCCGCGCAAGCCTGCGCGGCGCCTCCTAGGTCCGGATACTGTCGCGTTGACCCTTGATCAAATCTCGCCAGGTCTTGTGCCTCCCGGCCGGCTGGCTCAGCGTCCCGTGCTTCCAGACGGCCTCCAGGCTGCGTGAGAACTCGAGCCCATCAGCGGCGCCCACGAGCGTTGGAACGGCCGCGGCGAACTCGTCATATGTGAGCTCTTCAATCCTCCCCAGTTGGTCCTTCGCACCTGAGAGACCGACTCTGTCGAGGGCGTTAGCCACTTCCTTCCATTCGGCGAGCTTGGCCGCGGCGGTCGGCGGCATGGCCGGTATGACGAGATCAAAACGCCCGGGACGCGCGATTGCCGTATCGAAGTCTTCTAGGTGATTGGTCGCGACTATGAAGATGAGTCTCCGCGACTTCCGAAGCTGGTAGAGCCTCGGGAGCATCGACGTCGTCAAGAAACGAGACGTCGCTTCCTCTGTCTCCTCAGTTCTCGTCCTGACCAATTCGTCGATTTCGTCAAAGAAGACGACGACACGCTCCGCGTACGCCAGCATCCCGAAGAGGCGGCTGAGCTCAACGACGAGGCCATCGAAGCCGCTTCTGAGTAGATGCGATGGGTCAATCGTCACTAGCTCCCAACCGATCGCGCGGCTGATCGCATATACGTACCGTGTCTTGTACGTGCCTGGCGGTCCGTAAATGATCGCGGACAAGGCCGTCGTCCGGTCAAGCGGCTTTCCGTCCTTCAATGCCCCCGACTGCTGCTCGATTGGCCGGATGAAACGCAGTTCGAGGACCTCCTTGAAGGACTCTCGTTCGGTGTCCGACCGGTCGATCGGCGCATCGAGAATCCGGCCAAACTCTTGTCGGGACGGCGGTGCTGCCAAAGCGACTCGAGGCTCACGTAGATCCTCAAGGATCGCGTCGGTCACCGCCGAAGCGAGAAGGCGATCGATTCGATGGCACACATCGAACGTTGAGGCAGTGGACCAAGACTCCGGGTAATGCAACTGGCGGTGATGGCCGGACGCCCAACCGATACCGGAGCCGGGGAGGGCCACGGCCTCGCGTGTCATGTGGTCGACGGCCCGCTGGAGCTGCGGCAGGAACCGCAGGAGGATCTGGCTGTCCGGGAAGGTCGCCAGGAGCTGGCTGAGGAATTCCGCGTCGTAACAGTAGGCGTTGCCGTAACGCGGATAGCTGAAGAGCCTCCGGCCGCGCGGCCAACTGCCATCAGATCGCTGCGCATCAAAGAACTGGGTCAGAGCGTGGCGTAACAGGTGGCGCTGTGTCGGCCGGAGATCGGACGGAGCCAGTCGGACACCAACCAAGAGCGCATATCCGAGCTCGAACACGTCTGCCGCTAGAGGGTCGGCCTGCAGGAGCGCCACCTCTCGATTGGCCGACGCTGTCGCGGCGTCCCACGCCAGCTCGATGAGTTCAGGTGTCAGCCATCGTCGGCCCTGGTGAAGATCGCGGGTCTCCCAATCCAGGATAACCCGGACCGCCAGCTGAGTTAGATATGAGTTCGGTACCTCGCCGAGCACGAGTTCACGCTGCTCGATTCGAACGCGGCCGTTGCCGGCGGCAAGTGCCGTTGACAGGGTCTCGAGCTTCTCGCCGCAGAGCTCGAGGTGGGGCGTCCGGAGGGTCGCACCAGCGTCCAATAGGGCGCCTGCCAATTCAAGCTTGAATCCGACGGTGAATGCGTTGTTCAGGGGCAGCTGGGCGCTCGTCCATTCATCGTCGGGGGCAAGAACACGGTCGAGAAGAGCCTGGGCCGCGTCGACGTCGCGGTCACCGGCGATGTCCCTCCATCGCCCTGTTCGAACGAGGAAAGTGACGACGGTTGCGGTCGACGCTTTTGAGTAGTCCCCGGGGACGTTCTTCCCTCCTGGCGCGTCGGCGTCGAGGACGTGAAAGAAACCACCAGACCCGTCATCGCGGTATTCGCGAATTGACTGCGTCGATCGTTCAACGATCTCGCGTGTTATGTCGCGGAGCTGCGCGAGCTCGCCGAATGAGAGAGCGGGCTGGCGAGGCGCGATCGGGCCATCGAGAATCGACGGCCCGCTCCCGCTCATCGGCCGCCCGGTGTCTCGAGCAACTCACGGATGCGCCGGATTGGTTCCTCGGTGGGGTCGCCAGCCACAGGCCTCCGATCGCTGAGGGAGCGTTCAACCTGAGCCAGCTCACGCCAGACCTGTTCGAGTGCCTGACCGGGGTCCAAGAGGAGGCTCGGTCGGCTTGGCTCGGATTCGCCGATCCCCCGTATGAACGCGCACGCGGCGCGAACGTTCCCGAGCGGAGTCACGAACTGGCGCAACGTCCAATCGTTCGGTGCAACGTCCGAGAAGATCGGGGTACCCGAGCTGATCGCGAATCCGACCTCCAGCGCTGCCGATGGCCCTACGTAGCCATCAGGGCACACGAGCCACAGAAAGTCAGAGTGCTGTATGGCGTCGAGGTGACGAGCCTGGACGCCTTTGATCGACCGGCGCTGATCGCTTGAGACGAACACGAACGACCCGAACGCATCGACGATTCGCGGATCCGCTGGCGACAGCACGACGGCTCCCTCATCATTGAGAGCTCCCACTGCCTCCTGGACGGCTGTGAGATGACGGCGGAAGCTGCCGGAGACGGTGACGCGGAGAGGACGGGGATCAAGAGCTGCCATCACTCACCTCGTGGCCACGCGGCGCTTTGCAACTCCGTCGGCGATGCGATCCGCGCCGATCTCAAGCACCTCGGCACCGGTCTGATCGCGCCAGACGCTTAGCGGCAGAGCGACCGCCCGGAACGCTTGTTGCCTAGGCCGGCGAAGCAGCGATTCGACCTCTCCTTCGGGGCCTATTCGAAGTACATCGCTGCCCGTCCACACGAGGGTCGCATCACTCCCGAATGAGCCCCATTGCTCGGTGACGGCGTCGCGAGCCCGCCGCACTTGGTGGAGGGCGCAACCGGACTCCCTGAGTGCGGCGATCGTACGGACGACGACTGCGTCGCGGACGGTCCACAGACGCGTGCGGCGCCGACCAGGAGACGTTCGAAGGGACGGGCTCACAAGACCGGTCCTCACCCAATAGTCCAGCGTGGATCGGTTTACACCCGCGAGGCGGCAGACCGCAACAGTCTCGAGGCACTCAATGACTTCGCCAATCTCGGCGTCCATGTCAGAAGTCTAAGACTAAATCTAGCTTTGGAACAGAGTTAATGCCCCGGTCAGGGCCATCGCCGCCCTACGCAGTCATGTCCGTGACCTTGGGGACACAGATGGCATGCCGTCCTCGCAGACCCGATCCACGTAAACGGTCGAGCGGCGAGCGCATGGTTCGCTCCCGGCTGCCCGTGCAGAGCGCCTGATCCTCGGCGCGAGCGAGAAAGCCGGACATGTCGACGTGGCGGCCTTCTTCGGGAGGAAGCGGCGGTCGGGGATCGCGGCACTGCCTCCAGCCTCACGACGTCGGCCAACGATCAGGGCAGCACGCGCATCATCCTCAAGGGGTGGGTGTTTGCCGCGAGTCTTTCTCGGTGCTCCAGCGTCTGCCACTGCGCCCGCTGCCCATGGCAAGCGCCTCCCGCAGGCCTGACCCTTCAAGCCGCCGGATTGGCAATGCGAATCTGGTCTATGCCGATCCTCAGGGTCTCGTACTCGCGAACCCTGCGTAGCCAGCCGGAGCGTCGTACCACCTGGTCAGGCACGCGAAGTGCCCTGGCCGGGGTTGGGGCAAGAGGGTTTCAGCGCATAACTCGGCCGCCGACGAGTCCGCACAACCTCCTTCCCCGTTCGGGGACCACTGCGGTTGGCCCAAACCGCTCCGGAGGCAGACGCTCTATCCGCTGAGCTACGGGCGCGCACGGCGCGGGGTCATCGTACAGGATGCCGGCTGCGGATCTCGCTGCCTCCATGCTTGGGCCGCGTGTCCGCTTCTAGGCGATCCAGTGGGACGCGAAAGGCCCCTCGACAAAGAGGGGCCTTTCGACACTGTCCCGCTGAAGTCCCCGATCATCTCACGATGACACGGAGCTTCTGCCACGCTGCAAGGGCATCTATCACGCCGGCTGCACCGGCTACCCTAACCCGACCTACCCATGACCCTGCTGCTGGGGCAGTTGCTGACGAGCAGCGCATCAGAGTGTACGCGGCACCACCGGCCGGCTCAAGCGATTCGCTCAGTAGGTCGGTTAATATTTCGCAACGTGGCGATTGTTTGGAGCTTCGTCCACGGTGCTCCGAGTCGGACCGCGACGCGACGGCCGCCCGGCGTCGGCGGGACGTCGGGCACCCCTCAGCCCGTAGTGGCGGCCTCGTCGATCGTCACTCTCGTCATCTTCACGTCCTGAGCCGGCCGATCGCCCGAGCCGGTTCGCACCTTCCCGATCCTGTCGACGACGTCGGTGCCACTGGTCACGCGGCCGAAGATCGAGTAGTTCTTGGGGAGCCGGCCTCGCAGGTCGGTCAAGCAGACGAACCACTGGCTGCCGTTAGTGTTCGGTCCGGCATTTGCCATCGCGACCACGTACTTCGCGTAGTCCAGGCCGGAGCCCGGTAGCTCGTCCGCGAACGTGTATCCCGGGCCTCCGCGGCCGGTGCCGGTCGGGTCACCGCCTTGGATGACGAAACCCGGCACAACGCGGTGGAACAGGACGCCGTCGTAGAAACCCTGGCGTGCCAGCTTCTCGAAGTTGGCCACGGTGGTCGGCGCGGCGTCTCGCTCGAAATCAATGCGGAAGTAGCCAAGCGTGGTGTCGACGATCGCGGACAAGACCTGTCTCCTGTGCGGTTTGGCCACCGTAGCACAGGCCCGTCGAACAGGCCGCGCGACGCCCGGAGGCAAGCAGAACGATTCCCATCAGCCTGCCGGGGCCGCCACGGTCACCGACAGGATCCTCACCGGTTGCATCGCCTGGTCGCCTTGGGGCCCGCCGCGCGGCCCTTGCGCGATCTGCTCGGCGACGTCGAGCCCGGACGTCACGGTTCCGAAGATGGTGTAGGCGTGGGGGAGCGAGGCGGCCTGTGCGCCGACGACGATGAAGAACTGTGATCCGTTCGTGTTGGGACCGGCGTTCGCCATCGCCACCGTTCCCGGAACGTAGGTGCCGGCGAACGGCTCGTCGGGGAACGAGTAGCCAGGCCCGCCCGTACCGGTCCCAGTCGGGTCACCACCTTGGATGACGAAGCCAGGGACGATCCGGTGGAAGACCGTACCGTCGTAGAAGCCGGCGCGGGCGAGGTTCTCGAAGTTTTGGGCCGCCACCGGCGCGCTCCGGTTGTCGAGGGCAATCACGATGTCGCCCTTCTGAGTATGCAGGGTGATGGTTGTCCCGTCTCCGGCGGGTGCCGCCGGCGCAGAGGTCAGGGGCGTCGCTGTGGGCGGCTTGAGCTGAAGCGCCGGTGCCTGCGTGGCCGGGACGGCGGTCGGGGACGCCGCGGCCCCCCCCGCGCCTGCGGAGCAAGTCGCGATCAGGACGGCGGCCGCGGCCGCGGCTAGGGTCACCGAGAGCGCGCGACCAGCCCGCTTCGCCGTCAAATACATGGCGCGCTTCTTCTCGTCAACTCGCTGCGGACGCGGCGTCAACCGCGGCCGGATAGTCGACGCGGCCGGACAGCAGCGTCTCGCCAAGGATCACCCCCGTGAGGCCAGTACCGGCCAGCCGCCGGATGCCCTCCAACGACGTCACACCGCCTGCCACGAGGAACTCGGCCTCGGCGGCGGCCGTGAGCGAGGCTAGCAGAGCGGGGTCGGGTTCGGCGCCGGCATGCGAAAGCACGAAGCGCTCGACGCCCGCAGCTGCGAGGCGGGCGACTAGCTGCGTCACGGTGGGCGTCGCGCCGGCGCGCCACCGATACTCGCGCAGCCGGTCGGGACGCGGGTCGAGCCCAACCGCGAGCCAGCTGCCGGCGACGTCGAGGCACGCGCGGAGGACTTCGGGATCCTCCGCAACGGCAAGCAGCGGCATCACGACCCGCGTGGCCCCCGCCGCAAACAACAGTCGGATCTGGTCTGCGCCGTCGGCGCCGCCGGCGACCTGCAACGGCGCCGCGACCTCGGCCGCGACCCGCCGGACGACGTCAAGCGCAGCCGGCCGACCCGTCCGGGCGCCGTCGAGGTCGACGAGGTGGACCGCCGGCGCGCCGAGCTCAACGAAGTAGCGTGCGATCCGCTCAGGGCGATCCGTCGGCGTTCCCGTGCCCATTGCCGCGCCGGGCCAGAACACCAGACGTGAACGACCCTCGGCGACGTCGATGCTCGGGATGACCTGCATCAGGAGACTGCGACGGCCACATCGTGGAGATCGGCCGGCGGAAGCGTCGGCCCGCCACCCTCGCCGGCGAGCAGCCGCCGATGGAACGAGATGGGCAGCCCGCCCGAGTACAGGAGCTGGTCGTGGAAGCGCCGCAGCGAGAACCCGGCCCCGAGGCGGCGTCGCTCGTCCTCACGGAGCCGGAGCAGCAGCACCTTGCCGAGCAAGTAGCTGAGCTGGTAGGTGGGCGTGTACGTGTAGCGGAATACTTCTGCCTGCGCGTTCGCCCGCTCGAACCCAGTGCGGTCCACCAGGAAGTCGGTCGCCTGCGCGACAGTTAGCTCGCTGCGGTGCAGCCGGACATCGAGGATCATCCGGCACGCGCGCCAGATGGCGTCGGTGTGCAGCGCGACCATGTGCGCGGGGCCGTCATCGAACCCGTGCTCTCGCATCATCTGCTCGCTGTACATACCCCAGCCTTCGACGAACTCGGGGGCGTCGACCAGCGCACGGACGAGGCTAGGGTGCGTGTTCGCGGCGGACAGCTGCAGGTGATGTCCCGGGTACGCCTCGTGCACGCTCGTATTGCTGATCCCCGCCCAGTTGTGCTCGAGCATGGCGCCGGCGTCCCCGTCCACAGAGGGCGTCACGATATAAAGGCCGACCGGTTTCGCGTCGAACCGCGGCGGCGGGAAGTACGCGGCAAACGGCACCGACGCGTTCCGCAGGTACTGCGGAGTGGCCTGCACGCTGAGTGTCTCGCCGGGCGGCAGGGTCGCGAGGTCGTGATCGATCACATGCTGCCTCGCGCGCAACATGGCGTCGCGGTATGCGTTCAGGGCCAGCTCGAAAGTCGCCGGGTGATCGCTTTTGATGCGCTCGATGACCTCCCGCTCCGGGGCGTCCGGGTCGATCTGGCAAGCGGCTGCGCGCCGCGCGGCCCGGTTGCGCTCCAGCTGCTCCTCCCCTGCGGCGAGGATGTCGTCGCCGTCGAGCCCGTCCAGGGCGCGAAGCTGCACCAGGTGCTCGTACCGCTCGCGACCGAGCGGCCAGTCGTCAGTAGCATCTGCTAGGCGAGTGCGCAGCCAGCTCGTGTACTCGTCCATGGAAGTCTGGGCGCCCTCGACCGCAGCTTCGAGCCGGCGGCGAGCCGGGCTTCCGTTGGGCCAGGCGAGCCGCCCCTCTAGGACGACATCGTCGAACAGCGCCGGCATCTCGGCCGCGGAGCCCAGGTCGATCTCGTTCCACAACCGCACAGGGACCGGCCCAAGCCGGCTGCGGTGCTGGCGCAGCGCGGTCGGGACGGCCTCGAGCCGCGATGCGATAGACTCGAGCCGGTCCGCCAGCGGCGCGAATTCGCGGGCAAGGAGCGAGAATACGGCGTCCCCAACTTCCTCCACTGCGCACGAGCGGCGCTCCCAGGTCCGCTCCTCTTCCAGCGTGAACAGTTCGAGGCGGGACGCGTGGACGGCAAGCTCCCGCTCGAAGCGGACCTCCGGCGAGAGTCCGCCCTCGTCGAGCGCCTCGAGATCGGCCACGAACCGGCGCTCGTGGATCGCGCGGTCGAGGACGGCGTCGCGGGACGCGTCCCCCAGGCGGTGGTCCTCGGAGTGGATGCCCATGAAGGTGGCGAAGACCGGCATGGCCCGGACTAGGTACCTGAAGTGGTCCTCGACAAGGGTCCAGAACCGCCCGTCCAGCCGCTCGGTCATCTCGCTCCTATTGGCTCGTGGCGCGCCGTGCCGCGGGCGCCGCCCTCCCCGTCAGCTGGTGGGGGTAGCGGGCGACGGAGCGGCCCCGCAGGCCGACAGGGCCGCCCGGCAGGCCACCACGACGCGGTCGACGTCGTCCGTGCCCACGCCGTAGTGCGTCACTGCGCGGATCGTGTCGTGCGGGTATTCGATCATTAGCACGCCTTCGGCGCGCAGCGCATCGAGAAAGCGGCTCCGCAGCTCTCGCGGGGCGAGGTCAGTGGCGGCGCCGCCTCGGTCGGTTGCCGCCACGCCGAACACGACGAAGTTCGTTGCGACCCGCGCGGGGTCGAGACCGACGATGCCGGGCATTGAGGCGAACGCCTCAGCCAGCCGCCTGGCATTCACGTGGTCCTCGGCCAGTCGCTCGATCATGCCGCGGGGACCGTCCCGCAGCGCGATCAGGCCGGCCGCGGCGAGGACGCCGACCTGGCGCATGCCGCCCCCCACGAGCTTGCGGGCTCGGCGCGCCCGCGCGATGAAGCCGCCGGCCCCGACGACCACCGATCCGATCGGGCAGGCCAGTCCCTTCGACAGGCAGAAAGTCGCGGAGTCGGCCGGCGCCAGCAGTTCAGCTGCGGGGACGCCCAGGGCAACCGCGGCATTGAAAAGGCGAGCGCCGTCTACATGAAGCGGGACGCCGTGCCCGTGCGCGATGCCCGCGATCTTGGCCGTGTAATCGGGCGTAAGCGGCTGGCCCATCGAATGCGCGTGCGTGTTCTCCAGCACGATCAAAGAAGTGCGCGGCTCGTGAAGGTCCAGGGGATCGCGGAAGGCCGCCGCGACCAGCGCCGGATCCATGGTGCCGTCGGGACGCGCGGGAATCCCCCGGGCTGAAGCGCCCACGATGACCGCATGACCAGCCTGCTCGTCCCGTAGGGTGTGCGACTCGGCCTCCGCGATGATCTCGCCCCCGCGCGGTACGTGCGCGATCAGCGACACGAGGTTCCCCATCGTGCCCGAAGCGACGAAGAGGCCTCCCTCCATGCCGGTGACCTCGGCCGCGCGCGCCTCGAGCGCGTTGACGGTGGGGTCGTCACCGAACACATCGTCGCCCAACTCCGCGTCCGCCATGGCACGGCGCATCTCGGGCGTGGGGTGGGTGACGGTGTCGGAGCGCAGATCCACCAGCGACATCGAGCGGAGTATAGGGGGGCATGCCACGGAGATCCCGGAGGCTGCGATCGCCTGCCGTACCTGCTAGACTCCGCCGCGCCGCACGGACCCGTGGTGTAGCGGCCCAACATGCCAGCCTGTCACGCTGGAGATCGCCGGTTCGAATCCGGTCGGGTCCGCCATCCTTGGGCGTCCCACAGGACCGTCCCCGTCCGCTCGCCCGTCGGTCCTGCCTATTCCCGCCGGTCAGCCGGCCACGTGCCCATGACCTGGCGCAAGATCGCAAACTCGCCGATGTGGTAGGCGTTGTGGTCGCCCACTAGGCGCACCTCGCGGAGGAGCGTGTGGCCGGGCGTACCCGGGATCGCCGCAAGCAGATCGGTCGCAGGGTCGGCGACCACATCGTGTAGCGCGGTGCGGTCTGCCTGGAACGACGCGATGGTCTGCGCAAACCGCTCGGGCGTGGCGGTGTCGTCCCGGGCCGGCCAGTATTCCTCTGGCCAGTTCGGGGCGATGTACGCGCGGTTGCGGATGTAGTCGAGGATGTCCCACTGGGCGATGCGGATGTGCTCGAGCAGGTGCCACGGCGTGTATGGCACGTTGGGCGGCCGTCGGTTGATCGCCTCCGCAGGAAAGCCGGCGACGGCCGCGTCGAACGGCATGTGCGCTCCGCGTCCGTCGACGAGTTCGAGCAGCTGCTGCCGCAGGATGTCGATGTCGGCCATGTCTCTCTCTCCTCATCTGCACTCTCTCGGCGCCGGTGTTGACCCTCGCCGCTACCCTGCGAGGGTCATGACGCTTGCGGGCGCCGACCGCTTCGACCCCGGGTCCGTGTCCTCATCTGCGACAGTGACCCGCGGATCGCTGTCGCGATCGCGCACGCTCTCGGCGACGCCGGCCTCGGACGCGTCACGATAGACCGGGCCGATACGGCGGTCAGCCGACTGCTCGAGGGAACGCCCTGCAGCACGCGCACTGAGCAACTGCTCGCCCTCGATAGGAGCTCCGTTCGTTCAGCCGGACTGACTGCCTGCTACCGCAGGCCCGCGAACAAGTCCTCCTCGGGGATCCGGACCGGTGCGACCAGGGACACCCGGAGCGTGAACTCCTCCGCGGGGGCGAACCGGCGCCACTCCTCGGGGCCCAGCGCTAGAAACGGATTGTCGCTCGCGATCTGCGTGACGTGCTCCGCGAGCGCGTCGTGCTTCGCCGCCAAGAAGTCGACCACGTCGATGCGCGTCGTCTTCGGACCGGTCGCCGCGGCCATGCGCGCCATGTACGCCTCGCGTTGGTGGCGCTGATCCTCGGTTTCGCCCGGGTCGGGCGCCCACCAGGAGTTGATGCCGCGCTCGTTGAGCAGCCGGCTCATCTCCTCGCGACGCTCCACGTCGAATACCGCTTCGTAGAGCTTGAGAGGGCGCCACGGTTCGACCGCGTCTGGTCCCTCGAGCTGCTCGGGATACCAGCTTGGGTCCCCAGCTCGTGCGAAGGCTCCCTTCGCGACCAGCGCCGCCCGGATGTGGTCCGGGTGCCCGTAGCCGCCGAAGTCGTTGTACCCGACCAGGACGTGTGGCCGGTCCTCGCGCACGAACCGCACCAGCCGGCCGATCGCTTTGTCGGTGTCGGCCTGCCAGAAGGCGCGCGGATCGTCGTTGGGCGGGGTCCCCATCATGCCGGAGTCGCGGTAGCCCAAGTAGTGATGCTCGATCGAGCCCAGGTGTGCGAGGGCACGCTTCAGCTCGAGCTGCCGGATCTCGCCCAGCCGCCCGTGGTTCTCGGGAGTGTCAAGCTCGGGAACGACGATCTCGCCGTTCTCTCCCTGCGTCGACGTAACGCACACGACGCGGGCGCCCTCGGCGGCATACTTGGCCATGATCCCGCCGGTCGTGATGGTCTCGTCGTCAGGATGCGCGTGGACGGTCATCAGGGTCAGGCGTTCGGTCATGGCGCACATGGTATCCGCGGACGCGTCCCACGGCCCGCGGCCGGCCGCGCATTCGCGACGCATATCCGACAGGCTCCAGCTCCGCACCCTGCCTCGCTGCTAGACTCCCCCGCGACCGAGGTGAGAGAGGAGCACACCGTGGCTGACGAACGCGAGCGCTGGGCGCTGATCCTGGGCGCCAGCAGCGGTTTCGGTGAGGCAGCCGCTCTGGCCCTCGCCCAAGACGGGTACCACATCGCGGGCGTGCACTTGGACCGGCGCGCCGGCATGCGCCACGTGCAGGAGGTCCGCGCGCGGATCGAGTCGTTCGGACGCGAGGCGCACTTCTTCAACGCCAACGCGGCCGACGACGAGCAGCGCGCACAGGTCCTCCGAGCGCTCAGGGAGCGATTCGAACGGGCTCAGGCCGGCGGGGCGCATTCATACGTTCGCGTGCTCATGCACTCGCTGGCGTTCGGCACGCTAAAGCCGTTCCTCGCCCCCGACGCCGCCGACGCCATCAGCCGGAAGAACATGGAGATGACCCTCGACGTCATGGCGCACAGCCTTGTGTACTGGACGCAGGATCTGGTGCGCGAAGGGTTCATCGAGGCTGGGTCGCGGATCTACGCCATGACCAGCGAGGGGTCCACCCGCGTCGTCGGGAGCTACGGCGCCGTCAGCGCCGCTAAGGCGGCCCTCGAATCCCACTGTCGGCAGCTCGCCATGGAGCTCGCGAGGCATGGCATCGGCGCGACCTGCAATGCGATTCGGGCAGGCGTCACGATGACGCATGCGCTCCAGCAGATCCCGGAGCGCGACGAGCTAGTCGAAGTCGCCCGGCGCCGTAACCCCAGCGGCCGGATGACGACCACCGAGGACGTCGCGCGGGCCATCGTGACGCTCTCGCGCGACGGGACCGAGTGGCTGACCGGCAACGTGCTCGGCATCGACGGCGGGGAGTTCGTCACAGGATGACCGACGCTCCCCCCGTGGGCGGGCGGGGCACCGCCGTGGTCGTCCTCGGCGCCATCAACGTGGACATGGTGGTCAGCGGGGCTACGTTGCCGGCGCCCGGCGAGACTGTGGTCGGCGGGACGTTCGCGCTGCACCACGGCGGCAAAGGTGGGAATCAGGCCGTGGCGGCAGCGCGGGCCCTCCGGGGAGGGCCGCGTGAAGGCTCCGTTGCGATCGTCGGCGCGGTCGGTGACGACAGGTTCGGCCAGGAGGCCCTCGCTGAGTTGCGCGAGGAAGGAGTCGACTGCGGTTGCGCGCTGATGCGGCCGGCCGTGTCCACCGGGATTGCGCTGGTCGCGGTCGACGCCACCGGCGAGAACCAGATCGTGGTCGCGCCGGGCGCCAACGCGACGCTGACGCCGACCGACGTGGAGCAGGCGCTAGCGCGACTGCTCGGTGAAGGCTCGGTGCTGCTGGCGAGCCTCGAAGTACCCGTCGATGCCGTCCTAGCTGCCGCCTTCGTCGCGCGGCAACGCCGTGCCCGGTTCGTCCTGAACCCCGCTCCGGCCCGCGACGTTCCGTCGGCGCTGCTGCGGCTGGCGACTCACCTCACCCCGAACGAGATCGAGCTCGATGCGCTGGTCCCGGACCTGGCCGGTGACCCGGAGCACGCCGTCAGGCGGCTCGCCGAGTCCGATCGCGAGCTCCGCATCGCCGTCACGCTGGGGGCCCGGGGCGTGCTGGCGTTCGGTCCCGACGTGGACCGGACCTTCCGCGCACTGCAGGTCGAACCGGTCGATACCGTCGGCGCGGGCGACGCATTCAACGGGGCGTTCGCGGCCGCGCTCGCGGAAGATCGGCCCTTCGCGGAGGCGGCACGACGTGGACGGACCGCGGGCGGACTTGCCACCCTGCGGCGGGGCGCCCGCGAGGGGATGCCGCCGCGTGCCGAGATCGACGCCGCGCGGGAGCCCAGGTGACGCTCTGGACGCGGTCCGGGTCCTGACGGTGCCTCCGGACGGCGCGCCGCTCGTGCCGCGCAACGCGCCACGTCGCAGGACCGTTCCCGCCCGATCCCGGAGATGACACATCTGGGTGACGTCCCCGAGTTCGCCTTGGAACGGTTCTTCGACCGCTTCGAGTTCGACCTTCCG
This sequence comes from Candidatus Limnocylindrales bacterium, assembly GCA_052144055.1. Taxonomy (GTDB): domain Bacteria; phylum Chloroflexota; class Limnocylindria; order Limnocylindrales; family CSP1-4; genus JAJYNJ01. The sequence goes on from JBKQRF010000216.1 coordinate 25,947, forward strand.
CATCAGCTCGGATCGTCCGATCCGGAGACGATCTCCATCGTGGAGCTGCTGGCGCTTGCCGAGCCCGACCAACGGGACCGCTGGAACCAGCTCCGACTCGGCTACCGCACCGCCGCTGGTGACCCACAGCTGCGTGCCGCCGTCGCGGCCCTCCACCGGGGGCGGTCCCCCGATGACGTCCTGATCGCGGTCGGGGCTGCGGAGGCGCTGATGCTGGCGTTCGCTGCCTCACTGCGGCCGGGAGATCGCGCGATCTCGCTAACCCCCGCATACCAGTCGCTGCACGAGATGCCTCGCGCCATGGGGGCAACGCTTGACCTGGTGCCTGTGGAACCGGACGGCGACGCGTGGAGGTTCCCCTTCGAGCGGCTGATGGACGAGCTGCGGCCCGGCGTTGCGCTCCTCGTGCTCAATACCCCGCACAATCCGACCGGAGTCGCCGCGAGCCCAGAGCAGGTCCGGGAGATCGTCGCGCGCTGCGACGAGAACGGGATCCGCGTGCTGGGCGACGAGGTGTACCGGGGCCTCGAGTGGTCGTCCGCCACGGCTCCGTCCGTCACCGAACTCTCGGAGCGCGCCGCCGCGGTGGGCGTGACCTCGAAGGTATACGGGCTTGCCGGGCTTCGCATCGGCTGGCTTGTGACGGGCGACCACGCGCTGCGGGCAAGGGCGCTGGCGATCAAGGACTACACGACGCTCTGCGCCGCTGGCCCCTCCGAGGTGCTCGCCACCATCGCGCTGCGCGCCGAGCGGACGCTCTGCGAACGGACGCGCGCACGATGCGAGGCCAACATGGTGCGCCTTGAGGCGTTCGCGGCCGCACGCCCAGACCTCTTCACCTGGGTACGGCCGGCGGCCACGACCGTTTCGGTGGCCCGCATCGGGCGCGCCGTGCTCGCGCGGCACACTGGCGACCCATGGGCGGTGCTCGCGCACTGGCGCGAGAGAGCCGGAGTGGTGGTCGCGCCGGGGCCCGCGTTCGGGTGCGCTTCGGACCGCTTCCGCCTGGGCTTCGGCCGCGCCAACCTGCCGCAGGCGCTTGACGCGCTGGCTGCCGCCGACTGAGGGCGGGCGCGTCAGCGCCGACCGAAGCGCTTCGATTTCGGCGGTCGGCTCCGTTGCCGCCGCCGTCGCGGATCGGAGCCCTGCGTTCCGCGGTTGCGCGCCAGCCCTGGGAACGCGGAGCAGCCTCTTCGTGTGGACGCCAGGGCGATCACGAAGCGCCCGCCGACCATGGTCGGGTGTCGGAAGGGAGCGCTCCAACCGCGCTGCCCGCTTGGGTAGCGTCCGGGTCGAGGAATCTCCGTCCGGGTAGCCGCCCAGCTGCCCTCTCGCTCGATTCCCGCGTACCCTTCGCCGATGCGATTGCAGCGGCGCTGGCTCGCGGTGCTCGTGCCGATCGTCGTGGTCGGCGCGATCGAGGTGGCCAGCGACAGCCTCCTCGATCCGCATGTACCTTTCCCGCGCGACACCCTGCTGGTGATGGCGGTGGTGACCGTGCTCGCGATCGTGTACGGCCGTTTTGCGTTTGGCGAGATCGACCGCCTCGCCGGCGCGTTGCGCCAGCGCAACGCTGAGCTCGAGGCCCGCCATGCGGAATCGGCGGCCCTGCACCACGTCAGCGTGGCCATGACAGCACTGCTCGATATCGACGAGATCCTGCGCGCCGTCGTCGAAAACGCCCGCACGCTCCTCGGCGCGGACGTGGCCGTCCTGGTCCTGGAGGGCGCCGGGGGCGAGCCTCGCCTCGCCGCGGCGAGTGGTCCGCGCGACGCAGTGGATCCCTCAGCCGCACAATTGGGCGAGGACTTCCGTCGGTTCGTGGGACCCGCATACCGGGTCGCGAACCTCGCCACGCCGCTACGCCGCGGGGACCACACAATCGGCACCCTCGCCGTCACCGCGCGCACCGGGCGCGCGTACGGGGTGGGCGACGTGGAGACCCTGTCCTCGCTCGCCAACCAGGCCTCAATTGCGTTAGAGAACGATCGCCTGCAGCGCGAGTTGCGCGAACTCGCCGTTCGGGGTGAGCGGGAGCGTATCGCCCGCGAGATGCACGACGGCCTCGCGCAGGTTCTCGGCTACGTCACCACGAAGTCGCAGGCCGTGACCGAGCTGCTGGCGGCCGGCCGCGTGGACGCCGCGCGGGCCCAGCTGTCGGAGCTGACCGTCGCCGCACGATCGGTTTACGTCGACGTCCGCGAGGCGATCCTGGGGCTCAAGAGCCCTATCCCGCCCGACCGGCACTTGGTCGGTGCGCTCGAGGAGTACGCGGCGCGCTTCTCCGAGGCGTCCAAGATCGTCACGCGGGTCGAAGCCCCGCAGTCCGTCCGGGGACCGGTGCTCGCGCCGGACGTGGAGGCGCAGGTCTTCCGGATCGTGCAGGAGGCGCTCACAAACGTTCGCAAGCATGCGTCGGCGCGCCGGGTCATGGTGTCGCTCGCTGCGGAGGGGGGATCGCTCGGGATACAGGTGGAAGACGACGGACACGGGATGGCGCCGGCTCCGCCGCCGACGGACTGGCCACACTATGGGCTGAAAACAATGCAGGAGCGCGCCGCGATGATCGGGGCAGAGCTGCGATTCGAGGCGGGCCAGCCGCACGGCACGCGGGTCGTGCTGCACGTCCCGATGCCTAACACCGTCGGGAGGAGGGTCGCCTGATGCGAATCCTGCTGGCTGACGATCACGCATTGTTCCGTGACGGCGTCGCGTCCCTGGTCTCGGCGTGGGGCCACGAGGTCGTGGGTCAGGCGTCGAACGGGGAGGACGCCGTGGCGCTGGCGGATCGACTGCGCCCGGACCTTGTCCTGATGGACGTTCGCATGCCTGGGCTCTCCGGCCTGGCGGCGACGCAGCGCATCCACACGGACCACCCGGAGGTCGCCATCGTCATGCTGACCGTCAGCGAGGACGAGGGCGACCTGTTCACCGCAATCAAGGCGGGAGCGCAGGGGTACTTGCTGAAGAATCTCGAGGGCGCGCAGCTACGCTCCATGTTGGAGGCCGTCGCTCGCGGGGAGGCCGCCATCACCCCGGCCACTGCCGCGCGCATCATCGACGAGTTCCTGCGGGCCGATCGCCCCTACGTGCCAGTCGATCCTGACCGGCTGACGGACCGCGAGGTGGACGTGCTGCGGCTGGTGACGCTGGGGTTGCGCAACAAAGAGATCGCTTCACGGCTCGGCATCACCGAGAACACGGCCAAGTTCCACCTCAAGAACATCCTTGAGAAGCTCCACGCACAGAGTCGCACGGAACTGGCCGCGCGTGCCGTTCGCGAAGGGCTGATCCCCACTGACTGACTGGCGGCGCTCGACTAGACGCGGCCAATCCTAAGATCCCACCGGCCCGAGCCATCCGGCACCACCTGCTCCCCCGTCAAGCGCGTGCCCGCCCGTCCCGACGTGTGTGTCCCAGCCGCACTCCTCACGCCATCGTCCCGAGGAGACGACCTGCGCCGGAGGGGGGCATGGGCTACCGCATCACGATCGAATCGCGGGGCTGCTTCAACTTTGGCGTGTGCATGGACGCATGCCCCGTGCAGGCGCTCGACGTGTCGCGTCCGGATCGCGCGGGCATCGAGGTGGGCGGGGGAAGCTCGCTTCCGCGGCGCTGGATGATGGAGTACCCGACCCAAGTCGCCGAGCATCGGAGGCGGAATCTGCGTGCGCGGGTGCCCCGTCGAGGTTGTTCAACTCAACACCGTTGCTGGTTCGACGCCGCTGGCTCCGCGGCAGGGTCCGCTCACACGGCCCGTGCCCGCCACGGAGCCCGCCGGCTGGGTCGCGCTCTCCAAGGCGACGAGGGAGTCGCTCAAGCCCGACCATCCCTCCCCGTCTGCCCCCCTCTTCGTTGGGCGCACCAGCGAGCGACCACACTCGTGGCAGGCATGGCGCGCGATGGTCGAGGGCGACCGCGATCCGAAGGCACCCTGCCAGGCAGCATGCCGGGCAGGAACGGACGCCGGTCTCCCGTGACGAGATGCTTGGCCGAGATGTTGGCCCCGCATTACGGCCGCGGCTTCGCGGCGGCTTTCCCCGTCCCCGTCACCGCCGGCCGTACCCGGTGAGCTCGACGTATGCCTGTCCGCCCAACGGGAGGCCGTCCCGATCGGCTGACACGACCTGCGAGCCTTCCCAGTAGACGACGCCGGTCGTGGCGCGCGCGTCGAGCTCCTGGTCCGCCACCGTGGGTCGCAGGCGGATCGCCAATCCCTGCGAGGGCAGGCTGATCGTCCAGCCGGCCGGGTAGGTCGTGCCGGTCTGCGGGCTCGTCCAGTGCGCTGTCACTTGGACCCTGAACATAGACCCGTCGAGGTGCTCGAACGTGCCGTCGGTGTGCACCAGCGTCCCATACACCAGCGGGTAGCTGCCCGACGTGTCACGCACCAGCGACAGCGTGATATCGGTGCCGTCGGCGAGGTTCACGGCAAACCAGTCCCAACCTCCCGCGCCTACCGCGATGAAGTCGCCCCACTGGTGATCGAACCAGGCCTCGCCCTGCACCTGGAGCTGCCGCGTCCCGATCGTCAGGATGCCTTCCGCACCCATGCGGGTGCGCGAGTAGTAGTACGAGCCGCCCGCTGGCCCGAAGTCGATCCAGCCGGTGCCGCCCTGCAGGACTGGCGGCCGGCCGCCTGAATCGAGGCGAAGCGCGAGTCCGAAGCCCGCGGTGGCGCTCGTCGCGCTGAGCACGTCATGGCCGCCGATGCCAGCCATGATCCAGGGCGCGCCCGAAGAGCCCGACGTCGACGGGCTGGACGACGGCGACTCACCGGCCCGACCAAGTCCCGGGGCGCTCGGGACACCCGTGATCCCCAGCGCGAACCCGGCTCCCTGGCCGATCCCCGCCGGAAGCGAAAGGCCGCCGAGTGACAGGTCGCTAGAAGACAGGCCTAGCGGCACACGGCTCGACGGCGCCGTGGAACCCGGCACGAGCGGTACCGCCGTGGCCAGGTCGACCTGTGGGCCGATTTCCGAGCGCTGGTCGTAGACAAAGCGGTGCCCGGACTCGTCGGTCAACGCCAGGTGTGACGCCCACGAGACGGGGAACGCGCCTCGTTCAGCCCGGAAGATCACAAACTCGAACCCGAAACGTTGGCCGTCCGCGGCCTGCAGATGTCCCGTGTAGTACCACCACTCCGTCAGGCGGTCGTGCGGCGCCTCGTCGCGCGGGAACGACAGCGGCTGGGGGTCGTGAGCCGCCGACGGTGACGGCGCGCCGGCCGGCACTGCGGGTTGCGGCGTCGGGTCCTGGCCGAGTAGGCGACCCTGCGGCGAGCATGCCGCCAGCACGATCGCCGCCACCATCAGTAGGGCCAGCAGCTGCACCACAGGTGCAGCCTCCACGAGCGGTAGGCGCGACGACACCCATCGCGCGAGCCGGCGCGGGATCCACCAGTTCCAGTCGCCCAGGAGCCGCATCGTGGCCGGCACGAGGAGCGCGCGGACCACCGTAGCGTCCAGGGCCACAGCGATCGCGACACCCAGCCCCAGGGCCTTGATCAGCACGATGCCGGCGAACGCGAACGAGCCAGCCACCACAACTACGATCGCAGCCGCGCTTGTCACGATCCGGCCCGACCGCTCGAGCCCCCGCGCCACCGCCTCACGGTTGTCGCCGGTCCGGTCGTAGACCTCCTTCATGCGGCTCAGTAGGAAGACCTCGTAGTCCATCGAGAGTCCGAACAGCACGCAGAACAGAATGACCGGCTGCGTGGTCTCCACGAAGCCAAGCGGCCGGAAGCCGAGGAGCGTGGAGAGGTTACCGTCCTGGAAGATCCAGACGAGCGCGCCAAAACTTGCCACGATCGAGAGGCTGTTCATAACGAGGGCCTTGAGCGGCAGCACCACCGATCGAAGGAGCAGGAACAGCACGAGGTAGGTGGTGACCACGAGGAAGAGGGCCGTTCGGGGGAACTCCGCGGCGACCGCGGTCACGACGTCCGTCACGTCCGCGGCGCCGCCTGCGACCTGCACGGTAATCCCCGGCGGAGGGGCGAGCGCCGAGGAAGGAGTGCGCAGCTCATCCACCAGCCCGCGGAAGGCGCTGCGGTTCGGGTCGTAGGGGGTGTAGACCGAGAAGGTCGTGAGGTTGCCCCGCGTGGTCGCTTGGAGCTCGCTCGAGGCGATCCGGTCTGGAGGCCCGCCCGGAGCCGAGTACAGCAGCTCGTACTGCGCCACTGTCAGCCGCGGATCAAGGTCGACGATCCCCTCGATCCTGACCACCCTCGGGTCGGCCGCGAGTCGTCGCGACCAGTCGTAGAGCTTGCTGATGTTCGCTGGGCTCGTGACCGGACCGGTCGTGTGGATGGCCAGTAGCAGTGGGTCGAATTCGCCCGGGCCGAACTCGCGCACCAGGAGGTCGTACGCCTGGCGCGACGGAACGCTCTCGGGGAGGATGCTCGCGTCCGGAGCGTTAAACCGAGCGTGGAGGAACGGCAGGCCGAAAAGGACCAGGATCGCGAGCGTCGGGACGAAGACGCGCACCGGGCGGGCCATTACCCAGCGCGCCAGCCGTCCCCAGCCGCTTTCGCCCGCCTCCGGGTCGCGGGGCCGGAGGCGGCGAACGGCGAGTGCGTCGATCCGCGGACCGGCGAGCGTGAGCAGCGCGGGCAGGAGTGTCAGCGCCGCCGCCACGTCGAGCCCAACCACGATCGCGCCGGCGGCGCCCACGGACCGCAGGATCATGAACTCGAATAGCAGGAGCCCTGCAAGTCCGAGCAGGACCGTCAGGCCGCTGAAGAACACGGCCCTACCGGCCGACGCGACCGTGACGGCCACGGCCGTCTCGACCGCCGTCCGCCCGACCCGCCCGTCGGGCCGCCGTCCGCCGCCCTGTCGCGCCAGCTCCTCCCGGAATCGGCTCGTCATGAGCAGCGAGTAGTCGACGCCGAGCCCTAGCCCGAGGAGGGTGGTGAGGTTGAGCACGAAGATGCTCATGGGTGTGAGACTCGCAACCACGAAGATGATCGCGAGTGACAGCAGCACTGCCGTGCCACCCACGGCAAGCGGAATCACGGCGGACACGGCGCTGCCGAAGACAAGCAGCAGGGCGATGGCGGCGAGAGGGAGCGAGACGAGTTCGCTACGCCGCAGATCAGACTCGGAGACCGTCTGGATGTCGCCGTAGAAGGCGGGACCCCCCGCGAGGTAGGTCCGGATGCCCGGTTGCGGCACCAGCGCGGCCTGCACCGGTGCGAGCGCCTCCGGCGACTGGTCCGGCTGAAGGTCGAGCGACACAACCTCGTAGACGACCTTGCCGTCGGCGCTGACTTGGTGACGATCGAGGGTGTGCGGACGCACCCCGGTGACGTGGGCGGCCCTCGGAACGTTCGCGATGGCTTTCGCGACCGCCGACTCGAACGCGGGATCGCCCGCGCGCGCGGCAGTCTCCGACTGGATGACGATCACGAGCGCAGATGGCGGCAATCCTAGTTGCTGCTCCAGGAGCAGCTCTGCTTTCGACGACTCGAGCTGGTTGCTGGTGAAGCCGCCTGCACTCAAGACTCCCGGTGCACGGGGCGCCAGCGGCGCCGCGAGCAGGATAAGGACGGCCCAGGCTCCGAGCACGGGCCAGGGATGACGGGCGACCCAGCGACCGATCGCGCCGAACCGCCCGGGCGGTCCCGGTGTGGGTGTTCTAGATGCGGGCGGTCTAGGCGTGGCGGTTCCCAGATCGCGCGCGGAAGCCCCCGCGGCTGCCGGTCGACGCCTGGGGCCCGGTCCGGACGACCGACGTCGCGGCATGTCCAGGCATGGGGATCTCTCGATCCCGCGGATTCCCCGCGCCTACGCCAGTCGCTGGCTCGCCGAGCTGCTGGCTGCGAGGCCGTCTCTGGACAGGCCATGCCTCCTCGAAGGCACCCCCGTGTCCGCACGCCGCCGCTCTGCCCACGTCCGGCGGCTCATGCCTCCGGCCGGCCGGCTAGGACCGGCTCGCAACCTTCGCCGGGGCTGCTCTGTTCGATCAGCTCCAGATCGCTCTCCACGCTCGCCACACCGCGGATGGTTGCGATCACCGAGCAGTACTTCTCGTTGCTTAGCTGGACGGCGCGCTCCGCGGCGTTCGGGTCGATCCCCCGCCCGCAGACAACGTACGTGATGTGCACGCGGGTGAACGCCCAGGGCGCCTGGTCGAGCTGCTCGCCCTCGACGCGGAGTTGCACCCCGGTCACGGGCTGGCGCTGCTTCTGCAAGATCTCCACCACGTCCCACGCCGAACACCCGCCCACCGCCGCGAGTAGCGTCTCTGCGGGGGACATGGCGCGTACTGAGCGATCCGCGGTCGGAGCGGCCATCTCGATGGGCCGGTCGGGGCGCGCCCCGTGGGCCTGGAACATGCCGCGCTGAGAATCCCAGGTGACGGTGACGCTCTTCACGGAGTACCTCCGGCCCGCAGCGGGCACAGACGAGAACGACGGCGCACGCTGAGCGGACAATGACGGCAGGATAGCCGGAAGCGGCGAGTCCGGGGCACCAGCCTGCCGCGCAGAGACGCCTGACCGTTCGGCGATGCGGCGACAGCCTGGCGTGACAGCCCGCGCCACAGCCTTGCGTCGTCGCGCCCCGAACGGATCGTCGATGCGTGCGGTACCATCGAGTTCCATGCAGATCGCATAAGAAGTATGCAGTCCGGGTAGAGGGGTGGCCCCGCGGTCGTCCCGACTCCCCGTTCGTCTCCTCGGCGGGTCGGATCGGAGGGTGGCAGGTGTGGATAGGATCGAGCGCGCTGCTGCGGGTCACGCCACCGAGACGGCCAGCGCGGCACGGGCCTCCGACGGGGCAGTGGAGCCGATCGAGGGGCACCCGTGGGTGAACCAGCGCGATCCGGCCCAGCGTCTCGGCCCCGACGGCCGCCTCGCCGTCAGCCGCCGTGCGCCCATCTGGGCTGACGTCCCCGACGAGCAGTGGAACGACTGGCGTTGGCAGCTGTCCCGCCGCATCAACACGCTCGAGGAGATGGCGCGGGTCCTGAACCTGACCGACGATGAGCGCGAAGGGCTCGGTGCGCCTGACAAGTTCCGCGTCGACGTCACGCCGTACTTCGCTAGCTTGATCGACCCGGACGACCCCGACGACCCGATCCGCCGCCAGGTCATCCCCACCGGCCGCGAGCTGCGCGCCTTCACGGGGATGATGGAAGATTCGCTCGCCGAGGACCGGCACTCGCCCGTCCCCGGCCTCGTCCATCGCTACCCCGACCGCGTCCTGATGCTGATCACCACGCAGTGCGCGAGCTACTGCCGCTATTGCACTCGCTCCCGCATCGTGGGCGACGCTAGCCAGAACTTCAACCGCCGAGAGCACGAAGCGCAGCTCGACTACATCCGTCGCACGCCGCAAGTCCGCGACGTCCTGATCTCGGGTGGCGACGGCCTGACCCTTGCCCCGAAGCTCCTCGAGCAGGTGATCCGTGGACTTCGCGAAATCCCCCACGTGGAGATCATCCGCCTCGGCAGCCGCGTGCCGGTCTTCCTGCCGCAACGGATCGACGACGAGCTGTGCGACATGCTCGCGAAGTACCACCCGCTCTGGCTCAACATCCACGTGAACCATCCCGACGAGATCACACCGGAGCTGGCTCGCGCGTGCGACAAGCTCGCTCGTGCCGGGGTTCCCCTCGGGAATCAGTCGGTGCTGCTCGCCGGCGTCAATGACTGCGTGCACATCCAGCGCGATCTCGTGCAAAAGCTCGTCGCGATCCGGGTGCGGCCCTACTACCTGTACCAATGCGACCTGGTCGAGGGTGCCGGGCATTTCCGAACGCCTATCGGCAAAGGGCTGGAGATCATGGAAGGGCTGCGCGGACACACGTCGGGCTACGCGGTCCCGACATACATGATCGACGCGCCGGGCGGGGGCGGGAAGATCCCGGTAATGCCCAACTACCTGATCAGTTACTCGGACCACAAAGTCGTGCTGCGCAACTACGAGGGCTACATCACCACGTACGAGGAACCCGCGGAGTACACGCCACACGACCGGTCGAAGTGCTGGTACTGCCAGCACCAGCGTCCGGAGCCCGGCCAGAAGGGTGTCTCGGCCCTGCTCGACGGCGACGCCATGTGGATCGAGCCGGCCGGGTTCGCCGAGATCCACACCCGCGGTTCCACGGAAGGCCACCGCTTGCAGGATCCCTCGAAATGGGTGCCCCTCGGCGTCGGCCCGATCGAGGGTCGGCAAGTCCGCCCAGCGCTCGGAGAGGGTAGTGCGATCGCCGACGGTGGCGCTGCGTCCGGCGAGGGCAGTCCGGCCGCCCAGCCCGGACCCAGCGAGGAACCGCGCCCCGTGCCCGGTCGGCCCAACGCCACCGCCAACCACGAGCTCTTGTAGACGAGCGCCCGGGGATCTCGGAGGGTTCCCGCGCCCGAGCGCCACGCAGACCATCGAGCGGCTTGTCGGCGAGGTGCGGCTGAGTACTCCGCCGCCGAGAGCGCCGATGCAGCCTAGTTCCGGCGTCCCCCGAAGATCGCGCGTGCGATGCGCACCTCGTCGCGGTCGGGCGCCTCTGGCAGTTCCTCGAGGTAGCGATCGAGCCCGCGAACGGCGTCCGTGAACCGGCCGCACCGACCGTACAGGAGGGCGCGGTCACGGCGGAGCGCGGGATCTTGCGGGTCTAGGATCACCAGTAGCTCGAGCGTCGAGAGCGCCTGCCCCCACTCGCGTCGCGAGAGGTAGATCCCTCGCAGGTTGCCCAAGATGCGGGCGATGATCTCGCGGCGCGTCGCTGGGCGCAGCATCGAACGACGGAACGGAACGGCGCGCCCCAGCGCCTCCCGCATCACGCGTTCACAGCCGTCTGGAGACAATGTCCGTCCCGCGTCGTACGGGTCGATCAGCCGGCCGTTGGGCCCGCCGAGGATGAAGTGCCCGGGCAGACCGATCCCGAACAGCGGCAGCCCCAGTCGCCAGCCCACCTCGAGCTCGAGCACGCCGAGTGCGATCGGCAGGCCGCGCCGGAGCCGGAGCACGTCGGCGAGGTACGTGTGTCGCGGCTCCCACGCGTCGCGTGGCGCCCCGCGCAGCGCGAGTTCCTCGTACAGCAAGCGGTGCAGCCCGGCGAGGATCGTCTCGACCTCGGCGGGCGCACGGAAATCCGCATCGCTCCGGGCAGCTCCGCGAAGGAGCGAAGGAAGCTCGGCGCGGACGCGGTCGGCGAGCGAGTCCAGCTCTTCAGCCAGGCCGCGCGGAGTGGAGGTCGGATCGGCCTCCGCGGCGATGCAGGCGCAAGCTGCGGCCAGGTCGATGAGCGGGTCCGGGCGCGCGACGAGCTCAGCGAACGGCGCGCGCAGGGCGGTCGGTTGGGGTGCGCCGGGAAGATCCCGCGGAGAAGGCTCGGGCATGGGCGGATGGTAGGCGAGGGCGGCCTCACCTGTCGCACGGACGCGGCCGTGATAGCCTCGGCGACGCCCATGGTCACGCTCCGCGACGTCCACGGCCTGCCCGATCCCGACTTCTCGCCACCGGTCGTGGCCGAGTCCGGCGACTCGTTTGCCGCTGTCCGGATCGTGCACCTGCTCGCGCTGATTCCGAGGGGCGAGCCGGTCCGCCTCCGCGACGTCGTCGATGCCCTCAACGCGCGCTGGCTCGGCTGGTCGTTCGACCGACAGGTGGTCACGGACGCCATCGTGCAGCTGCAGGCGAACTGGATGAGCGACTACCGGACCGTCGACGGGATCCGGCTCGAGCGGGACGCCTACGGCGACACCGTGACGATCGAGGACTCGAGCCGCGTCGATCCGTGGATGGTCCTCCAGGTGCGTGCGCTAGCCGATGCGTGCCGGGGTCGGCTGCGCGACTTTGCCCGCGACGGGGGCGGGATCCCGTGATCGCGCCCCGGGATCCCGCGGGGCCAACGGCACCCGCCAACTCGCGGCCCCGTTCGGGCCACGTGTGGGCGAACGGCCTACTGGTGCCATCGGGGACGCCGCTCCTTGCGGCGTCCGACCGGGCATTTCAGGTCGGCGACGGGGTCTTCGAGACGGTCCGCGTCTGCGAGGGACGTGTCCTCGAGCTGGCGCTCCACGTTGCACGGCTCGTCGGCTCGGCCAGGGCGCTGGAGATACCGCTCCGAGACGACCTGGAGTCGATCCTCCGGCGCGCGATCGCCGAGCTGCTGGCGGCGGACGAGCTGAACGCACCCGGCCTGGAGGTCTCGGTGCGCGTCACGGTGAGCCGCGGGCCGGTCGAGGGAAGGAACCTGCTCCCGCCGCGCGACGTCCAGCCCACGATTGTGGTTCAGGCGTGGCCCGTGTCGCCGCCGTCACCGGAGCTCCTGTCGCGGGGGCTGCACCTCGCGATCTCGAGGATCCGCCGCGACCCGCATAGCCCGCTGGCCAGCGTGAAGACAACCAGCCGGGCCGAGTTCGTCTATGCGCGGCTCGAGGCGCGCCGCGCTGCTGCAGACGATGCGTTGTTCCTCACCATTGACGGGTACCTCGCCGAGGCCACGTCCGCGAGCCTGTTCCTCGTGCGGCGAGGGGCCGAGCTGCTCACGCCCGCTTTGGGCTGCGGGATCCTCGTCGGAACCACCCGCGAGTGGCTGCTTGGATGGGCTCCGACGGCCGGTTTGGCGGTCCACGAAGGGTGGCTGCTCCCCGCCGATTTGTTTGCCGCGGGCGAGGCGTTTCTCGCGAGCTCGGTGGCCGGCGTGCTGCCCGTCACGAGAGTTGACGGGCGGATCATCGGGAACGGGCTGCCCGGGCCGTGGACACAGCGGGCTCGTGATGCGCGGGAGGCGTATGCCTGCAGCCCTACGCAGGCAGCGGCCGCCGGATGACCTCGCGGAGGACGTTCGGCGCGAGACGTGGCATGCTCCCGGCATGTGCCATGAAGCAGACGCCCATCCCCCCGAACTTCCCCTTGACCTGCGCCCGGCGCCGATCGCCGGCGGGTCGATCGAGACCCTCGACCTTGTCCTGACGGCGGCCGATGGGAACCGCTTCCGGGCCTTTGAGGCACGCGCTCGCGAGCCGAAGGGCGGCGGACTCGTGATCTTTCCCGACTGGCGAGGTCTGGGGCAGTTCTACGAGGAGCTCGCGATGCGCTTCGCGGAGTCCGGCTACGACGCGATCGCGTTCGACTACTTCGGCCGAACCGCCGGTCCGGACCCCCACCCGTTGGACTTCGACAACATGCCGCACATCGCGCGGGCCACCCCCGAGGGAGTCGCGTCGGATGCCGCCTCGGCGGCCGCGCAGCTGCGGGCTGGTGGCCGGGTGCGGGCCGTCGCAGTGCTCGGTTTCTGTTTCGGCGGGCGGCACGCTCTGATGCAGGGACTGCCCGGCGCGTCCGTCCAACCGGCGGCCGTGATTTCGTTCTACGGCCAGCTCGGTCCTGGCAGGGACGGCGCGCCCGGTCCCCTCGCCGTCGCGGACCGGTTCGTCCAGCCCGTGCTGGGAAGCTACGGAGGACACGACGAGGGGATCCCGGCAGACCAGGTGCAAGAATTCGACCGGATCCTGACCTCCGCGGGCATCGCCCACGACGTCAAGGTCTACCCTCGCGCAACCCACTCTTTCTTCGATCGACGTCAGGACGAGTTCCGGGATGAGGCCGACGACGCCTGGCGCCGGACGCTGGCGTTCCTGGCACGCACGCTGACGACTCCGGCCGCCGACTGACGGTGCGGCCGGCCGGCGACGGAAGCAGTCGGAGTGGAGCGGGACGTAACGATCGCCGAGGCGCCCCGGCTGATGGCTGAGGGCGAGCGGCTGGCGCTGCCGCCGACGCTCGGCGGTCTGCGACTCTGGCGGCAGCTGTCCGACGGCCTGCCGAGCACGGTCGGAGGGGCACATGGGCCCCTACCACTTGTCTTGGCTCATGGTGGGTCGTCCGCCGGCCCCGCCCGAGCGAGCCATAACACGCGACGAAGGCATGGCATGCGTGCGGGGCGGTCGCCGAGCAGAAGACGGCCGTGCTGCGCATGAGCTGGCGGCCACTCGAGGAGCAGCGGATCCCGTTCGTGGGCGAGACCGACCGGTGACGGCGCGGGAGCTCGTCCCGGCGGTCGGGGGTGACCACGCGGTCCCGGCCCCCGATCCGATCGCTCGGGCCTATGTGCTGCTGGCCCTGCGGCTCGACCAGCACAGTCCCGGGCTCGTCGACGCGTACTTCGGCCCGCGAGACCTCAAGGCCCAGGTCGACATGGAGACCTTGGCGTCGCCGAACCGGCTGGCGGTAGAGGCGTCGGCCCTGCAGGCACGCGTGTCTTCCGACGTCGACGAGCCCGACCGACGGCGCTGGCTCCTGCGCCAGCTTGTTGCGCTGGAGACCCATGCGTCGCGACTGACCGACGCGGCCATCCCGTACGTCGTGGAAGTCACGCGATACTTGGACGCCGCGCCGCAGCGCATGGCGGCCGCCACAAGTGCCGAGGTCCGGCACGACCTCGAGGATCTGCTGCCCGGACCGAGGAGCCTGGCAGAGCGGCTGGCAGGGTGGGACGCCCGGTTCGTCGTCCCCCCAGACCGCGT
>JBKQRF010000217.1:0-3116 GCA_052144055.1 Candidatus Limnocylindrales bacterium
GACGCTCCATCGACCGCGTGGTGTCCGCCAAGGCCCGCACGGCCTCGCTCCAGACCCCGCTGCGCCACTGGCATCTCTAGCGCCTGCCATCGCGCGAGCGAGACGAGGCCGGCCTGCGTGCGGGCCGCCTGTACGTCGGGCCGCTGGTACGACTCGGGTCGGGGCCTCACGCGGGGTGGCAACTCTGCGGCGCGTCGGGCATCTCCGGCGCGCTCACGTCGCTCACGCTCGCGCGGCACTGCGGGTGAATCCGCCAGGCGGCCGCAGAACGGCCGATGTGCCTCGCGGAGGTGGGGCGCTTCCATCCGCGCCGCGACCGCCCCTGCCGCATCGTCGGTGGGTTGGCAGAAGGCTACGGCGAGGTCCGCCCCGGACGGTATGGACCTAGACGGGCTCGGAGACAGCGTCCCGCTGCCGGCTGTAGCCGAATGGCTCGCACCGCTGGTCGATCGTGACCCGGGCCTGATCGGCTACCTGCTCGCGTCGAAGCTCCCGGTGGGGATCGTTGCGGATGGCCACCACCTCGCGTTGGAGACGATCCAGCTGGTGGCGCGCATCAAAGCGCCCAACGAGCTGGTGGTGGTCAGCGACGCCCTGTCAGGCTTGGGCATGCCGCCGGGGCAATACGAGCTGGCGGGCCGGACTTACCACTCCGACGGGACCTGCGGGCGCCTCCCGGACGGCACGTTGGCGGGCTCGGTTCTACCGTTTCATCGCGCGCAAGACGCATGCACACGCGCAAGTGCCCGATTCAGCGCGCAGCTCAACGCGCGCGGTGCGTCTCAGGGGCTGGCGGATGAATGGCCCGGGTCAGCCTCCGGGTGCGAACACCACCAGTGCATGAAACGATTTGTCAATGCGTACGCCTGCCGTTCAAACGGGCTCGCGGTCATGGGGTGGATCGGAAGCCGCCGGGCCAGACGCGTGGCGATCTCGGTGGCGCTGGACCCGACGTATCTGGCCAGGAACGCCGTCGGACCGAGCGACCCGTACTGGCCCACGTGGACCATCTCATGGATGTAGGTCTCGAGATCGAGCTCGCCCCGCACGAAGACGCTGGTATCGAGCGTCATGGCCTTGGCCGCCTTCTGGATGTCTAAGATCCACCCACCCGCGAGGTACGTCGGGTTCCGCGCCAGCCCGACGCGCAAGAGCGAACCGTCCCTTGAGTTGCTGGCCGCATAGGCCGTCAACAGCGTCTCGTAACGAGCCGGCACGCTGATCGGCGAGGCCGCGGCCACATTCGCCGCTACGACCATGCCGAAGAGCCGCGCGATCGGGTCAATACGACAAAGTCCGGTGGGCCGCCTGCTCTTGGCGGAACCCCCAGATGCTGACCACGTGTTGAGGCGCACCATCATGATGAATGAGGGCGCGACGGGGGGCACAGCAGGCTCGTAGTTGTCGCCTCCGCATGGTGCATCGCGGGCCAGCCCGCTCGCAGCCGCGCCGCTCGCCCGACCGGCCCGTGGCACGTGCCTCGTAGGTTAGAGGCCCGGTCCTCAGAGCTCGACGCGCAGCCTTGCCGCACACGACGTGCCCGTGGGGTTGACTTGCGGGCGGCGCTGCCTAACGGTGACGATTTCCCTGAGCGATGACGGCCTTCACACCCGTCGGCAGACTCCGTCCTGTCCGAGCGGGAAAGCTCACTTGACCGAGGGCGTTCTCGAGGCACGCCCGGCCGATTGTCTCGTCCGAGGTGGCCTGCTTGTGCGTCGCAGGCCGTCGATGCCGAGTCAGTGCAGGTGGCGCTTCCAATCTTGCGGCACGCGCCCGGCCGGTCCGGGCACGGGTTGGTCGATCGGGTGGTGCTCCGGCGGAGCCAGGACAGGACCTTCCGTGTACTCCTCAGTGGTGTAGTTCCAGAACCAGTCCTCGCCAGGCTCGTAGCTGCGGGCTACGGGATGCCCACTCTGTGCCGCGTGGTGGCTCGCGTGCTGAGACGGTGACGAATCACAGCAGCCGATGTGGCCGCATTGGACACACCGGCGCAGGTGGAACCACCAACCGTCGGCTGCTAGGCACTCGACGCAGCCAGGTCCGCTCGGCGGCACCGCCGGATCGATCTTGCGCTCGCCGGGCATGCACCCTTCCTCCCCGTGCTCGAACATCACCATGGCGGGCGCGACGCTCGCGCCCATCCGCCGACTCTACTCGTGCGCAGACCGATCGCGCCGCGAACCTCCGCGCGGGGCACCAGCATCGGAACTGGAGCCATCGCGGACAAATGGCCAGGGTAGCCGTTGGTATTGCGGAAAATGGGGTGCTGCGGCGGATTGCAGCCACGGCCACGATGGCAAGGTCGGTCCGAACTGGCGCCCGCCACGCCAGCCCGTCGTTGCCGTGGCCCGGGACCAGTCGCAGCCAGCGGCCTGCTAACCGCGGGGACCACCTACGGCCGCAGCGTAGCGATGAGTGAGCGGTCGTCGAGCAGCAAGTCGAGGGCCTCGGTCAACGAGCGGAAGATGAGGTCGGCAGCCAACAGCGTCGCACCTGCGGCACCCTCGGGCCCGATGATCGCGATCCCCAAGCGGGCCGCCTGCAGCATGGCCGCGTCGTTGCGCCCGTTGCCGATCGCCACCGTGCTGGCAGCACCCAGCGTCCGCACGAAGGCGGCCTTGTCGTCGCCGCTGCGGATGAGCGTGACCGGCACCCCCAGTCGGTCGCCCAGCCCGCTGGCTGTCCCGAACGTATCAGCGGTCAGGAGGTGGAGCGCAAGATCGCCCGCAAACCGCTCGAGCCGCTCGGCCACGCCGTCGATCAACTCCCCGCGCTCGGTTAGAGTGCCGTTCACGTCGAGGACTAGGTACTCGAGTCTGAGCGACGCCTCACCAGGGATCTCGATCGTCCGCACCACTCGCCACCGTTCGTGCGCCCGCACCGCCTGGACCAGTATCGCTGCCCCTGCGGGCGGCGCTCAGCACCCCGAGAATCGCCAGATGGTGACGCCGGTGGGCGCCACGTGACTGCAGAAGCAATCGATGGTAGTCCATCCGCTCCGACCATCCCCTCTCCCATCCAAGCGGCCACCGTCTCCGAAGAGAGAGATGACGACGCCCTGGAGCAGTCCGCACGGCCAGGCAGACGTCGACCAGCCCAGCTCTTGAAGGAGATCA
>JBKQRF010000218.1:0-27256 GCA_052144055.1 Candidatus Limnocylindrales bacterium
ATGGCCGGCTGGTCGCGCTGGGCACGCCCGCGGAGCTGCGGCGAGGGCTGGGGGTCGCCTCTCGGGCGCGACGACCCTCCACCGGTGGGGAAGCAGCCGGGCCGTTCCCGGACGCGGGGGCGATCTCCGTCGCGGCCGTTGCAAAGGACCCCGCCACGGACGTACGCGAGGTGAGGCTCGAGCTGGCCGCGCCGCTGGAGCCCGGGCAGTTCACCCGCCTCGGACGGCTGCCATCCGCCCAAGCGGTTCGCGCCGATCGCAGTGGTGTTTACGTGCTGCAGACGGCGTCCGCGGGTGACCTCCTGGTCGAGCTCAGCACGTGGCTGCTCGCGAACGGCGTCGAGCCGCTCGCGATCCGCGTCGGGCAGGGCAGCCTCGAAGACGTGTTCCTGCGGCTGATCGGGGAAGGGGGCGACTCGTGAGTCCCGCGTTGACCTGGCGCGCCTTCCTCGCGCAGACGCGCGTCGAGCTGCTGCTCACCGTCCGCCGGGGCGAGAACCTGCTCGTGACCCTGGGGATCCCGCTGCTGCTGTTGGTCTTCTTCTCCGTCGTGCCACTGCTGCCACCTCCGTCGTGGGGCGGGCACCAAGTCGACCAGGTGGTACCCGGCATCCTCGCACTCGCGGTCGTCTCCACGGGCCTCGTGTCCCTGGGAATCGCAACCGCGTTCGAGCGCTCCTACGGCGTGCTGAAGCGGCTCGGTGGCTCGCCGCTGCCGCGACCGGCGCTGCTCGCCGCGAAGACCGTCGCCGTCGTGGCCACCGAGCTCGTCCAGGTGCTGCTGATCGCCGTGGTCGGGGCGCTGCTCGGATGGGCTCCGCAGGGCGGGATCGTAGCCGGCATCCTCGGCGTCCTGCCCTGGCTGCTGCTGGGCTCGATCGCCTTCTGCGCGATGGGCCTGCTGCTTGCGGGAGCGCTGCGGGCGGAGGCCGTGTTGGGCATTGCCAACGGCGTCTACTTGGTCTTCCTGCTGCTGGGCGGGATCATCATCCCACTCGACCATCTCCCGGCCGCGATCGCCGTCCCGGCATCGCTGCTGCCCCCGGCCCAGCTGGCGGGCTTACTGCGCGGCGCCCTGGAGCCCGGAGGGGTGATCGACCCCATGCAGGCCCCAGGGCTGGCGGCGTGGGCGGTGGCGCTAGTCGGCGCGACGCTCCTCACGTTTCGCACGGAGTAACCATAGAGAACGACCCCGGGAGGCGGGTCCCAGGGTCGTTCGGCCGATATGCGTCTGGTTGCGGGGGACGGATTCGAACCGCCGACCTTCGGGTTATGAGCCCGACGAGCTGCCGCTGCTCCACCCCGCGAAGAATCACTATAGCCACCCGCGTCCGTTCGGTCAAACAACTGTAGGGATAGGAGATAGAGCCATCGGAAATGTCGCACCCGCCCGGTGGGTGATGCCCTGCTCTTGGGTGGAGCGATCGTTGGGTCAAGCGTGCATCAACCACGACAACAACGCAGAGGCAATACGTGCCATCCTAGGTGACGCCTCCTTGCTGGAGGATCCGGAGCGGGACTGGGTCACGACGGGGAGCCTCGTCCCCGAGGCCGCGTACGCTTCGACACTAGTGCGGCAAGACGGCGCCAGAGGAAGCGAAGAGGACCTTGATGCAGGTCGCGCTCGGCCTCGACACGCCGCTGACGCTCGCCCGCCTAAAGAAGCACCTCTGGGAGTGCGCCGAGATCCTGCGCGGCAGCGCGGTCGACCGCACAGACTGGAAGGCCTACATCCTGCCGCTCCTCTTCTTCAAGCGGCTCTCCGACGTCTGGGACGAAGAGACCCGCGAGGCGCAGGAGCTGTACGGCGACGTCGACCCGGTCGACTACCCGGAGACTCACCGCTTTGAGATCCCGGCCGGCTGCCACTGGGACGACATCCGAGCGACGCCGGCCAACGTCGGCGCCGCTCTCGCCCACGCCATGCGCGAGATCGAGCGCGCGAACCCGGACGCTCTCCATCGCGTCTTCGGCGCCGCCGACTGGGGCAACCGCGAGATCCTGACTGACGAGACCCTCAAGGACCTGATCGAGGGCCTCTCGCGCGTCACGATCGGCAACAACGACGTCACGACGGACATCCTCGGCGACGCCTATGAGTACCTGATCGGCGAGTTCGCCGACGTCGCACGGCGCAAGAAGGCAGGCGAGTTCTACACCCCCCGCAGCGTCGTCCGGATGATGGTCGACATCCTCGATCCTCGGGAAGGCGACTCCATCTATGACCCCGCCTGCGGCACGGGTGGCATGCTCCTCGGCGCAATCGACCACGTCCGGCGCGCAGGCGGCGACCCGCGCACCTTCTTCGGCCGCCTCTACGGGCAGGAGAAGAACCTCACCACGTCCGCTATCGCGAGGATGAACCTCGTCCTCCACGGGATCGAAGATTTCAGCGTCATCCGCGAGGACACTCTCCGGAACCCGGCCTTCACGGACTCGAGCACCGGACGCCTGGCGACCTTCGACTGCGTGATCGCCAATCCGCCGTTCTCGCTCAAGGAGTGGGGCCTCGACCTCTGGGAGGCCGACCCCTGGGGCCGCGCGGAGTTCGGCCTCCCGCCCGAGCAGTACGGCGACTACGCCTGGGTCCAGCACATGGTCGCCTCGATGGCCGCGCGAACCGGCCGGATGACCGTCGTCCTCCCGCAGGGCGCGCTATTCCGGAAGGACGCCGAAGGCCGGATCCGCCGCGCGCTCCTGGAGCGCGACCTCATAGAAGCTGTTGTCGGCCTCGCGCCGAACATCTTCTACGGCACCGGGCTCGCGCCGGCCGCCGTCTTCCTGCGCCAGACGAAGCCAGCCGAACGCCGCAATAAGGTCCTGATCGTCGACGCCTCCGCCCTCTTCCGCAAAGGCCGCGCCCAGAACTTCCTCGACCAGGGGCACGCCGACCAGATCGTTGCGTGGGTCCGCGGCTTCGCCGATGTCGAGAACTGCGCAAAGGTCGTGACCACCGACGAGATCGCGGCGCAGGACTGGACGCTCAACATCAGCCGCTACGTCCTGCCGCCGGTCGACGACGACATCCCGAGTCTTCCCGAAACCATCGGAGCCTTCAAGCGGGCGTTCGCGGATGCCCGCGCGGCCGAAGACCACCTGAGAGCAATCCTCGTCGAGGGAGGCTGGCTCGAGTGACCGACCAGCTCACCCAGCAGGATCTCGAGGGCTACCTCTGGGGCGCCGCCAACCTCCTGCGCGGTCTCGTCGACGCCGGCGACTACAAGCAGTTCGTCTTCCCGTTGCTCTTCTTCAAGCGCCTCTCCGACGTGTGGGAGGAGGAGTTCGCCACCGCGCTGGCCGACTCCGCCGACAACGACTACGCCCGCGCAGTCGCGAACGACCGCTTCGCGATCCCGGATGGCGCCCACTGGAGCGACGTTCGGAACAATGCGCGAGATGTCGGCCGCGCGCTGCTGACCGCCTTCCGGGCCGTCGAGGGCGCCAACCCAGAGCGCCTAGCCGGCATCTTCGGCAACGCCGCCTGGACGGACAAGTCACTCCTGCCCGACGAGACGCTCAAGAACCTGATCGAGCACTTCAGTCGCCAGACCTTGAGCATCGCGAACGTCCCGGAGGACGAGCTTGGGAACGGCTACGAGTACCTCATCAAGCAGTTCGCCGACGACTCCGGCCACACGGCGCAGGAGTTCTACACCAACCGGACGCTCGTCCACCTGATGGTCCAGTTGCTCGAGCCCCGCTCGGGCGAGCGCATCTACGACCCGACCGTCGGTACGGGCGGGATGTTGATCTCCGCGCTCGCAGAGGTGAAGCGCCGGGGCGCCGACGCGCGGACGCTCAAGCTCTACGGGCAGGAGCTGATCCACATCACGGCGGCGATCGCGCGCATGAACCTCGTCCTCCACGGCGTCGAAGACTTCTCGATCATTACCGGCAACACGCTGGCCAATCCGGCCTTCATCGAGCGCGACCGACTGATGACGTTTGACGTCGTGCTCGCGAATCCGCCGTACTCGATCAAGAAGTGGAACCGCGAGGCATGGCAGACCGACCCTTGGGGTCGCAACTTCCTGGGCGTCCCGCCGCAAGGCCGCGCCGACTACGCGTTCTTCCAACACATCCTTCGGAGCCTTGATCCGGTCAGCGGTCGCTGCGCGATCCTCTTCCCGCATGGTGTCCTCTTCCGCAACGAGGAGGCGGAGATGCGTCGGCGGCTCGTTGAATCCGACCTGCTCGAATGTGTCCTCGGCCTTGGGCCGAACCTCTTCTACAACTCGCCGATGGAGGCCTGCGTCGTCATCTGCCGCACGCAGAAGCCGCCCGAACGGCGCGGGCGCGTCCTCTTCATCGATGCCGTCAACGAGGTGGTCCGCGAGCGCGCGCAGAGCTTCCTGACGGCATCGAATCAGGCACGCATCCTCGGTGCCTACCGCGCCTTCGCGGACGGGCCAGGCTTCGCGGCGGTGGCGTCGACCGAGGAGATCCTGGGCAGCGAGGGAAGCCTGGCGATCCCGCGCTACGTACATCCGGCGCACGCGGCGGGTTCGGGCGAGGACGCGGACTTGCGCAGCGCGTGGGAGGCCTTCGAGGAGAGCGGTCGAGAGTTCTGGGAGCAGCTGGTCTAAAGAAACCCGACCATGGCGGCGCAACCGAGATGCCTGAGCGTCCTACTGCCCAGGGCAGTAGACCTGACGAAGCCGCTCGAGTGCGGCCACGACGGCGGCCGTCGGTGTAGCGAGATTCATGCGCTCGAAGCCCGCTCCTTCCTCGCCGAACACTTTTCCTTCGTCGAAGAACACCATCGCCTGGTCCGTATTGATGCGCTCTAGCTCGTCGGCGCTCTTACCCAGCGGCCGAAAGTCGATCCACTGCAGGTAAGTACCCTCGAGATCGAACACATGCAGGTCAGGGAAGTACTTCGCGAAGTAGTCCTTAACCAAGTCATGGTTGCGCGCGATCAGGCCGATGAGTTCCTGCAGCCACAGCTCGCCTTTGGTGTAGGCCAACCGACACGCTTCATACCCCAGACAGTTGGGCACGAAGAAGCCGCCGGCCGTAAGCTCGGCGGTGTACTTCGCTCGCAATTCCTCGTTAGGAATAATGATGTTGCTAGTTGCCATGCCCGCCAAGTTGAATGTCTTGCTGGGGGCGGTACAGATGATGCTCCGTTGGGCGATCTCGTCGCCTACGGTCGCGAACACGGTGTGGTGATAGCCAGGCATGACCAAGTCGAAGTGGATCTCGTCGCTGATAAGCAAAAGGTCGTTGTCGCAGACGATACGGGCGATCCTCTCGAGCTCGTCACGCGTCCAAACGCGGCCTGTGGGGTTGTGCGGACTGCAGAACAGCAGCAACCGATTCTTAAGATCCTTGGCAAGGTCGGCTAGGTTATCGAAGTCGATGCCGTAGTGACCGTCTGCCTCCACCATCGGGTTGCCCGCCACCGTCCGATGGGCAAGTTCGATCGCCATGTAAAACGGGTGGTACGCGGGCGTCTGAATGATGACTCCCTCGCCAGCTTCGGTGAAGGCGCGGACGGCCGCGAAGAATGCGGGGACGACGCCCGCTGACTGCGTGATCCACTCGGGCGCGACGCTCCAGGCATGCCGGCGCTTCATCCAGTCGACGACCGACTGGATGTATTCCGGCGTGGCCATCGTGTAACCCAGCACGGCCGTATTGAGGAAGTCTTTGAGCCCTTCGATGATCTCGGGGGCATTCGATATGTCCAGGTCGGCCACCGAAAAGGGCGGAATCCCTTCCGGCACGTTAGGGTTGGCCTGCTTCATCGTGATCCACTTGGCCGATCCCATGGCCGAACGATCCACAACCGTCGTAAAGTCGTATGTAGTCATGCGTTTGTCCCTTACCCGTACATGTGTATGCGCGCGTGCCCCAAACTCGCGCATACACATGTTATGTCCTTGATTCAGAGCAGGTTCGCGTCGGCCGCGGCTTCTGGAGACCGAACAATCATTGCCCCGAAACTGCCCATCCAGGAGAGTAGCCCGATCGCCAGCAGGTAGACGAGGAACCAGATCCCAAGTTTGACCGCGGAGAGTGACATGAGCTTGGGATCACGGCCATTTGGCACATGGCCTAGGCCGAACGGCTTCCAGCGGCCACCTTGTGGTGTGTGCAGGCACCGGACGCTCGCCGACGTGCGTATGACGTGGGGGGCGCATCGTCATGTTCAAGGGACCCCGTACCCCTTTACCCCGCCAAACAACTGTAGGGATAGGAAACCTCACCTCGTTGCCCTCGGACTTCTCATAAGTCCCAGAGGCTCCGTCGTGGCTGGCTCGGGTCGCTTCCCCGAAGGAAAGAGCGCATCGGCGGCGCGGCGGTCCGCGCGTCTGAAAGGGCCTCCCGGCTCAGGGTCAGGGTCGGTGAGGCTCCCGAGGCGTCCCCGCCGCCGGGCCCTATGCGCGCTCGATGGCTTCCCCGTGCGAGGGCGCCAGGCGACGCCCGACGCGGTCCTTGCCGCCCTCGACGAGCGCGTACACAACGGGAACCACGATGAGGGTCAGGAAGGTCGAGGAAAAGAGCCCGCCTATGACCACCGTGGCCAGCTGGGAGGCGATGATCTCGCCCTCGGAGAGGCCGAGGCCTAGCGGGATCAAAGCCAGAATGGTTGCGATCGCGGTCATCAGGATGGGGCGGACTCTTGTCCGTCCGCCCTCGATAAGCGCCTCGTACGTCGGCAGGCCGCGCCGGCGGTGCTGCTCGACGAGGTCGAGCAGCACGATCGCGTTGGTGACCACGATACCGATGAGCATGAGGAACCCGATGAGGGCACTCACGCCGAGCGCGCGCCCGGTGAGGAAGAGCGCCGGGAAGGCCCCGACTGTGGCGAGTGGCAGGCTGAACAGGATGACAAACGGGTCGATGAGCGAATCAAAGACGAGCACCATGACGATATAGACGAGAAGGATCGCTATCGCCATCGAGGCGAACAGGCCGCTGAAGGCCGTGTTCATCTGCTCGGTCACGCCCGAGAGGGTCACGCTGACACCCTCAAGCTTGCCCGCCGAGGCGAGCGCGTCGATCTTCGTCTGTATTTCGCTTGACACGCCGCCCGTGTCCTGGTTCGTGGAGTCCGCGCTTATCGTCGCGGCCGGCGCCTGGTCGACCCGGGTGATGCGCGCCTGGGTCTGGACCTGCGCGACCGTCGCAATGGAGCCGAGCGGCACGCCCGTCTGCCCCACCGGCATCCGTGCCAGCGCCGACACCGAGTTCAACCCCGTCGCCTGCACCTGCAGGTAGACCTGGGCGGCGCCGGTCGGGAGTGAGACTGTTGACAGCGCCTCGCCCGCGAGCGCGTCCTGGATCTCGGCCTGGACCTGCGCGGTTGAGGTCCCCGCAAGCAGGGCCTTGTTGGGGTCGACCGTCACTTGGACCTCGGCCGTGTCGGAGGCGAGGTCTGATTTCAGGTTGATGAGATCGGGCATCGTCCGGAGAGCAGCAAGCACCTGGCTTGTGCCGGCGGCGACCGCCTGCGGGTCGGCACCGCTCACGACCACGCTTATCGAGCTGCCGCCGGTCATGCTCTGCTGGGCGACCTGCAACTGCCAGCCGGGCTCTTGGAGGCCCTTCAGCTGTCCGGTCAGCTTGACCTGCTCCGTGTCGAGATCCACGCTCGGATCGAGCTGCGCAACGACGGTGGCGCTGTTCGCAGCCTGTCCCGTGAACGCCGCGGTAAGTGTGCTGAGGCCGGTGTCACCCTCTCCCGGGACCGTTGCCTCGGTGAGCGTCACTTCGCTGTTCTGAAGGAGCCGCGACTCCACCGCCTGCGCCCGTGTAAGGACATCGGCCGACGACGTGCCGGGCGGCGGGGCAACGGTGATCTGGAGGTACTTCTCCGAGCCAGCGTTGAGGAACTGCGTGGGAATGTGCGGGATGAGGAGGCCCGTGGCGGCCACCAGCACTGCGGCGATGCCGATCACGCCCCAGCACGTCGAGCGGCTGCGCAGGGCAGCCTTGAGAAGCGGCGTATACAGGCGCTGGACAAGCGTGTCGTGGTGCGCGGGACCCGCCTCAGGATGGAGCTTGATCCGGTCGAGGAACAACGAGGCGAGCACGGGCACGACCGTCAGGGCACAGACAAGCGACGACAGCAAGGCAAACGTGACGGTCAGCGCGAACGGGAGGAAGAACTGGCTGACCAGCCCGCCCACGAAGCCGAGGGGCAGGAAGACGGCGACTGTCGTGAGCGTCGAGCTGGTGATCGCGCTCGCCACCTCGCGCGTGCCGGAGATGACGGCGTCGCGCATGGGGTCCCCACGGCTCCGGTGGCGGTAGATGTTCTCGAGGACCACGATCGCGTCATCCACCACCCGTCCCACGGCGACCGCCAGTCCGCCCAGGGTCATGATGTTGATGCTGATGCCGGTCACGAGCATGAGCGCCAGCGCGGTCATGATCGAGAGCGGAATGCTCATGGCGGCAACCAGCGTTGAGCGCAGGCTGAGCAGGAAGAAGAAGATCGTGACGATGGCGAACAGGGCGCCGAGTCCGCCCTCGCGCACCAGGCTGTTGCGCGACTCCGTGATGTAGCTCGAGAGATCCTGGACTGTTACGACTTGGAACGCCGAGCCGCTCTGACGCTGGAGCTGCGCGAGGCGGTCCTGGACCGCAGTGACCACGTTCACGGTGTTCGCGTCGGAGGTCTTCGAGATGGTCAGAACCAGCGCAGGCTTGCCGCTCAGTTCCGCGTCGCCGGTCGGCTGCACGTCGACGAGCTGAACCGTGCCGAGGTCGCCGAGCGTCACCGGGGTCGGCGGACCCGCCGACTGCCCGGCCCCCGTGACCGTGCCAGTCCCAGCACCGCTGCCGGCGCCCGTGCCCGCAGCGGGCGTGCTGACGCCGACCAGGAGCGACCTGATCTCGTCCACTGAGTCAAACTGGTGCTGTGCGGAAACCGGGATCGAGACGGAGCCGACCGGCAGTGACCCGGCAGGGAGGACCAGGTTATTCGCCTGCAGGACGCCCTGGATCTGGCTCAGGCTGATTTTCGTCGCCGCGAGCCTGGCCGGATCGAGCGAGATGAGCACGCGTTGCTCGACGGCGCCGCTCAGATCGACCTTGCTCACGCCGTCGATGCCCTGCAGAGACGGGACGATGGTGCCCGCTGCAAGCGCGTTCAACTGGGCCTGGGTCGTCGTCCCGGCGGCCTGGATCGAGAGAGTGACCGGTGGCAGTGCGTTGATGTCGAGCGACTGTATCTGGGGCGTGCTTGCGGAGGGCAGTTGCAGGGCCGCGACGGCCTGATTGACCGTGTCCGTCGTCGCCTTGACGTCCGTTCCGAACGAGAACTCCGCGACCACGATCGAGATGCTGTTGACCGAGCTCGAGTTGATGTGCTCGAGACGGGGCACGCTGCCAATGGCACGCTCGATCGGTTCGGTGACCTGCGTCGCGACGTCCTGGGCGCTGGCGCCCGGAACCGGCGTGACAACCACGACGTATGGCAGCGCGATGTTCGGCAGCAGCTCCTGGTCGAGCTGACCCCAGGCGAAGATGCCGGCCAGGAACAGACCGGCGGCAACAAGCAGCGTCACACTGCGCTTCGCGACGGCCAGCTGAGTGAGTCGGATCACCAGGCGATCTCCTTAGCTCTACGTCGCGCCGCGGTTGGACGAGTTCGCGGGAACCTGCGTCAGCGCCCCTGCTGCAATCGCCGGCTCGTCGCCGCTAATACTGCCGGACCTGATCGTCGCTGCGCGCCCTCGGGACCTCGTAGGCGGCATGGTCGGACGCCAGCCGCCTCGCCGATTGCGCCAGCGTCAGCTCCCTCGGCGCATCGATATCGACCAAGTGCATCGTCGGGAGCCTAGCCCAGTTGGGACCCGGCGTGTGGCGCTGCATCGAGGTCACTTCGGACAGGACGGGGAGCTGCCCTGCGCGGGTTTGGCAAACCCCTTACCCCTTTACCCCATCAAACAATCCCAGGCCGCTTCCCTATCGCGCCGCCGGCGCAGCGCCTCCGAACGCGCCCGCTCAACCTCCCGGCGCGGGCGGGTCCCGGCCAGCGCTCCCCATCTCAGCCAGGGCACTCGGACCGACCATGGCCAGCGTCATGAGACCCACGGCCGGCTCTTTCGGGAGGCACGCGTCGCAGAACCGGCGGGTCCTCGACACGGTTGCGCTGCTGCACGCTGTTTCGGCGAGTGGCCCTACAGCTTCGGACCTCGCCGCCAACGCGCGGTGCCCTTGCCGCGTGTGCGGATGCGCTCGCACCCCCAAACTCCAGTCTTGCCGAGGTATCGTCACTGCGTCGGACTGCCGCCCCACGCGTCCTTGGACGGTGAGTCACGGCACGCGGGGGTCAGATGTCGCTCGAGCGATACCGGCGCAAGCGCGACTTCACGCAGACGTCGGAGCCGTCCGGGGTGCTGGGCGATGCCGCGGCCCCAGCTCCCGCACCCGAGCCGAGCCACCGGTTCGTGGTGCAACGTCACCGCGCGCGGAGGCTCCATTACGACCTGCGCCTCGAGATCGACGGCGTCCTCGTCAGTTGGGCAGTGCCCAGAGGGCCCACCCTCGACGCGTCGGCGCGGCGGCTGGCGGCCCAGGTCGAAGATCACCCGCTCGAGTACTTCAACTTCGAGGGGACGATCCCCGCCGGTCAGTACGGCGCGGGGGACGTGATCGTCTGGGACTGGGGGACGTTCGAGCCGGAGCTGACGCGCGATCCGGGCAAGGCGGTGCGCGACGGGGAGCTGAAGTTCCGCCTGCATGGCGTCAAGTTGGCCGGTCGTTTCACCATCGTCCGTACGGGACGTGGGCCGAAGGGCGGCGAGCACCGCGAGGGGAACTGGCTTCTGATCAAGAAGCACGATGAGGCGGCCGTGCCCGGCTGGGATCCGGAGGCTCATCCCCGGTCGGTCAAGACTGGACGCACGAACGACGAGGTGGCGGCCGGCGCGCGCGCGGCGTGGACCTCGGGCGTTTCAGCGGCAGCTGGGAACCCGACACCCGTCGTGGATGCGGCGACCTTGGCAGCGGACATCCCCGGCGCTCGAGAGGAGCAGCTGCCGGAGTTCATCCCGCCGATGAGGGCGACGCTGGCCGCACGTCCGTTCTCGGACCCCGAATGGCTCTTCGAGGTGAAGTGGGACGGGTACCGCGTGGAGGCAGTGGTCCGCGAGGGGCGGGTGCGGCTGTGGACGCGAAATCGAGTTGACGCCGCCCGCTACTTCCCTGCGCTCACCGGGCCGCCTGATTGGATTGCCGCACAGGAGGCGATCGTGGACGGCGAGGTCGTCGCGCTGCGGCCCGACGGCACAGCGGACTTCAGCCTCCTGCAGGACCTGAGCGGCGTGCGGGGGCTGGGCTCGGGCAGGCTCGCGTGGGCCGACGTCTCACCCACGCAGGGCGCCGCCACCCCTCTTGTGTACCAGGTCTTCGACCTGCTCTATCTCGACGGCCGGTCCCTGGTCGACGTCCCCCTCGAGGCCCGCAAGCGATTGCTGCGCGGTGTCCTGCGTAAGCACCCGATGGTGCAGTACACGCGCCACGTCGAGGAGGACGGCGAGGCGTTCTTTCACGCCGCCAGCGAGCGCGGCGTGGAGGGCATGATGGCGAAGCTGCGCTCGAGCCGGTACGAGCCCGGGCGGCGCTCGCAGGCGTGGCTGAAGGTCAAGGTGCGCCCGGAGCAGGAGCTCGTCGTTGGCGGGTACATACCCGGCGCGGGCCGCGCCGCAGATCTCGGCGCCCTCCTGGTGGGCGTGTACGCGGACGGGAGTCTCCGGTACGCGGGCAGGGTCGGCAGCGGGCTGAACGCGAGCACACGGCGGCAGCTGCTCGACCGGCTCGAAGCGCTGCGCCGGTCCGACGCCCCGTTCTCGGACTCGCCCCGGGTCGCGCACTCTCGTTGGGTCGAGCCGCAGCTGGTGATCCGTGCGCAGTTTGCCGAATGGACGACCGACGGATTGTTGCGGCAGGCCGCTTTCAAGGGGCTGGAACTCGACCACGACCCCCACACGGTGATCCGCGAGCGGCCAGCGCAGGGAGCGCGTGTGGCGGCCGCCCTGAAGGTGCACGCGGCGGAGCGACGCGGGGAAGACGGGCCTGCGCCGTCCCTCGTGGCGGCACGATATTCAGAGGCTCCGGCCTCGACGGCCGCGCCACCAGCCGCGACGGGTCAGGCGTTCGCGACAGCGACACCCGACGAACTCGAGGCGCTCGAGCGCCTGCCGCCGAGGGGTGGGCGGTGGCACGTCGACGGGCGAGACCTGCCGCTCACCAACCTCGGCCGGGTCCTCTTCCCCGCCGCCGGGCTCACCAAGCGCGACCTCATCCGCTACTACGTCACGACCGGCCCGACGCTCCTACCATATCTCGCGGGGCGAGCCCTCACATTGTGCCGCTGGCCCGACGGCGTGGATGGGCCGCACTTCTGGCAGCGGGAGCTCCCGCACTGGGCGCCGGGATGGGTCGCGCGCCGGTCCATTGCGGGTTCCCTCGAGAAGGAGGCCCACACCTACATCGTCGCCGACAGCGTCGCGACCCTCGCCTGGCTGGCGAATATGGCCGCCATCGAGCTCCACCCCTGGACGTCGCTGACTGACACGCCCGACCGGCCGACGTACGCGCTGATCGACATCGACCCCGGCGAAGGCACGACCTGGGAGGAGACCGTGCTGCTTGCCCGCCTCTACAGGGACGCCCTCCGGCACCTGCGCGTGACGGGATGTCCGAAGGTCACGGGCAAGCGGGGCATCCACGTGTGGATCCCCGTGCGATCGCTCTACACGTTCGAACAGACGCGCGCATGGGTGGAGGCGGTGTCGCGCGCCGTCGGCGCGACCGTGCCGGATCTCGTGAGTTGGGCGTGGGGGAAGGCCGAGCGCCGCGGTCTGGCCCGGCTCGACTACACGCAGAACGCGATGCACAAGACACTGGTGGGCCCGTACGTCGTGCGCGCGAGCCCCCATGCGAGCGTGTCAGCGCCGATCTCGTGGGACGAGCTCGACGACCCGTACCTGCGCGCCGACCGATGGACCATCGCGACCATCGCCGAACGATTACGAGATCGCGGCGACCTCTTCCGCGGCGTGCTCGACCAGGCCCAGCAGCTGCCGCCGCTGTAACGAGCCACTGGCGGGAGATGTTAAAGGCTGGATGATCAAGCGCCGCCAACGGCCCCGTTCACTGTCTCGCGGGCTGTGCGCTCGCCACTATAGGCGCGGGGCACACTGAGCCTGCGGGACCCAGGTCTCCGCTGTAGATCGCGTGCGCCAAGCCGCCGGGCACGTCCACCCTCGCCCCAGGATCATGGCTCATGGAGGATGCGCCGCAGTGCTCCCAGCAGCAGTTCGACGTTCTCTCTGTGGGATGAGTCGCCCATGAGCCCGATCCGCCAGACGCGCCCCTTGAGCGTACCGAGACCCCCACCGATCTCGATCCGGTAGTCGCGCAGGAGACGGGCGCGGACCCCTCCGTCATCGACGCCTTCGGGAATGCGGACCGCTGTAAGAGACGGCAGCCTGTGTTCAAGCGGGACATGGAGGCGCAAGCCGAGCTCCTCGAGCCCCTCCCAGAGCAGGGCCGCGTTCTGGCTGTGGCGCTCCCAGCGGGCTTCCAGCCCTTCCTCCGCCACCATGCGCAGAGCCTCGTACAGCGCCAAGTTGAGGCTGATCGGCGCCGTGTGATGGTAGGTGTGCTCGGGACCCCAGTACTGCTGCAGGAGCGACAGGTCCAGATACCAGGTGTCGATGGCGGTGCTCCGCGCCGCGATCTTCTCCTCCCCACGCTGCCCGACCGTCACCGGTGACAGGCCGGGTGGACATCCGAGACACTTCTGTGTCCCGCTATAGACGACGTCGAGCCCCCATTCATCGACACGCAGCGGCACACCTGCCAGCGAGGTCACGGCGTCGACGATGAGTAGGGCGTCATGCTCGTGCACGACCCGCACGATGTCCTCGAGCGGTTGAAGGGCACCAGTGGACGTCTCCGCGTGGACAATCGCGACCACGCGGGTAGGCCGCCGTTGCAGGGCCTCCCGGACTTCGTCGGCCGAGAAGACCTCGCCCCAAGGCCGCTCGATCGTCTCGACCTCGCCACCATGGCGCCGCGCCATCTCTGCGATCCGGCCGCCGAAGTAGCCGTTGACACAGACGAGCACATGGTCTCCGGGCTCGACGAGCGAGGCGACGGCGGCCTCCATGCCCGCCGAGCCGGTGCCCGACACGGGCAGCGTGAGGCGGTTCTCCGTCTGAAACACGTACCGCAGCAGGTGTTGCGTGCGCTCCATGAGGGCAAGGAAGTCCGGGTCGAGATGACCCAGCAAGGGAGCCGACATGGCGGCCATCACGCGGGGGTGGACCATGTCGGGTCCCGGCCCGAGCAAAGTCCGCGGGGCCATGTCATGCGCCGGGAACGCCCACGCCTGGCTTCGCAGGTTCGTCATCTTCGCCTCACTCCTTGACACCGCGGAATCAGACCACGCGTCGCGGTGGTCTATCTTCGATGGGCCGCTTTGACCGTCCACCGGGTTCGCATTCGGGGCACGTGCGCCGCCCTAGGACGGTCCGCCCTCCTGGTGGAGCCGCGCGCCACAATCACAGGATCGGCCCGAGCGTCCAGGGCGCGAACTCCTCGTCGCCCAAGCCCTGCGCCTCGCTCTTCGTGCGCTTGCCGCCCGCAACTGCGAGCACCTCGTCGAAGATCGCGCGTCCCACCTCTTCGACAGACGTGCCGTCGAGGACGACGCCGGCATCAAGATCCATATCCTCTTCCATCCGGCGATACAACGACGAGGTGGTGGAGATCTTGATGCACGGCGCAGGCTTGCACCCGTAGACGGAACCACGTCCCGTGGTGAACGCACAGATCGTCGCGCCGCCGGCCACGATCCCCGTAAGGGAGACAGGGTCGTTGCCCGGCGTGTCCATCAGCACGAGGCCGCGACCCGACACCTGCTCGGCGTAGCGGTGCACCGCGGTGAGCGGGGTCGATCCCGCCTTCGCGACCGCGCCGAGCGATTTCTCGAAGATCGTGGTCAAGCCGCCTGCCTTGTTCCCCGGCGTGGGGTTGTTGTCGATGGTCGCCCCGTGATCTGCGGCGTACGCCTCCCACCATCGAATTCGCTCGATCAGCGCCTCGCCAACCTCGCGGCTCGCCGCCCGTCGCGCCAGCAGGTGCTCCGCCCCGTAGATCTCGGGCGTCTCACCCAGCACCGCGGTCCCACCCTGGGCGACGAGCAAGTCGACGGCGACCCCGAGCGCCGGGTTGGCAGTGATGCCGCTGTACCCGTCGGAGCCGCCGCATTGAAGACCCAGCACGAGGCTGGACGCCGGGACCTCGACGCGCCGGGCGATGGCCGCGGTTGGCAGGAGTTCGCGGAGCACCGAGATGCCAGCCTCCACGGTGCGGCGAACCCCGCCCTCCTCCTGGATGATGAGCACGGGCGGCCCGTCGACATCGCCGGGGCGCCGCAGTTCCTGACGCTCGATCAATCGACGCGCCTGGGCGACCTCACAGCCGAGGCCCACGACGAGGTAGCCGCCCACGTTGGGATGCCGCGCGAACCCGGCCAGGACGCGCTCGAGCTGCAAGTGCTCCGGCCCGTCCGTCGGCATGCTGCATCCGCCCTTGTGCGTCAGGGCGAGCACGCCGTCCACCGACGGATGTGCGGAGAGCTCGTCGGAAGTCATCCCATCCGCGATGAGACGGCTGACCGATGCCGAGCAGTTGGCCATGCTGACGACGGCCACGTAGTTGCGCGTGCCCACGCGCCCGTCGGCGCGCAGATAGCCAAGGAAGGTGCGTTGGTCGGCGTCCACGTTCGCGGTCTTCGGTGGTGGGTCTCCGGCAGTCGCAAAGGCATACGTCCGATCGAACCCGCCGACGGCGCAGTTATGGCTGTGCACGTGGCTCCCCGCCTCGATGTCCCGCGTCGCGATACCAATCGGCCCACCGTACTTACGGATCGGCGCGCCGACCAGTATCCGGACCAGGCTAACCTTGTGCCCCGCCGGGATCGGGTCGAGCACAGTGACCTGGCAGTCGCCAAGGCTGATCCGGTCCCCGGCCGCAAGCGGCGCTATGGCCATCGCGACGTTGTCCTCGGGGGAGAGGCGAATGACAGTGGGAGAAGCCATCACGGACCGAACTGGGCGGCCGTAGGTCGGTGCGTCCCGAGGCCGCAATCCACCAGCCGGGCCTTGGCGCGATCTCGGCGCCCACAGCGACAGCGCCGCTCACGTGATGCAAACCCAAGGCCAGCTCGCCTCGCCGATGCGACTCGCTCGACGTGGGACATCCCGAAGCTGCTCGAACCGTACCCCCACGCGGCACGCACCAGCCAACCTTACAGCGACTGGCTGCCGCAGAGGGCAGCCGACTGTGTGGCCAGGCACGCCTAGCGGGTGAGGGAACCGCGCCTACTGCGTGGGTCGGAGCGTGGCTGGCGGCTCGGCTTCGCGCGAGTAACCTTGGCGAGGGTGCGAATGAGCCGAATCGTCATCACCGACTGCGACCACCAGACGATCGATATCGAGCGGACAATCTTCGCTCGGGCCGGCTATGCGCTGGCACTCGCCCAGTGCCACACGGCAAACGAAGTGATCGCGGCGGGCACTGGGGCAGTCGCGTTGCTCACCCAGTACGCCCCAATCACCGAGGCGGTCTTGGCAGCGCTCCCATCCGTCCGGGTCCTCGGCATCTACGGCGCCAGCCTTGACAACGTCGAGTTGCCGGCCGCCGCGCGACGCGGACTTCGGGTCGTCAACGTGCCCGACTATGGCGTCGACGAGGTGGCCGATCACACCATCGGGCTGATCCTCGCCCTGACCCGCGGCATCATGCCGCTCGACCGCGCGGTCCACGCCGGGACCTGGGATTTCCGCAACGGCGGCGAGCTGCGTCGAAGCAGCGGGATGCAGATCGGGATCATCGGCCTGGGACGCATCGGGTCCGCAGTCGCCCGTCGGGCGCTCGCGCTGCGGTTCCAGGTCGTGGCCGCCGATCCGCGTCAGCCGGCCGTCGAGGGCGTTCGCCTGGTTGAGCTCGGGGAGCTCCTCGCGACAAGCGACCTCGTGAGTGTGAACACCCGGCTCGATCCGTCGACGCGTCACCTGCTGGACGCCTCGGCGTTCGCCCGCATGAAGCCAGGGGCGTACCTCGTCAATACATCGCGAGGTGGCGTGGTCGATCAGGGGGCGCTCGTCGAAGCGCTCCGATCGGGCCGCCTCGGCGGCGCTGCGCTCGACGTCCTCGAGCGGGAACCGATCGCGCGCGACGATCCGCTCTTGGCGCTGCCCAATGTCGTGCTCACGCCGCACGCCGCCTTCTACAGCCGCGAATCGCTGGTCGAGATGAAGCGCCGCGCCGCCGAGGCCATCATCGCGGCCCTGGCCGAGGTCGGGCCGGCCGAGGGGTGATAGACAGGGCATCAGAGAGCCGCGCCTCAGTCAGCAACCTCTTCCCATGACTTTCGCGCGTTGCGGAGGTTCCGACTCAACGAAGACGATCCCGCGCCAAGCCATCCTCGACAAGTGGCGACGAACGGCACTGATCGCGTGGGGCCAGCAGACGTAGCGTAAGTTGCCCACGGACCGGACGAACGTGGCCGTCAAGAGCCGGCCGCCGAGCCCGTTTATTCGTGGGGCTCGGCCGAAGTCGCAGCGCGACGCGTCCAGGGAGCGTTCTGACGCCACACGGCGGTCTGCGGGCAACTTTCGCGGGGGTGTTCGCGCCAATCTGCACGCCGTTCGCCGACAACGAGGACGTCGACTACGGGGCCCTGCGGCTCAACGTCGGCCGCTACGCGGAGAGCGGGATCCTCGGCTACCTCGCGCTGGGTTCTAACGGCGAGAACCGCAGCCTCTCCGAGGACGAACGGCTGCGCGTGCTCGACATGGTCGTGCGCCACAAGGGCCCGGGGCAGATCGTCATGGCCGGGGCGACATACGACGCACAGCGCGACGCTGAACGCTTCCTCGCCGCGGCCGCGGACCTGGGCGCTGACTTTGGGCTCGTGCTGTCCCCGGGCTACTTCCGCAATCAGATGACCGACGACGTCCTGTTCCGTTACTTCTCCTCCCTTGCCGACGGCGCGCGAATTCCGCTGCTCCTCTACAACGCGCCGGGGTTCTGCGGGATCACGCTGAGTCCCGAGCTCGTCGGACGCCTGTCTGCGCATCCCAACATCGTCGGGATGAAAGACAGTGCAACGAGCGGCATCGAGAACTTCCTCCCCTTGGAAAGCCAGTCCTTCCATGTGCTGGCGGGCTCGGCCAACTTCCTCTTCCCCGCCTTGATGGGCGGGTCGCCCGGTGGCACCGTCTCCCTCGCGAACGCGTTCCCGCAGCTCGCACTGGAGCTGTTCGAGGCCGGGCGGGCGAGGGACGAGGTCACGGGCCTTCCCCTGCAGGCCCGCGTGAGTCGCATCAACCATGCGATTTCCGGCGCCTACGGGGTCGCCGGCGTCAAGGCGGCCATGGACCTGGCGGGCTTCGTGGGGGGCGTTCCGCGCCGGCCCCTCCTGCCGCTGGACGACACCCACCTCGTCGCGCTCCGGGCGCTGCTCACGGACGAGGGGTTGGTGTCGTGACGCGCGACATTCTGGCCGCCGACGTCGGCACCAGCGCGCTCAAGCTCGGCGTCTTCGGTCCGGACCTCGAGAAACGCTGCGAGACGCAGCGGGGTTACGAGCCCCACCTGTACAACAGGGGGAGGGCGGACATTGACCCGGAGGTGTGGTGGCGAGCGCTGCGCGAGTGCTGCGCGGAAATGCAGGCGAGCCTCCACGACGTCGGCGTGGTCTCCCTGTCGGTCACCACGCCCGGGCTCACCCCCATGACTGCGGACGGGAGGGCGCTCAGCCCCGCGGTGTTGTTCCTTGACGGGCGCTCGCGCGCGCAGTCGGCGGCCATCCGCCGGATCGTGGGCGAGGAACGTTTCCTCTCCGAGACGTGCAACCTGCCGGTTTCGGGTGGCTCGTCCCTGTCCTCGATCCTCTGGTTCCGTGACGAACGACCAACGGTTTGGGCGGCGGCCACGATGTTCGGTCACTGCAACACGTATCTGGTCAAGCGCCTGACGGGCCGCTGGGCGATCGATCCCTCCACGGTCTCGATCACCGGCCTCTACAACACGGCACGCAACGACCTCACCTGGAACGACACCGTCCTCCGCCTGGCCGGCATCCCCGAGCACAAACTGCCGCCACTCCTGCAGTCCTATGACCCAGTTGGCGAGATCCTCCCGGCGGTCGCCGACGAGCTCGGTCTGCCCCACGACTGCACGGTGCTCTGTGGCGGCAATGACGCGGTCCTCGCCGCGCTATCCGGAGGACTCACCGAGCCTGGCGACATCAACCTCATCAGCGGGACCTGCGACATCGCGAGCGTCTGTACCGACGCGCCCGTCGCCTCGCCCGACTTCAACGTGCGCTGCCACGCCATCCCCGGGCGGTGGCTCACGTTCTTCGTCCTCAACACTGGAGGCGCAGCCCTGGATTGGTTCCACGCGTCGTTCTGTCAGGAGCTCAGCGATGACCGGTTCTATGACGAGTACGTCCCGGGCGTACTCACAGCGTTCCTCACGGACCCGGGTGCTGATGAGCGGGAGGCCCTGCTCCCGGCGTACGAGCCATACCTCGGTGGCAGTCGCTACTCCCTCGAGCCACTCACGGCCGGGTTCACTGGTCTGACGCTCGAGACCACGCGCGACGATCTCCTGCTGAGCCTCATTCGAGGCAATGCAGCGTATCTAGGTGCGCACCTGAACGCCGTCGCGCAGCTTGTGAGCCTGCGCGGCACGGTCGGGATCTCCGGTGGCGGGGCAAGGGTACGCGGGATGCTCGACGCACGGCGCCGCTGGACCGGCGCGTTCGAGTACGTCTACCAGGACCAATCCTCGTTGCTCGGGGCAGCCATGCTCGGCCAGATCTATCAGTCGGGACGGACACGGGGTCACGATCAGGTCATTCGTAGCAGGGACAAGGAGGCGGTCTCATGAGCGCAATTGGCACCGGTTACACCACAAACACGAACGCGGCAGCTGCGGCTGCCGAGCTCGTGGAGCGAGCCAAGGCCGGGTTGCAGGGTGCACCCAGCCTGGCGATCCTGTTCGCGACGACCCAGTACGACACAGAGAGCCTCGTCGCGGGCGTCTCCGGGCGACTTGGTGACGTTCCCCTCTGGGGCGGATCGTCGTCCACCGGCGTATTCCAAGACACGGGCTGGGTCACCAGTGATGGCGGCGCGGCCAGCCTGATGTTGATCGCCGACCGGCCGGCCGGCGTGGGCGTGGCCGCCGTCGCGGATGGCGACGGCTTCGCGGCCGGCAAGGAGGCGGCCCAGCAGGCGCTTAAGCAACTGGGCGGCAAGGCCAGCGCCCTGCTGACCATCGCGTACATGGGACCGGAAGAAGAGATCCTGCGAGGGATTGCCGAGGT
This sequence comes from Candidatus Limnocylindrales bacterium, assembly GCA_052144055.1. Taxonomy (GTDB): domain Bacteria; phylum Chloroflexota; class Limnocylindria; order Limnocylindrales; family CSP1-4; genus JAJYNJ01. Next base: position 20,372 of record JBKQRF010000218.1, read on the forward strand.
AGCCCCGGGGGTGCCAGTGGTCGGCGGCACGGCATCAGACCATTCGCCCGATGGCAAGTTCCAGCAGTTCGCGAACGGTCACGCCTACAAGAACCACTTTGCCATTGCCGCCTTGGGCGGGCCGATCGGTTACGCCTTCTCGAATGGCTACCGACTGACGGGGAAGACGACCCACGTCACCAAGGCCTCGGGGCGCACCGTGTTCGAGCTCGATGGGCGCCGGGCTATGGATCTCTACTCCGAGTGGGTCGCCAAGCCTGAATCGGAGATCGGCGGCGGCGCTTTGGTGTCGTTCAGCGTGCAGCACCCGCTGCTCTTCCACAAAGACGGCATCACCTATTCCGCTCACCCGACCAACAGCAATCCAGACGGCTCCATGGACTTCGGGGCTGCCATGAGCCCGGGCATGCTGCTGGAACTGGGCGAGAACACCGTGAATGGGCTGATTGCCGAGGCAGGCAATGCCGTGCACAAGGCGGCCCAGGGCGTGAAGGAGCCGCAGGCCGTCGTGCTCGCCTATTGCGGCGGCCGCGCCATCGCCCTAGGTGACCGGATCAGGGAAATCCCAGGCGAGCTTGAGCACACGATCGGCCACGTGCCCTGGATCGGCTATCTCGCGTTCGGCGAGCAGGGTTGCTCGGTGCCCGGGATCCCCACCCATGCGGACCTGAGCGTGGCTGCGCTGGTCCTCGGCTAGGTCCATCCCTGTTCCTAGCGGGCGCGGGGCCGATCAACGGCTGAAGCGGCGTCGCGCCCGCCTCATCGTCTTCCCGCGCCTCGGGGTGCGGTCGGTCAACGCGGAGGATCACGATGGCTGTCGCCACTCATCGCTACCAGAACTATGTCGACGGTCGGTTCGTAGACGCCCAGGGGAGCAAGACCCTGACCGTCGAGAACCCGGCCACCGGACAGATTGTGTCCGACGTCCCGGACTCATCGGCCGAGGATGCCCGCGAGGCAATCGCCTTGGCCGACAAGGCGCAGCGGGCCTGGGAGAAGCGAGCGCCGATCGAGCGAGCCGGGTACCTCCACCGCATCGCAACAGGCATTCGTACAGATGCTGAGCACCTGGCGCGGGTGTTGTCCGAGGAGCAAGGCAAGCCGCTGGACCAAGCCAGGGGCGAGGTCAACGGCACGGCGGACTACTTCGACTACACGGCTGAGTGGGCCCGCCGGGTGGAGGGCGAGGTCATCCCCAGCGACCGGCCCAATGAAATGGAGCTGCTCTTGCGGCAGCCCATCGGCGTCGTCGGTGGGATCGTGCCCTGGAACTTCCCCCTCTACGTGCTCGCGCGAAAGGTGGCGCCGGCCCTCCTGACGGGCAACGCGATCGTCGTGAAGCCGAGCGAGATCACCCCGAACAGCACGCTCGAGCTCGGACGGATCTTCGACGCGGCGGAGGTTCCGGCGGGCGTCGTCAATCTCGTCTGCGGCTACGGGCCGATCGTCGGCGAGGAGCTGGCCTCGAACCCGCTGATCGGCATGATCAGCGTCACGGGTTCCATCCGGACGGGCTCCCGGGTCATGGAACTTGCCGCCCAGAACATCACGAAGGTAAGCCTTGAGCTCGGTGGCAGTGCTCCGGTGATCGTGATGCCGGACGCCGACCTGGATCTGGCCGTCAAGTCCATCAAGGCATGTCGCCTCCTCAACACAGGCCAGGTGTGCGGTGCAGCCGACCGGACCTACGTACATGGAAGCGTAGGAGACGAGTTCACCGACCGGCTGGCCGAGGCCATGGGCCAGGCAACCTACGGGAACGCGCTCGTCGAAGAGGGCCGCGACCTGGGTCCCCTCGTGAGCGCACGCCAGCTCGAGGCAGTCAGTGGGCGGGTCGAGCGGGCCGTCGCCGACGGCGGCCACATCGTGGTTGGTGGCAAGCGGGCGGCGGACCGGCCGGAGGGCAACTTCTACCCCGCCACCGTCATTGCCAACTGCCGGCAGGACATGGCCATCGTGCGGGAGGAGATCTTCGGGCCGGTGATGCCGGTCGTGACGTTCCACGACCTCGACGAAGCGATCGCCTATGCGAACGATTCCATCTACGGGCTCGCGTCCTCGATCTTCACGAAGGACGTCAACGTCGCCATGCGGGCGTGCAACGAGCTGCGCTTCGGCGAGACCTACATCAACCGCGAGAACATGGAGAACATGCAGGGCTTCCACGCGGGCTGGCGCAAGTCCGGCATCGGCGGCGCTGACGGCAAGCACGGCGTGCTCGAGTACACGCGGACCCACGTCGTCTACCTCGAGTACGACATGGCGGCCGGGAGGCCGTAGCTCGTCAATGTGGCCACCGATCGGGAGAACCCCGACGGTGGCCACTCGGAAACCCGGGCGATCGAGGGGCCCAATCTGTCCAGGAGCCACGGCGTGGGTGGCAGCGGCGCAGCGGCTCTCTGTCGTGCACGCACCGACGCGATGGGAGCACTGTGACCTCGCGGGTCGGAACCATCCCCCAAGCGTCGCCTAGCCGTCGGCCCAAATTCCCGCCGAGGTCACCCAGCGGGACACGGTAGCGTGCCGCCATGTCCGAGCCGATCGCCCTGGCCATCGACCGCGCGTCGGAGCAGACCGCCATTAAGACTGCCTTGGGGCGGCGAGGTTGCCCATCTGCTCCTCGACGATCCCCCGCCCATCCTCGACGATCCGCTGGCCTGCGTCTCCTCGACCCGGAGACAGCGCGTGCGATCAGGGAGCATGCCGATCGACTGCCCCCGTGTCGCGGGCCCTGCGCACCGAAGTGCTGGTGCGCAGCCGCTATGCGGAGGACCGCCTTGCGGATGCCGTGCAGCGCGGCGTGCGCCAGTAGTGCTCCTCGGGGCCGGCCTCGACACGTTCGCGTACCGCCAGCCTGCCTGGTCGGCCGACCTGCGCATCCTCGACGTCGACCACGCGGCCAGCCTGCGGGACAAGCAGGCACGCCTGCGACGGGCCGGGCTCGCCGTGCCACCGAACGTGCGCTATGTCCCAGCCGACCTCGAGACCGACGCCCTGGGCCCCCGATTAGAGGCCGCCGCTCTGGACCCGGCGAAGCCGGTCTTCGTGGCCAGCCTGGGGGTGCTGATCTTCGGCAAACGCGATCTTCGCCTGGGTTGCCTCGCTGCTCGCGGGCAGCGAGTTCGTCCGCACGTTCTCCCGGTCGGATGCATCGACCAGCGGTCCACCCGCTCCCGGCTCAGCCGCTGCCCGAGTGGCGGCCGCCGTCGAGCCATGGCGGACTCGTGTCGAGCCCGATGTGATGCTCGCGCGACTGCGGGCGGCGGGGTTTTGCTCCATGGACCTGCTGCTCGCCAAGGATGTCACGGAGCAGTACCTGCGCGGACGGACCGACGGCCTTCTCCAGCCGTCGCGGGTCGTGGTCTCCGAAGCCTTGGCCTGACCGTCCTGGCCCACGCATCGCGCCGAGGCGCGGGCCGGGCCAGTCACTAACTGCGCGTGATGGCGCACCGGTCTATGGCTACGCCCGCTCTGTTCCTCCCAGATATGCCACAATACATCGCTATGGGTGCCATAAGAGCCGGAGCTACCGTCGGTATGGCCGCAGCGGATGACCACTCGGCAGGTCTGGTTCGCGTGGGGCAGGCGGCTGAGATGCTGGGTGTCTCGGTCGAGACCCTGCGGCGCTGGGAGGCAGAGGGACGCCTCCGCATGGAGCGCTCCGCCGGTGGCCAGCGGGTGGTCGACGTCGAGGAGGTCACGCGCCTCCTCGACGAGCGCCGCAAGGCTGCGACAGAGCGCCCCATCGTTGCCCAGTCGGCGCGCAACCGCTTCCCAGGCATCGTGACCCGCATTGAGCGGGACGGGGTCGCGGCGGTGGTCGAGCTGCAGGCCGGACCGCATCGGCTCGTCAGCCTCCTCACCGCGGAGGCCGTCGAAGAGCTCGGGCTGCGGGTCGGTGACGAGGCTGTGGGTGTCGTCAAGGCGACCAACGTGATCATCGAGGTTCCCGCATCGAAGGAGACCCGCGCATGAGATCCCGGCTGTTGGCGTCGCTCGCCGTCATCACCCTTGTCCTGGCGGGCTGCTCCAGCGCCGCGACGGCAGCGCCGGCCGTCACCTCCGCCCCCGCCGCCAGCACGGCGGCCTCGGGCAGCCTGACGATCTACGGCGCGGCGTCACTCAGCGCCGTGCTCGCCAAGGTGAAGACGGCCTACGAGACCGCGTACCCGGGTATGTCTCTCACCATCTCGACCGGCTCTTCGACCGCCCTCGAGACCCAGATCGAGCAGGGCGCACCCGGCGACGTTTTCCTCTCGGCCGACACGGGCAACCCCCAGAAGCTCGTCAGCAAGGGCCTCGCCGCCGGCGCCCCCGTGAACTTCGCGGGGAACCTCCTCACGATCATCGTGCCGGCTGCCAACCCGGCCAGCATCGCCACCCCGGCCAACCTCGCCAAGCCGGGCGTCAAGATCATCGCGGCAGCCGACAGCGTGCCGATCTCGAAGTACGCCACTCAACTCGTCGCCAACCTCGCCAAGCAGCCGGGCTACCCGGCCGACTTCGTCGCCGCCTACACAGCCAACGTCGTGTCCAAAGAGGACGACGTCTCGGCCGTGGTCGCCAAGATCGCACTCGATGAAGGCGACGCGGGGATCGTGTATGTCACCGACGCGAAGACCTCGACGCAGGTCACGAGCATCGCGGTGCCTGCCGCCGCCAACGTGCCGGCGACCTACGCGGGAGTCGTCGTTAAGGGGTCCAAGAACCTCGCAGCGGCGCAGGCATTCCTCACCTGGTTCGCGGGCTCTGCTGGTCAGGCCATCCTCGCCTCGTTCGGCTTCCTGCCGCCTCCTTCCTGAGCAGACGGGCGGTGACGACGAGAGGGTCGATGTCGGCCGACGAGGTGACCCCGGTCCGGCCCCGTCGGGCGCCCGGTCCCGGGGGTCGATCCCTCTGGGCCATCACCGGCCTCGGCGCGCTATTTCTCGCCCTGCCGGTCGTCACGCTCGTCGTCCGCGCCGTCGTTGACGGGTCGTTCGCTCACGCCCTCGGCACGGCGGTCGTGCTCGATGCCTTAAGCCTGAGCCTCGTGACCACCGCTGTCAGCCTCGTCGTGACCGTGGTGTTCGGGCTGCCTCTCGCGCTCGTCCTGGCCCGGCGATCGTTTCACGGCTCCTCGCTCCTCGAAGCGGTCGTCGACCTGCCCATCGTCCTGCCGCCGTCGGTGGCAGGGCTCGCGCTACTCCTTGCCCTCGGCCGGGAGGGGCTCCTGGGTCCGGCGCTCAGGGCGTTCGGGGTCGAGCTGCCGTTCACCACGGCCGCCGTGATCGTTGCCCAGACTTTCGTCGCTGCCCCGTTCTTCATCCGCTCTGCCCGGACCGGGTTTGCCGGGATCGATCGGGATCTCGAGGATGCGGCCCGCGTGGACGGGGCGTCGGAGTGGCAGCTCTTCCGCTCGATCACCATCCCGCTCGCGAGCCCGGCCCTGGCCGCGGGCCTGGTCATGAGCTGGGCGCGCTCGCTCGGCGAGTTCGGCGCCACCATCATGTTCGCGGGCAACGTCGAAGGCCGCACCCAAACGCTGCCGCTGCTGGTGTACGGCCAGTTCGAAGGCGGGGACCTCGAGAGTTCGATCGCGGCCGCGGCGATCCTCGTGCTGGCCGCGTTCGGCGTCTTGGTCGCGGTGCGGGCGTTCCACTGGGGCCGCGTTCTGGACTTGCGCGTCGGCGCGTGAGCCAGCGCGTCACACACCAGGCTGGGGTAGGATGGCCCGCCGACTCGGCCACCGCGCACGATGACCACGGATACCACTCGCGGGTGGACCACATCGTCGGCCCGAAGCAGAGAGGGGAATAGGCATGCAGATCAGCGCGCGCAACCAGCTGCCGGGCACCGTCCGTACAGTGACCCAGGGTCAGGTCATGGCCGAGGTCGTCGTCGATGTCGAGGGCGGGCACGAGCTCGTGTCCGCCATTACGGCGGAGTCCGCTCGCCGGCTCGGACTCGTGCCTGGCAAGCGAGTGGTCGCGGTCATCAAGTCCACCGAGGTGATGCTCGCCGTCGATGACTGACCTGCTAGCCAGAGTAACGTACAGCCCGATCGGCCTTATCCGGACACCGTTCACCGACCCGCATGGCATGCCGATCCAGGCCAGCGCGGCGGTGGGCATCCGGGGGCGGATCGAGCTTGACCCCGCCCTCGGCGAGGGACTGGCCGATATCGAAGGCTTCAGTCATCTGACCCTGCTCTATCACTTGCACGAGGTCGTCGCCGCACGACTGACCGTGACGCCATTCCTCGATGATCGACCCCACGGGATCTTCGCGACCCGTGCGCCGGCACGTCCCAACCCGATCGGTCTCTCCACGGTCCGCCTGGTGGGCGTGCACGGCCCGACGCTCGAGATCGAGGACGTGGACATCCTCGATGCCACACCGCTCCTCGACATCAAGCCATACGTTCCGGCGTTCGACGAGCGGACGGATGTCCGCATCGGCTGGCTCGTTAGTCGGCTAGATCGACTGGCTCAGGCTCAGGCGGACTGCCGATTTAGTCGGACGTTGCCGCTGTTGGAGACGGACGCGACCACCGACGAGCCCACTGACCGGTGACGGGCCGAGAACAGACCTGGGAAGTGCCTGGGCCTGAACCGCCAAGCCCACCGGACTGTAGTGGCGGCCGCATGCCGCCGGTCTAGCTGCAGCGACGGTCGTGCTCAGAACGAGGCTCATGGAGGGTTTGCTAGGCGTTTGACGCCTCCTCGGAGCCGTGGAGCAGTAGGAAACGCCAGGACCCGTCGCGCCGAACGAGCGTGCCGGTCAGGCAGTAGGGGATGACGAGTCGCTCTGCGCCCGTGACATCGACGAACTCATCGCCGAGGGCGACGAACGATGCCCAGGCTCCCTCTGCCGAGACCCACCGATCGCGCCACCGCCAGCTGT
>JBKQRF010000219.1:0-20590 GCA_052144055.1 Candidatus Limnocylindrales bacterium
CCGCGGCTTCAAGCCGCTCGAGGAACGGGCGAGCCGCGAGCCGCATGAGGATCTCGCGGCCCGACTCGATGGCAGTGGCGACCTCCGGCGTCGCGGGATCAAGGAGCGTCGCCATGTCGATGGTGCAGAGCGCCTGGTCCCACACGAGACCGAGGTCGGCCCACCTCCGCAACGCGTCTCGGTAGCCGGCGAGCGCGGCGTCTGCCTGGCCCTCCAGGGCGCCCAGACCCGCGCGAACGGTGGCACGCCGCGCCGCAGCCGACGGTCCGTGAATGTCGCTCGCCTCTAGCCCCGCCAGGTCCGCGCGTGCCAACGCTGCATCGCCCAGCCAGAGCGCAGCTCGGGCCCGGAGGTAGAAGGCGAAGGGCCTGAAGGTGAGTGCCCGTTCGGCCATGCGCAGGCACGCTTCACGGGCCTCCGCGAGCCGACCGGCGACAAAGGCAGCCGTGGCGCGCACGTCATCCACATATCCATGCATGCCCGGGTCCGCGGACCCGGCGACCATCCCCTCGAGCTTGTTGATCTCCGCCTCGACGGACTCGCCCCGGAGCACGCGCACGCTGATCGCGTTGTCGAGGAGAAGCGCGCCGTCCGCCGCATCCGGATCGCTCGCGAGCGCTTCGTCGAGCACCGCCAGCGCGCCGTCCCAGTCGCCGGTGATCATCGCGTTGTTGCCCACGTTCCCGCTGAAGCTCAGCATCCAGCGCCGGTGGCCGAGGCGGCGGGCGAGGGCCAGCCCGTCGCGGGTGGCTGCGAGCGCGGCGAGTGGATCGGTCTCCGACTGGCTGACCGAGCGGTTGTTGAGAGCGCGCATCAACGTGTCCGACAGGTCGATCTCGCGGGCGATGCGCTCGCCGATCTCGATCGTTCCGACTCCCTCGCGAAGGCGGCCCATCTGCCCCAGCGCCGAGCCCCGCGTGACCAGTGTGTCGGCGAGGATGTCCAGCAGGTCCCCGTGCTCGGCGGCGTCGTCGACGCGCTCCGCCACCTCAGCAGCACGTCCGAACTCCTCGTGCAAGTAGTAGGCGCGCGCGAGCTGGCCTTCGAGTCTGATGCGTGCCGGGTCCGCTCCAAGGTCCGCGAACTCGCTGGCTGCCGCCTCGAGTAGCGCCAGTCCCTCGCTGACCTGACGCCCCGACAGCAGCGTGCGCCCAAGCGCCGCGATCGTGCGGGCGGTGGCGGGTCGATCCCCGCGCTCCCGCTGGCGGTCCACGGCCTGTCGCAGGAACGCCTCGGCCTGGTCGTGATGGGCGGCGGCAGAAGCGGACTCACCCGCTCGCTCCAGCAGTTCCGCCTGTTCGGCCGGGTCGGTTGTGACGGTGAGCGCCTGCTCGAGGAACGTGACTGCCTGATCGTGCGAGCCAAGAGCGGCAGCCCGCTCGGCGGCGCCGCGCAGGGCGATCCGCGCCTGGGCGGCGAGGGCGTCGGCCTCGGGCCCCTCGGTGGCGTTCTGCTGCGCCGCGAGGTGGTGGCCGGCCAGGGCCCCGGCGAGCTCGTCAGAGCCGAGGGCCTCGAAAAAGCGCGCGGCAGCGAGATGGCGGGTCTTACGGTCGGCCCGCGCGAGCGTGTTGTAGGCGACCTCGCGGACAAGGGCCTGCACGAAGGCGTATTGGCCCCGCTCGGGGCTCCGGGGATCGGCCTCGAGGACCAGCAGCTCGCGGCGCACGAGGGCCCGCAGGCGCGTCTCGAGCTCAGCCGCCGGGATGCCCGACACAGCCGCTAGGCCGGCCGGGGTGAAGGACTGGCCGAGGACGGCGGCGTCGGCCACGAGGGCGCGCTCTTCGGGGGCGAGCCCATCGAGGCGCGATGCGATAAGCGCGGTGAGCGTCTCGGGTACGGCGAGGCTGGTGAGATCGCCGGTGGGGCGATACACGCCGTCCGCGTCGGGCGCCAGCCGGCCCTGGGCCACGAGCATGCGCACGGTCTCCACGGCATACAGGGGCACGCCGTCGGCGCGCGCCACGAAGTCGCGCGCCGCTGTCTCGGGGAGCCCGGGCACGAGACCCGCGAGGAGCTCGCGCATGGCCGCCTCGGGCAGCGGCTCCAGGTACAGGCTCGTGAAGTTGCGCTTGCCGGCCCCCCAGTTCGGCCGCCGCTCGAGGAGCTCGGGGCGGGCGAGGGTGACGACGTAGATGGGGACGGCGCGGCTCCACTCCAGCAGGTGGTCGACGAAGTCGAGCAACCCCGCGTCGGCGAAGTGGTGGTCCTCGAAGATCATCACCACGGGCGCCGAGGCGGCCAGACGCTCGAAGAAGGTGCGCCAAGCGGCGAAGAGCTGCTCGGAGCCGGACGTGCTGCGCTCCACTCCAAGAAGCGCCAGCAGGGCGGCTCGATCCAGCGTCGCTCAAACTCGTCGGGGACGTGCGTGGCGAGCGCCTCGGCGACCTTCGCGCGCGTGGTCAGCTCGTCGTCGCCCTCGAGCAGGCCGCAGCGCACGCGCACCATCTCGCCCAGGGCCCAGAAGCTGATCCCCTCCCCGTAGGACGGGGAGCGCCCGTCGTGCGCCCAGATCGTCTCGACCAACCCGTCGAGGTACTTGTGGAGCTCCCAGGCGAGGCGGCTCTTGCCGATGCCTGCCGGACCGATGACCGACACAAGGCGGGCACGGCGGTCGCGCGAGGTAGCGTGGAAGAGATCCTTCAGCTGGCGCAGCTCGTCGTCGCGCCCGACGAAGGGGGCTTCGAGGCCCTCGCTGCGGTTGCGCCCGCCGACCTGGGCCACCACGCGCAGGGCGCGCCAGGCGGGCACGGGTGCCACCCTGCCTTTGAGCGCCTGCTCGCCGACCTCCTCGAAAGCGATGGCCCGGCTGGTAGCGCGCTGGGTCGCCTCCCCCACGAGGACGGCCCCCGGTGGGGCTACCGACTGGAGGCGGCTGGCCGTATTCACAAGATCGCCCGCCACCATGCCTTGGTTCGTAGCCCCGATGGTCACCGCGGCCTCGCCGGTCAGGACCCCTGCGCGGGCCTGGATCGACGCGCCGAGCGCCTTCACCGCGTCGAGGAGCTCGAGGCCCGCCCGCACGGCGCGCTCGGCGTCGTCCTCCCGGGCCGTGGGGGCACCCCACACGGCCATCACTGCGTCGCCGATGAACTTCTCCACCGTGCCGCCGTAGCGCTCGATCACGTCGCGGGCGAGCTCGAAGTAGCGGGAGAGGAGTTCGCGGGTCACTTCCGCGTCGCGGCCCTCGGCGAATGTGGTGAAGCCCACGAGGTCAGCGAAGAGAACTGACACGACGCGACGCTCGGCGATCGGGGCGGGGGCGAAGGCCGGCGCCTGAGCACGGGTCGCTGACGCCAGGCCGGGGGCTCCCGAGGCCGCTGCAGGCCCGGATCCGCCCAGCCGCGTCCCGCACTCGGCACAGAACTTGGCACCGGGTGAATTGACCGCGCCGCAGGACGGACAACCAATCGTGAGCCGCGTCCCGCACTCGATGCAGAACTTGGCGCCCGCGACGTTCTGCGACCCGCAACTCAAGCAGACCACGTCGGCTGCCCCCTCCTCTCAAACGTGCGCCTGTCAGCGTACTCGATGGTGCGGCAAACGGGTCGGCCGAAGGCCGCCGCCCGATCGCACGGCTCTCGCACTGTCAAGGTCGTCCGCGCACTCCCCAAGCCGACTGCTCTCGACGCCTACGATGCGGTGGGAGGCACGCCGACGGACGGTACGACGGGCGTCCGAAGCTCGCGCAGGTTGGCCTGGTCGAGGCCAGTGAACTTCGGCAGGTCAGTCAGGCTCGTGCGCGCTAGGCGCTCACTCATCTTTCCCATCACGAGCTCGCCCATGCCCGGAGCCTTCATCAAGCGGCGCATGGTGGCGGCCGGCACCTCGAGCAGTATGACGGGCTCCTCCGCGACCACGTTGGCCGAGCGCGTCGTGCCCGTGAGGGCCGCGATCTCGCCGAAGAAGTCGCCGGGTCCCATTTCTGACAAGGAGCGGTACACACCTCCGCTGGGCGTCCCAGCGACCGCCTTCCCGGCAAGGACGAAGTAGGCCGCGTCCCCGGCCTCGCCCTGGGCAACGATGCACGTGCCGGCCGGCGCCTCCCCGATCTGGCCGTGGACCAGCAGGTCCTCGCGCCCCGAGCGATCAAGATTGCGGAGCGTCGGCACGAGCCCGACGAGCGACTCGAAGTCCGTCAGCGTGACGGGGCGCAACGTGCCGAGAGCGCCCTTGGCCGGGGCGGCTCGAAGCAGTTGCACAATCCGCCGCCACTCGCCCGCAGGCCGGCCCAGGCCCGGCAGCACGGCGGCGAAGAGCCCGATGAGGATGGTCGCCAGGGACGCGAGCACGATGAGCAGGCGGATGTCGATGACGTCGGCCAGACCGGCCAGGACCATGCCGATGATGCCGAACACGCTGGTAATGACCGAGAACGCGCTCATCACGCGCCCGCGGTATTCGCGCGGCGTGTTGCGCTGGCGGATGAGGCGGCCGGCGGTGCTGGTGAAAGCGTTGGCGAAGCCGCTCATGGTCACGGCCGCGATGGCCAGAACGATCGAATGGCTGAGGCCGTAGGCGACGCCCATGATGCCCATCGCGAGGTACCCCAGGACCATCCACTGACCCTCGCGCAGGCGGCCAACAAGCTGGGCAAGGACCAGACTGCCGACCACGAAACCCACCGAAGTGACGCCTTCCTGCAGGCCATACTGGAACGTCGTCGCGTCGAGGGCGCGAATGGAGAAGGGAAGCAGGAGTGCGTTCCAGATCCCCACGCATGCGATGGCATACACGATGCCTATCGGGAGCATCGAACGGAGGATCGGCGTCTGGACGAGCACGCGCAGCCCGTCCCGCAGGTTCGAACCGACCGCGCGAACCGACGTGTCGCCAGTGAACGGGATATGCGGGATGGTGGCGAAATACGTGCACATCGCGGAGAACGCGAAGCTCGCGGCGTCGAGCACAAAAGCCCACTGGACGTGGCCGAGCGCGGCAATCAGGCCGCCGGCCGCGAACCCCACCGCGGTGGAGCCAAAAGAACTGATGGCCATCAGCGAGTTGGCCGCCCCGAGCTCCTCGTCGGGAGCGATCTCCGGAAGCGTGGCGTCGAGGGCAGGGGCAAAGAACTCGCTAACCGCGGCGGAGGCGGCTACAAGCACATACAGAAACACGAGATGGATCGTCACTAAGACAGGGATCAGGATCACAATCCCGGCTCGCAGCAGGTCCGCCGCCAGCATGATCCTCTTGCGGTCGAAGCGATCGACCACGACCCCGGCCAAGAGCCCGACCACGAGGGCGGGCGCCACGGTCGCGGCCGCCATCAGTCCCACGCTCAGCGCCGAGTTCGTGCGCTGGAAAATCAAGATGCCGGCCCCTGCGATCAGCAGCGCGTCGCCGATCGTGGAGACGAACTGTCCGGTCCAGAGGAGCGTGAAGCTCCGCCGGCGAAAGACCGCGAAGGCCGAGGGCTGGGACAGCGGCGGCGCCGCGACGGTCGTCATCGTGGGCTCCCTCGTCACCGGCCACGCGTCGGGGCGCTGGCGTCCGGTCGCGGGGAGTGTAGAGGAAGACTGCCGCAGATTGCACGGGTCACGGCTATTGGGCGGATCGTCTCGGCAGAGTCCCTTGTAAGACCATCGAGCGACCCCATCTCGATACCGCACCAGGGTCGGCAGCATCGCCTTCGGTCGCGGTACTGCCCCGACAGGCCACTTGACGTGCGACAGGAGCGTGTCACTGTGAACACAGGCCAGTCGCGCCCGCCGCGCTCGGCCATCGAGGGAGACTGACGATGCACATGCCGAACACCCATCGTGGAGGCGCTGGGCTCGCCGCCGCGATCGTCGTCGCGAGCCTGCTCGCCGCGTGCAGCGCGGGCGCGACGCCGAGTCCGACCCCTGCGCAGGACCCGTCCGCGCTACTCGCGGGGAGCCTTGCGGCCACATCGCAGGTGTCAGCACCGCTGGACATCACGCTCTCGCTCGCGGGGAAGGTCGCCGAGTCCGACGGCACGACCGCCGACGTTTCCGGATCGAGCCTGACGGCAACGATCGACCGGGCCAACAGCCAAGGCGAGCTCACCGTCGATCTCAAGGGCGTCCAGGCCGGGAACGACGTCAAGGCCGACGTGCGGGTGGTAGGCGGGACGGCCTACGTGCAAGCCAGCCCCCTCGGCGCGAGCTGGTACTCGCTCCCGCTGGCGGCTGCCAAGGCAATGGTGCCGTCAGCGCTCCCGGTTCCCTCGGCAATGCCCTCGTTCGGTTTGTCGGCGATGCTGGCGCCGTTGCTGAAGAACCCGGGCGTGACGATCGCGTCGGGTGGCACTCAGCAGCTCGACGGGCGTGACCAGGATGTGGTGACGGTGACCGTCACCGGGTCCACCGTTGCCGCGTGGCTCGCGCAGGCCGAGTCGACGGCCGGCAGCGCCGCGCTGCCCGTACCGCTGCCGTCAGTCGCCCTCGGCATGCCGGACATCCCGCTGACGATTTGGATCGACCACCAGACGAACCAGCTCTCCAAACTGAGCACGACCATCACCGGGGGCGGCAGCTCGCTGACGCTGTCGCTCACCATCACAGCCCATAGCGGAAGCGTCTCGATCCAGGCGCCGCCGGCCGATCAGACCCAGAGCGCCTCGCAGCTGCTCCAGATGTTCATGGGCTCTGGCGGGGCCGGTAGCAATCCGTTCAGGAACCTCTTCGGGTCGCCTACTCCCTGATATGCGGCCCAGCGATCGATCGACGGGACGGAGTCCCTCCCTGGGGCGGCCGACTACTTCAGCTTGGCGCCTGAGCGACCCTCAATCGCCGGGCGACGGGGCAGCGTGCCGCACGCGCTCGGTAAGCGCGGTGAGCACCGAGTACCGGATGGCCCGGTGCTCCTCGATGAGGAGCATGAAGTCGGTCCGCCGGGCGATCATCGCGCGCACCGGATAAGTTGCGACGACCGTGGCCGTGCGCGGCCGCCCGTCGAGCAGCGAGATCTCGCCCAGGAAGTCACCCGCGCCGAGTTCGCGCAGGAGGTGACCGTCCTGCTCCACACGCGCGCGTCCCTCCAGCAGGACGATGAACTCCTCGCCTGGGTCGCCCTGACGCACCAAAGTCGCCCCGTGTGCGTAGGCGACTTCCTGGAACAGGCCGGCGACCAGCTCGATCGAGTGGTCGCTCATGGCTGCGAACAAAGGCACGCTACGCAGCAGGTCGGGTGTGACGGTCATACGGCCTCCACGCTACTCATGATCCTGTCAGCGCAACGGTACGAGGGCCAGGTTACGGGGCCGTTAACTGGCCCGCGGCGACTTTGCGACACGCATCCGCGTCCAGCCAGGACCGATTGTGCCGACAAGGCGCACCCGTCCGTGGACCGGTCCGACTCTTCGGCTGCGCATCCGAGCCCCGACAACGGTGGCGCTGATCCGGTCGGCGGCCGGGGTAGGATCCGGACCCCGCGGCCGTCGACGGCGGAAAAGGGGATCTCATGACCTTCGAATCGGGCACGATACCCTCCCCTTGATCGATCTCACCGCCGAGGAGCCGGGTCGCGCCATGCCCAAGGGCATGGCTTGCTCCCCGACCCGATCTGAACGCGCATCTGGCGAGCAACCGAGGAGGCCCGATGGAGTTCCGTCCCTCGCCGCAGGAGGTGGTTGCACTGTTCGAGCACGTCGCGCCGGGCGGCCCGACGTGACGAGGCGCAAGATGTTCGGCTTCCCGGCCGCTTTTGTGAACGGCAACCTGTGCTGCGGGACGTTCAAGGAGCAGCTGATGCTGCGTCTCTCAGAGAGAGATCGCACGGAGCTGGAGGCGCTCGGAGGCACTGCGTTCGAGCCCATGCCCGGCCGACCAATGAAGGGTTACGTGGCGGTCGGACCGCAGGTGTTCCGCGACGAGGCGGCGCTGCATGATTGGTTCGAGCGGGCCGCCATCTTCACCCGCACCTTGCCGCCGAAGAAGTAGCCAACCGGGTGCAGGACCGGCATCGCACGCGGCGGTTTCCGGATGCACGACGCCGAGGTAGTCTGGGCCGCTCGCCCGAGCTAGAGCGCGGACGCCGGAGCGGCCCGCCGCGGGCGGTTCACATGTCATGCCCATGGAGAACAGCATGCCGAACCCGCCGCGTTATCACTCGCCAACACCCAACCAGGCGTCGACAGTGCTGCTGCAAGCGAGCGAGCTCGCGCTCCGGTTCCTCGACCGGCTCGACGCGCGCCCGGTCGGGGCGACCGCTGATGCAGCGTCGCTGCGATCCGCGCTCGGCGGCGGGCTCCCTGCAGCTGGCGAGCCAAGCGAGGTCGTGATCACGCGCCTCGCCCGCGACGTCGACGACGGGCTCATCGCAATGGCCGGGCCGCGCTACTTCGGGTTCGTCATCGGCGGCCATCATCCAGCGGCGCTGGCCGCCGACTGGCTCACCTCCACGTGGGACCAGAACCTCGGGTTGTATGCCGGCGGCCCGGCCCTCTCGATTGTCGAGGAGGTCGCCGGCGGCTGGATGCTCGACCTGCTCGGCCTGCCCTCGTCGGCGAGCTTTGGCTTCACCACCGGCGCGATGATGGCGATCTTCGCAGGTATCGCAGCCGGCCGCCACGCCCTTCTAGCGCGGTCCGGCTGGGACGTCGAACGGCAGGGCCTCTACGGTGCGCCCGGGATCGACGTCGTCGTCGGCGCCGAGGCGCACGCCACGGTGCAGCTCGCGCTGCAATACCTCGGCCTCGGCCGGGAGCGCGTGAACACGGTGCCTACCGACGGGCAGGGACGCCTGCGAGCGGACGAACTGGCCGCCTCTCTGCAAGAGCTCCGCGGCCCCGTACTCGTCTGCGCGCAGGCCGGCAACGTGAATACCGGCGCCTTCGACCCGCTGTCGGTGATCGTGCAGGCCGTGCGTTCGCGCGACGACGCCTGGCTGCACATCGACGGCGCCTTCGGCCTGTGGGCGGCGGCCTCGCCGCGGTTCGCCGGCCGTATGGGCGGCGCCGCGCAGGCCGACTCGTGGGCCACCGACGCCCCCAAGTGGCTCAACGTCCCGTACGACTGCGGCTTCGTCGCCTGCGCGGACCGCAAGTCCCACCAGGCCGCGATGTCGATCACCGCGGCATACCTGGTGCAGGACAGCGGCGAGCGCGACGGCGTGGACTGGGGCCCAGAGTTCTCGCGGCGCGCCCGGGGCGTGCCGGTCTACGCCGTCCTCCGGGCCCTAGGCCGGAACGGCGTTCGCGACTTGGTCGAGCGCTGCTGTGACCTGGCGGCCCGGATGGCCCGCCAGCTGGCCGCTCACCCGAGCGTGACGATCCTCAACGACGTCGTGCTCGACCAGGTCCTCGTCCGCTTCAGCCCGCCCGGTGTAGACCGCGACAATGCCACCGCAGCCGATCGCTTCACGCGCGAGGTCATCGCGACCGTCCAGCGCGACGGCACCTGCTGGCTGTCCGGGACGACCTGGCACGGTCAGGCGGCGATGCGCGTCTCCGTGGTCAACTGGTCGACAACTGACGCCGACGCGGACCGCTCGGTGGAGGCGATCCTGCGCTGCGTGGAACGGCTCGCTGCCGGGCTGCCCGAGGGCTGAGCGGGCCCATCGCTCTGTCGGTGCGGACGTAGCCGGCTCCTCAACGGCTCGGACAACAGGGAGTGGGTGCTTGGGCCCTGGGTCGCGCCTAGGCCTGGTCTTGCTGCTGCGACTTGCTGAGACGGCGGAGACGGTAAGCCGATCCTCCCCCGATCAGCCCGGGCGAAACTTACTCGCGCGCCTGTCCAGACCCGGCCTGCGGACGGCGGTGCGTGGGCTCGTAGATGGCGAACTCGGTGCCCCCGGGAAGGACGATCTCGGTCACGAGGCCCCACGCTTCCTTCCGGACCGGACGGCGCACTTCCACGCCCCTGCGCTCCAGACTCGCCAGCGTGGCCTCAAGATCGTCGCACATGAAATAGATCGCATGGCTCGGCCTGTCGGCCGGGTGGACCGCGAGCTCGGCGGGCGGAAGGGCAAAGATGAGCCAGCCGCCGCCAGCGTCGACGTGCGGCAGGCCCAGCGTTTCGCGGAAGAAGGCGCGCACCTCGGCTGGATCCGGCGTGAACACGATCGCGTGCACGCCAATGATGCCGGGGTCCTCAGACCCAGCAGCGAGCGCCGTGTCGGGTACGACCAGGGCCTCGGGTGCGAGAGTGGCTTCCGGTACAAGCGCTGACGAGAAGGCGGGCGGGCTATCCGGCTCGGGCTCGGTGAGTTGCGCGGTCGACACGGTGGGCGCTCCGACCACGACGTCGGCGGACAGGGGCTCGGCCCCGGGTGTCGGCGCAAGTTCGGGCTCGAAGGGCACATACGGCTCGGTGGGCGGGGCGAACGCCTCCGCGTGCGGGGGCGCAGGCGCCGTCCGCTGCGGCAGTGGATGTGCTTCTACGTCCTCCGATGTGGCCACCCCCGAGGTCCGCGCTGGCGTGCAGCGCCGGGTCTCGACGGCAGCCGCGACGCAGTGTAGGCAAGGGGCCCCCCGTGCCCCGCCCGGTTCGGAGCACGACCACGCCAGTCTGCCCGGCCCTGAGTACAGATCCGCGAGGAAGCGCTCACCGTCCTCAACCCAAGCCCGGACGTGCAGCGGGCCGAACTGGTCGAACGTGACGGCTCCGCTGTCGGCTAGCGCCACGCCGGCCGCGTATGTGTCGGCGTCGGTCAGGGCGCGCAGCAAGTGGCTCTCGACGAGGTCCGCGACCGAGGGCACGGCCAGCCCTCCTGCGACAGTTGGTACTCGCGCTAACGGCAGTCTCTCACCGATGGCGAGCCGCGCCAAGTCGCCCGTTTGGCGGGTCGAGCATGGCCGAGTGTGCCAGTCACCCGGCCGCTCAACGCGGCGCCGCCAGCCCCACAGCGAAGAGCAGGCTGAAAATGAACGAGAGCCGGGCGGTCCCCCGCAGGACCGCGTTGAGCCGACGCGGATCGCCCCCTGTCCGAACCTGGCGCCACAGTGGCAGCGCAAGCGGGCAACTCGCCAGGGGCAGCAGGACGAGTGGGCCGACCTGAATGCCATAGGCGACCACGGCCGCCACGGCGAGGAGGCCCAGAGGGACGGCTGCGGCCAGCAGGAGACAGGTTCCGTACTCGGCTTTGGCGAAACCTTCGCCGAACTGCACTGCGAGGGTGCGTTTCCCGGCTGCTCGGTCGGTCGTGATGTCGCGCTGGTTGTTCACCACCAAGATGGCGGTCACGAGGGCGCCAACAGGAACCGCCGCCACTATGTCGAGCGGATCGAGACGGCCTGCCTGGAGATACGCCGTCCCCGCCACTGCGACTAGGCCGAAAAAGATGAACACGAGCGGCTCGCCCAGGCCCCGGTAGCCGTATGGCCAGGGGCCTCCCGTATACGCCAAGGCGGCGATGACGGCCGCTGCCCCGAGGGCGAGCACGGCCGGACCACCCACCCCGACCAGGTAGCTGCCGGCCAGCCCGGCTGCGGCGATCGTCAGGCCGATGCCCGCTTCAAGCTGGTGTGGCGACAGCAGGCCGGCCAGGGCGGCGCGGGTCGGCCCGATTCGCTCGGCAGTGTCAGCGCCGCGCCGGAAGTCCGAGAGGTCGTTGGCGAGGTTGGCCAGGATCTGCAGCAGCAATGCCACTGCCAAGCACACGACGGCCGTGTCAGGCCGGAAGGGCGCGCCGTCGGCGCGGGCCGCACCGAGCCCAACGACGACCCCGCTGCATGCCGCCGGCAGAGTCGCCCGG
The DNA here is from genome assembly GCA_052144055.1 of Candidatus Limnocylindrales bacterium. Classification (GTDB taxonomy): domain Bacteria; phylum Chloroflexota; class Limnocylindria; order Limnocylindrales; family CSP1-4; genus JAJYNJ01. Next base: position 11,656 of record JBKQRF010000219.1, read on the forward strand.
CGGATAGCGATGAGCCACGCCGCGAGCGACCCGCCTGAGCTGCGACCCTGCGTGCGAGGCGCATCGGACACGGCTCCGATCATGGCACAGGGGTGAGCGCCCGGGGGCGCCTAAGTGAAGCCCGGCAAGCCTTCGAGTACCGTCAGCCTGCCGCGATCGAGGCGCGCGAGACGCCGGTGATGGAGGCCGGCTTTGGTGCACACCCACTCGCCGACTCGCTCTGCGCGATCAGAGTTGTCCGGCGACTGCCTGCAGAGTTGCGGCCAGACCGCTCGGGAGGCCCTCAGTGTCGGCGAACCCCACCGGGCTCGCGTGAAAGAGTCGGGCGTAGAGCACGCAGGCGACGAGGTACGTGCCAGCGTTGCTCGGGTGACTCCCGTCGGCTTGCCAGAGCGCGGTTGCCGGATCGAGGCGGAGCACCGCTGCCCAGGCCTGACCGGCGGGCACTACCGTCACCCCGAGCTCCTGGCCAAGCTCGCCATATCCCTCGTTGATTGCAGTCTGCATGGCCGGGTAGTCGAGGTTGTCGGCGGGCAGCCCGTCCCGGTGTGCCCACGTCTCGAGTAGGACGGGGGTCGCGCCCGCCGCCCGGATCACGGCGACGAGCGAGCGGGCCGCCGGATCCATCTGGCTTTCGCGAACCGACGCGAGGGCGGGGATCTCGCTCTGCTCCTGGAGAACCACGAACTGCCAGCGCGAGCCGCGGATGGCGCCGAGCGACTCAGATGATGTGGCGTGCTGGGCAAGTGTTTCGCCACCGTTCGCCACCATGCCGGTTTCGACATTCTGGCCGCCTGCTCGCGCCACGTGGCGGAAAACTGCGGGCAAGTCGTTGACGTACGTGTAGCTGTTGCCGAGGAAGAGAACTCGCACGCACGGGGTGCGGGCGAAGGGACTGCACGAGGTGTCGGCAAGGCGGGCCACCCCGAACGCGCCAAGGCCGAGCAGGAGCGCGACGCATAACGCGAGCAGGAGCCCGGCGGTACGACTCACTGTCCGCGGGCCCCGGCCGGGTGCCAGACAAGGCTGGCACGCGCGCGCCCCGCATTCGGCTCAGGCTCGACCACGGCCGGACCGTACGACACCTGCGTCAGGCCGCGCCATCCCCCGAAAGTGCCGCGCGCCACCAGCGGCCTAGCGTCCCGTGTGTCCAGCCCTGCTTCGGATGAACATGCCTCCGGAGGATGGTCCGCTGGCCTGGCTCGCGGCGCCCCGGTCACTCGACACGGACAGTTCCGCGTGGGCCGAAGGACCCTGCCGCCCGGTGACTCGCACCGCGTACGCTGCCCTCATCGTGGTTGGAGGAGCATGAACGGTGATCGACGTCGACCGGAGCGGCAACAAAGGGGCGATCGCCCATGCGAGCGACGCTGCGACCACTGGGGCACATCCCCGGCGGCCAATGGGCGTCGACGATGCGCTCGGGGTCCTAGACCGCTTGGCCCGCTTCTGCGAGTTCAGCTGCGTGCCTGATCCGGACTTCTGCGTCCAGAAGCAGTGCGAGGCCTGGCAGATCGAGCGTGCTGCTGCCGACTGGCTCGAGCGCCGCTGGCTCGACGGCCAGGACTAGCCCACGACCTCGCGGCGGACGGCATGCCGATCGATGAGGCTGGCGAGCCCGAGCCCGTCTCCGCCGTCCCGGCCGCCCCAGTTGCCGCTGGCGCACCAGACCCGGTCACGCACGAGCCGCCCCCGCCCGGTCGCTACGGTCGTGCGCCCGAGTTCGCCCTCTTCCTCGGCGGATTCTTCACCTGCCTCGGCCTTGTCCTGAGCGTGCTCGCCCTCAACGGGACCATCCATCCTTCGACGCAGACAGCGGCCACAGTGATCGCCACGCCGAGACCGACCGGCGGGACGTCACCGAGTCCCACCACGAGCGGGGCGACTCTCGCGACGATGGCCCCGATCGTGACCCCGGCGGCAATGACGCCCACCGACCTTGCCTCCGGGTACAGCCTAGGCAAGCCCACCGCGAAAGTGACAGTGGAGGCCTGGGAGGACTTCCAATGCCCCTTCTGCCGGCAGTTCACCCTGCAAGTCGAGCCGCAGCTCGTGGCGACCTACGTCGAGACGGGGAAGGTGCGCTTCGTCTTTCGCGACTTCGCGTTCCTCGGGAACGAGTCTGCCTGGGCGGCCGTCGCGGCGGCACTAGCCGAACAGCAAGGCAAGTTCTGGCCCTACCACGATTACCTCTTCGCAAACCAGCTCGGCGAGAACGTGGGGAGCTTCACGGTCGCACGCCTGGAGAGCATCGCCGACGCCGTCGGGCTCGACCGATCCAGGTTCGACGCGGGTCTCCAGGCCACCGCCGCCGGGGCCCTCTTCGCCCGTATCCAGCAGGCGTCCCAGGCCGAAGTGACCAGGCTCGGGATCGACTCCACGCCGACCATCGTCGTCAACGGCAAGAAGCTGGCGGTCGCCGACTGGGCCACGGTGCAGGCAGCGATCGAAGTAGCCCTGCGGACGAAGTAGGTCGCACGCTGGCGGGGGCCTTGGCCCGATCGCGCAGCCGGTGCCTGCTGAGATCGACGGTCAACTCGGGGGGGTTGGCGGATCCGCCCGACGGACGGGATGGGCGAGCTCGGCGGCGTGTGCAAAGAGCCCCGGCAAACCGCCGGTGTGGAGGAAGACGACCGTTTCCGAGGGTCCGATCGAGCGGGAGCGGATGTCGGCGATGAGCCCGGCCATCGCCTTACCGGTGTATACCGGGTCGAGCAATATGCCCTCCGTGCGGGCAAGGAGATCGATAGCCTCGAGGCAGCCAGGCGTGGAGCGGCCGTAGCCCGCGCCGATCTGCGACTGATCCGTCGCGAAATCGGCCGCGGTCAGCCGCACCGGCCTCCCGAGGAGCCCTGCGGCCTCGGTGGCAATCTCGGCGGCGTGCTCGGTCTTGGCAGGATCGCCGCCGCTGACGGCGACACCGTGGACGCCGTACGGGGCATCTGACAAGCGTGCCCCGAGGACGAGGCCGGCGGCCGTGCCCCGTGAGCCGCACGCGACGTACAGCCGGCTGGGTCGCTCCGCCGACGCCTCGAGCTGCGAGAGGAGCTCGAGCGTCCCTACCACGTACCCCAGTGCCCCCAAGGGGCAGGAACCGCCAAGCGGGATCATGTAGGGCCGTTCGCCGCGGCCCCGGAGGTCGGCCGCTACCCGGGCAAGCGTCGCCGCTTCGTCGGGACCGGCCACCAGCCGCGGGTCGCTCCCCGCCTCGATGAAATGGACTTCCGCGCCAAAGAGCCGGTCGAGCAGGAGGTTACCCTGCACGTCACGCTCGTCCAGCGCGCCAGTCAGCACCAGGCTCGCCCCGAGTCCGACCATGCGCCCGGCGGCGGCCGTCATGCGGGCGTGGTTGGACTGCACGCCTCCCGTCGTCACGAGCACGGTGGCCTGCGCATTCAGCGCGTCGGCCACGATGAACTCGAGCTTCCTCGCCTTGTTGCCACCGGAGGCGAGCCCGGTCAGATCGTCGCGCTTCAGGAGAATACGGGGGCAGCGTCCCGGACCACCGAGCGCATCGCGCAGGCGACGCGCCTCCTGGAGCGGCGTGGGCAGGTTCGCCAGCGATACGCGTGGCAGACGGTCAAGAGCCTGTGCGAGGTCGGTGTCCACTGTCGCTCACGCCCGATGGCCATGGCAGTCGAGCTGCCGGCAAGTGTGATATGGCGTCCCCGGCAGATGTCGGAGCCGCGCTGACAACCATACGCGTCCCGATCGAAGGGCGCGCTGAATGGCTGGCAGCCGCACGGGCTCGATCTGCATGAGACCAACCGCAAATGGCCGCTCGTCTCCCGACGCGTCGGTGATCAGCAGGGTGGCTCGACGGTTGGCGACGAGATGGGCGTGGTCGTGCCCGCTGGTCTCATCCATGAACGGCCAGTGGCCGGCTAGATTGAGATCCGTGTGGAGGGTTGGCTAGTGTCAGAGACCATTGGCGAGGGTCAGACGACCGACGACGCGGAGCTCCGATGATTCGCCAGAAGGTAGCTCTGCGACATGCTGAGGAGGAGGAGATCGGCTGCCCGACAAGGAAGAGGGCGAACGGTTGTGCCGTGAGAGCGACTACGCTGACAGGTTACCGTGCGACGCGGTGGCTGGCCGCGCCTGAGCTCCACTCAGCTGCCGCGACGCTCAGGACCCGTCGGTAGATGCCCTGGCAGGACTGACCGGCAGGCCTCGACACCGGGGGGTCGCGTCGGCCCGGTGCACCTGGGCGGACCCAGCCAGCGCAGCGGCGCGTCAGAGCAGGTGCACCCGACGAGGTCCGGGACCCAGGATCGCGAAGTGGTCGCCATGTCCACCCCCCCGGTTCTTGGGCATCGAAAGAGGTCAGGTTGGGTTCTCTCCGTGGCACGCCGGTAACTCGTCGAGACGCGCGGCATCGGCGCAAGCCGAGAGGTGCGATGCGCCGAACGAGCCCCTTGTCCTACTTGGGCAGCACGCGATAACTGAACATGGCGTAATCATCGTTGGTGGCGTCGCGATGATAGGGACGGCTGCTGACGATGTTGAAGAACGCTGTCACCGTTTCGCCGATGTCAACCTCCCGCACGTGCCAGGTGAAGAGGCCGTCCTCCGGAGCTACCTCCCACACGCCCTCTCGACCGGTTATCGTGAACTCCCAGCGAAGGGCTGCACCCTCTGGGTCCCATGCCCGCAACTCGAAGACGACCTCGTCACCGGAGTGGAGCGTGATTCCGGTGCTGGTAAGGGCAGACCCCTGGGAATGGCCGCTAACGACATGTCCGAAGTGGTCGCGGATCGATTCGATGTGCGGGAAGTATTGCTTGGTCGGTCCCGATCCACTTCGGAAGATCGCGACGCGATTGCGGATCTCGCCAGTGATGCCAAGGGCTAGGTGCCGCGCGAATGGGAGCAGTTCGCGCCCGTGCGCGTCCGGGTTCCGGAAGTCCTCCATCCGCTCGAACATGGCCATGAACGTCTTGCGGTCCCCGAGGCAGGGTGCGAACTTCGACCAGTGCTTGTCGAGGATCGTCTGGAGGTCGAAGAGCTCGGCGTAGTAGAGGGTGCGCGCCTCCACGTTCGCGACGCCTCCGCCGCGGCTGCTAGCTTCGTCCCGCTGGCGACCCTCCATCGCCGCCATCCGCTCGGGGCTGAGGCCAGACGTCTTCAGCCAGTCGGGCGTCCCTCCCAGAACGGTCTCGATCAGGTCGCGGAGCGCATTCTCCGCCGCGGCTAGTGCCTCGCCGACAGCGCTCGTGGTCGCTCGTTCGCGAGTCGCTTCCGGATCTTGTCTGGCGGCTACGCTGACGGCCTGTTCGGGCGACATTGGACAGCCTCCTGATGGTGGCGAAGCCCTGCCACGGTCCGTCTCCTGCCAATACGCAAGTCTAGGAGTCTCGGTCATTCTGCGGCTGGTCGGTCCCAGCACAGCAACGTCGCGTCCCGTTCGTCGTTCGGGCAGAAGTGGGGCAACGGGGCGACCACGGCGTGTGGCCTGCCCACACAGCCTGGCACTCCTCGACTCTAGCGGGCGCTAGTCGGGGCATTAGGAATTGAGCCGCCTGCTTACAGCGCGGCCTCCACCTGTCTGTCAGGCGGCGTGACCGCGAGACACCCCTCACGGTCGATGCCGTGCGACGGCACTCCTTCGCAGGTCGGCCCGTGGCTTGGTCCAGACCACTCGCAACAAGATCAATGACGTAGCCGTCACCGACGAGAGGCTGGGCTCGCAGGCTCTCCTGAGCGAAGTAGAGGACGAATGCCTCGTGTCCGTCCAGGTGCAAGGCGAGATCGACGTACCTATGTCCGTGAGGTTCTATCCGTGTTCCGCGAAGCGAAGCCTCGTATCCAACGCTGTCGTCGCGCCGCCAGTGAAGGTAGCCGAGCTCAACGTCGAAGCCGAACTCGTCTTCGCTGCGGTCCCGCACGCGCTCCACCTGCACCTGAACCTGATGGAGCCCGCGTGATCGCAGGTTAGTAACCCGTAATCGCATGTCTGTTGCGTCATTCGGTGGGGCAAGGGAAGGTGTCGTACTCGCGACCCAGACAGCGTGCGTCCCGATCAGTGCCTGTGCGGCAGGCGCTTGATACCGGTAGACGCACCGGTCATCGGCCGGATCGAAGACGAGGTCGAGCGCCGGAGACTCGTGGAATCTGTCTTCGGTCCAGTGAAGCCATCCCCACGCCCCGAGGCACGCCACCCCAGCTACCCCGAAGACGATGAGGAGGGGCCAGTAGAACGCAGGCAGCGGCGGCGTCATGATGAGGCCACCGAGCCACCCCGCCAGGGTGACGCTGATGAGCGTCGACGCGGCGGCGAGGAAGAGTTCACGCTTCGCCATCGTCCCCAGTGTCCCGAGATCACAGATTGGCGGCCGCCCGGGATAGGCTACCGCCACCGTCCCGACAGCCCCGACGAAGGACCCATGCCCGACGCTGATCCCCGCGCCGCGTATGCGGCCATGACCGAGGCACTCATCACCTGGTGTCGAGGCCGACCCCGTCGAGCATCCCGAAAGGCGGGATGGGCATCGGCCTTGACTCGTGCTCAGAACAGAGCATCAATACGACCGATAACCACACCAGTATCGGACATATGAGGACCGGAACGATGGACAACCCAGGGGCGCTCATCCCAGCCCCGGCGGTGAGCGAGCAGACCCGGCAGTACCTCGCGGCGTCGAAGGCAGAGCGCACGGTGCGCGCCTACCGGAGCGACCTGGCCGACTTCGAAGCATGGTGCACCGCCCACGAGCGCAGCCCCTTGCCCGCCGCGCCCGAGACGGTGGCTGACTACCTCTCCGACATGGCCTCCCACGGGCGCAAGGCGTCCACCATCACGCGACGCCTGTCGGCCATCAGCCAGGCCCACCGCATGGCCGGGCACGACAGCCCGACACACGCGCAGATCGTGCGCATGACGGCCTCGGGCATCCGGCGCCAGTTGGGGACGGCCCCCCGCCAGGCGCGCCCCATCCTGGCTGCGGAGTTGCGCTCAATGATCGAGGCCCTGCCCGACGACCTCCGTGGCCTGCGGGACCGGGCGCTGCTCCTCGTCGGCTTCGCCGCCGGGATGCGGCGGGGCGAGTTGGTGGCGCTCGACGTGGACGACGTAGTCGAGGAGCCCGAGGGCCTGGCGGTGACGATCCGCCGCAGCAAGACCGACCAGGAGGGGCAGGGCCGGGTGGTCGGCATCGTGCGCGGCAGCCGGGGTCCCTTGACCGATCCGGCCACGGCGGTGCGGGACTGGCGCGAGGCGGCCGGGATCAGCGAGGGCCCCCTGTTCCGCGAGGTGGACCGTGGCGGCCGGGTGGGGGCCACCCGTCTCAGCGACCGGGCCGTGGCCAGGATCGTGAAGAAGGCGGCCGTCAGCGTGGGCATCGACCCCGCCCTGGCAAGCGGCCACAGCCTGCGCTCTGGCCTGGCGACCTCGGCGGCGGCGGCCGGGGCACCCGAGCGGGCCATCATGGCCACCACCGGCCATAGGAGCACGACGATGGTGCGGCGCTACATCCGCCAAGGCTCGAAGTATGTGGAGACGGCCAGTCGGTACCTGCTCGCGCTCTGAGAGCCGTCGTCACGCGCACGCACGCGGTGGCGCCCGGCGCCTCCTCGGGCCTCTCAGCGCCGCAACGTCGCCCCACGTTCGTCGTTCGGGTCAGAGTGGCGCAGCGGGGCGACGGGGGCGCGACCTGCCCACACAGCCCGGCACACCTCGCCGCTGGCGGGCGCTAGTCGCGCATACGATCAGGGCGTGCACCCTCGCAGGATCGAGACCACCGCCGATCTCGATGCCGCCGTCGACGCGCTCGTGGACGGCTGGTACGAGCGCCGCTGCTTACGAGCCCTCGGCTGGATCCTGAGGGCATGGCCCACGACGCTCGCCCACACCGATGACTGGGGAGACCTGCGCACCGCCTTGCGCAACGTGCTGGCCTTCGCCCGCTCGGAGTTGACACCAGCCGAGATCGACGCGGTTGAGGAAGCCATCGTCGCCATCGACATCGCGGTGGATCGGCGCCTCGGCGGACCGGACCAGCCTCGCTAGGGCCAGCGACGCCGAGCGGGGTGCGGCGCCGCACCGGGCCGGGAACCGCTCTGCTCAGATGCGCGTCTCGCTCGTAGAGGCACCCCGAGACTCGGACCGTAGAGAGGAGAACCCCAATGTCGACCACATCCCGGCTTCTGGGGGTTGGCGTCTTCCTCGGCCTTGCCGGGGGCCTGCTCCTCGGCGTAGGTCTCATGCAGCCCGGACCGGTCGCTGCCGTCGCGGCCTCAGCTGCGCCGGACGCTCCTTCGGCTGGAGTTGCCATCGGCGCACCCGCCGCCCTTCCGGCTGTCGCCACGAGCGGGACGTCTGTGGTGTCCTCGGGCTCCGCAATCGCCTACCCGTACTTCGCAGGCTCACCGGGGGTGGCGCCGGACCACACCGTCGTGGTGACGGGCGTCGGGCAGGCCGACATGCAGAGCGACGGCTCGGATCAGGCGGCCGCCCAGAAGACCGCGCTCGCCGCTGCGCTGGCCGACGCGAAGACGCAGGCTGACACCATCGCGTCCGACACCGGGCTCACGATCAGCGGCGTGCTGTCAGTTAGCGCCTCGGTGTCTCCCTCCTACGGCATTGAGCCGATGGCCGGAGCGGCAAGCGGCTCGTCGACCATCGTGTGCCCGGCCATCCCTCCGCAGGCCAGCGGGGCAGTGATCCCGGAGCCGGTCTGCCCGCCTGTGCCGCAGCCGGTCTACCAGCAGACCATCAGCGTGTCGGTGACCGTCGAATACAGCGTGGGCTGAACAAGCCTCGGGCGCGCTCCGACCCTGCGTGGCTCAGGGCTTCTGCCCGTGTGTCGCGATGTACGTGCTGGCGATCACCATCACGGCGATGATCAAGGCGATGAGCACGGCGGCGGTCGGCCAGTCCACCTCTTCCCCTTTCTCCCAAGGCTGCGTCTCTGGGTCAGTGTCCGACCTGACCCAG
>JBKQRF010000220.1:0-10031 GCA_052144055.1 Candidatus Limnocylindrales bacterium
GCATGCCTCTTACCCAGGCAATGGGCAGGCGTCCCGTCGCTTCGTCTCCACAGGTCAGATCGGCTGCCGGGCGTTTCGGACAGCTCGCTCACGAGCTATCCCGACGAGGACGCCGTGTTCGCCGCCATCGCGGCCGGCGCCAGCGGCTATCTCCTCAAGCAGAGCCGGGGGCGCGACCTCGTGGCGGCTCTGGAAGCCGTGGCGCGTGGCGAGTCACTCCTCGACTCGGCCGTCACCGAGCAGGTGCTCGAGCGCATCCGCAGGGTCGCCAGCGGGACCTACCAGGATGAGTTCGCCGAGCTGACCAAGCAGGAGCGCAGGATCCTCCTCTACCTGGCCGAGGGGCAGACCAACAAGGAGATCGCGGCCGCGCTGTTCCTCTCGGATAAGACCATCAAGAACTACGTCAGCAGCATCCTCTCGAAGCTCAACCTGCAGCGTCGGTCCGAGGCCCCAGCCTTTGTCGCCCGCCACCGGCTGCCGGGGGACCAGTAGATCGCTTGACGGTGGCAATAGGGGGTCGGAGCTGTCGCCCCAGCGACCGCCCCCGAATCACGGACCCTGGCCTGTCGCCCCAAGGACGGAACTGCTGAGTGTCCGCTCAGGCGCGCTGGGCTCGCAGCAGGTGTGTCGTGCCGGACACGCCCTTGAGCTCGATCGGACCGATGTCCGCGAACGCGATCCCGGTCTCCTGGGAGGCATCGGCGACCGCCTGGCTGACCAGCACCTCGCCGGGCCGCGCATAGTGGGCGATGCGTGCGCTGACGTTGACGGTCTGGCCGAAGTAGTCGCCCGCTTGGAAGAGGACGGGCCCCGCGTGCAGGCCGACGTGCGCCGGTGGCAGCCCCGCGGCCGCCAGCCCGTCCACCATCTCGAGGGCGGCCCGCACGCCCGGGCCCGGGTCGCGGAAGTAGAGCATCACCCCGTCGCCCAGCCACTTGATCGGCTTGCCGCCGTGCCGCAGCGAGCTGCGCTCCACGAGGCGTGCGAGCGTGGCCGCCAGGTCCGCGGCGGCATCGTCCGCGCTCCTGAGTGAGGCGCGTGTAGCCGGTGATATCGAGAAAGCAGATCGCCGGCGGTCGCTCGAGGCGGCTGTGGAGCCCCGCCTGCGCCAGCAGCACCTCGAAGCCTTCGATCAGGTTGGCGGTCCAGGCGCGCGCCTGCTGGGCGTGGTACATGGCCAGGACAGCTTGTTCCGCGAGTGGGGTACTCCGATCGGCGAACTCCGCGTTGGCCATCTCCTCCGCGCCATGGCCCGCGGCCACAGCCGGCGCGATCACCTCGGAGTACCACCAGGCGGCCTCCGCTTCGGTGATCCGACGGGTGCTGTCGCCGTGAACGCGGAGCAGCCGCTCGATGGCGATCGGCCGAAATCCGGCGGAGACCTGCAGCTCAAGGAAGGGCACGATCCCCATCTCGTCCTCGCGCAGCCGATCGTCGGGTGACGGTTGCGCCATGCCGATCGCTTCGCGCACGGCCATGAGCAGCTCGAGCGGGATGCCGGTCCGCTCGCTGACCTGGCGGAACGTCTCGGGGGCCAGGGCGGCGAATCGCTCGTAGGCCGCAGCGTCGAGGAAGGCGACGGAGAGCGCGCCGCGCTCGATCGCTGCCGCCACACCGTCGAGCGGAATGCCAGCATCCTCGAGCGACTTGACCATCGACACGCGGCGCACGTCGCCCGGTGAGAAGCGATCCGGATGCTGCGAGCCGAGAATGCCAAGATCCACCAGCCGATCGAAGTAGGCGGGCTCGACTGCGGCCCGGCCAGCGGCCTCCTCGGGTGTGTACCAGACCATTGCGATAGCCTACCCCGGCCTGTTGCGGCCTGGTCCCCCAGAGCCATGGTGGGGGCTGGGCCGTGGCCGGCCAGCCGCTCCGCGCGGGTGCGGCGGGACCTGGCGCCGCGGCGCCAGATCGTGGCGGGCTGAGCTAGCCTCCTCTTGGCGCCTTGTCACCATCTCGCCATCGTGTCCAGCGGGCCGGCCCCCCCACGCACCCCGGTTCCCTGCTGGCCATCGACTACCTATTAGGCAGGAAGAGCCGCCGCGATTCGCCCAACCCGCTCCGAATCGGCGATCGCGTCGATCTCCACGATCCTCCCGCCGACGACGGTGAAGCCCATGCTGGCGAACGGGCGTCCGTCCCTGGACCCTGGGTGTCAAATCGCCAGTTTCGTGCGTAGACTGAGCGACTAAGCGCGTCCCCGTAGCTCAGGGGATAGAGCAACCGCCTTCTAAGCGGTCGGTCGCAGGTTCGAATCCTGCCGGGGACGCCATATCACGCACGCGCTGGGTATCGTCAGGGCTCTAGAGGCACGGGAGCGTGTCTGTCACGGTGTCTGTCAGGCGTGGCCCCTGATAGTTCGCCCTGATCAGCGGTAGGGCAGGGGAGCACGTGTGTCGCGCCTCTGGCCACGCTGTGGCGTCGCCACCACCAGCGCCGGAGGTGTGCTGATGGACGAGCCCATCGAGGACATGCTGCGGGTCTACGCGGCGGCCATACTGCGGCATCAGCAGCACAGGGGCTCTGGGAGGACCTGCGATGGCGGATCTCGCCGAGCGCATCCTGGCCGAGCTACAGGCGTCCACAGCCGCCCTCGATGACGATCAGCTGGCGGCCCGGTTGGGTGTCGCCCGGCAGGCGGTCAATCAGGCCAGCCGACGGCTGGCCGGAATGAGCCTGATCGGCCGGGGCGCCGTGGCGGGCGGCAAGATCTTCAACTGGAGGCTGAGCAGCGCCGCAGCGGTGCCACCTGCAGCCGCTCGGACCGTGACGACGCCCTCCGGCATCACGAGCGGCCGCGCCTTCGAAGACCACGCGCGCGCGGTCCTCTCGCAGGCATGGGGCGTGCCGCTCGCGGGCCGCGTGGTCACGCTACGGGGTCGGGTCACCCACTCGTTCGATCTGGTGTCGGCGGACGAAAGCATGGTGGGCGATGCGAAGTGGTTCAAGGATCTCCAACCGATCCCGGCGGCCAAGCTCTCGGTGATCGCCGAGTACGTGTGGTTGCTCCAGCACGTGGAGCATGCCCAGCGGCGGTTCTTGGTCTTCGGGCATGATCGAGCCGTGCCCGAGCGATGGCTCCGCCGGTTCCGGCCCATGCTCGACGGTGTGGAGTTCTGGTTCCTCGACGAGAAGCTCGCTCGACTGGCATGAACCGCCCCGCCCGCCGGAGGCGGAGATCCTGTACGCACCCGGAGTCTCGGCGGGCACCAATTCCCCGACGCCCTCGCAGCTGAAAGGCGAGGGCTGCTTAGACCATCGCGGTCGCGCCCGGCGCCGCTTCGACCAACACGAAGAGCGGGGGACCCTTGGTACGTCCCGAGGCGGTTGATGCTCCAATCGGGGTGGTCCGCCCGCTCTGCGCAAGTCGTACTCCTCAGCGACAGCTTGGTCAAGAGACGTTCGCGGCAACGACCAACGCGCGCGAGAGGCTCACCGTCGTCGGGGAGGCTACTGCTCGGCCGTCGCCTTCAGGGCGAGCAGGACCGGCCCCCAGTTGTGCTCTGACAGTTCGTAGGTGACGGTGTGGTAGTTCTCGGGCTTGTCCTCACTACCACCATGGGATTCATCTTGACGGCGCTGCTCACGGTCGGCTCACCGGGACAACGACGAGCCCCCGGCGGGAGTGCGCCCGCTGGGGGCTCTGGTCTGTCGTTCCCCGTCTGAGGAGGAGGAAGGAGGAACAGGCAGGATTATGGTCCAGATCCCTGCAGCTGTCCTGAAGCGCAAGGCTCAAGCACGGCTGTCTGCAAGGAAGGTCCGGGGCCTGACGCCAGAGCAGCCCCGGCTCGCTCGCGCCCAGTGGGCCTGTCGTCCATCGGGGAACGAGCAGGCGGGACGCGGCGCGAGGGCAGCACCGTCCGCGTCGTTCAGCCGAAAGGGCGCGCCGTCATTACGGCAATCATGGAGCCTGCACGCGAGTCTGGGCCGCTTCCTACTCGCGCTGCGACGGCGGCGAGGGGGGCGCCGCCCATCGGGGCAGGCTGCGGAGGGCGGGGTCGTCCGATGCTGGACGAGCGCGACGAGGCGTAGGCGCAGGTATACGCCGTGCTCCCCATTAACTGGGTCGTGCTGCGCCCGCTGTGGCGCGAGACGGATCGCGTGTGGGCTGTCTACGCACGCTCTACCGCCCGCAGCAGCGACGAGAGGCCGTGGGTCGAGGCGTTCGGCCAGACCGAGGCCGTCGCCTTCCGTGCCCTCGCCCAGCAGTTCCGCAACCTGCGTGCCCCGGGCACCTGATCGCAGGGTGCCGCGCTGTCGCATCCTGCGCGGCCGTCCCCAGATGACGAACCGTCATGACAGCGGCGCGACACTGTCACCACGTCCCCGTCCGACAGGCGGCGACTGCAGGGACCCGTCGCAGTGGGCCTTGGTGAGCGGACCGTCCGGATGCCTCCCATCCGGCCGCTGACCTTGCTCCCCCGCCCGACCGGGCAGCGACGGAACCCTGCCATGCACATGACCAGCGGCGGCCCACACGGGGCAGGAAGAACGGACTGACGCGATGCGCCGCATGCCCGACGCCGAGGAACGCAAGGGCCTCGGAGAGTACTCCGTCATCCTCGCCCTGCTCGTCGCCCGTGGCGATCATGGCCCTGCTCTTCACCGGTGATGGCCTCGGTACCCTCCTAGGCGACATAAGCCACAGTCTGTAGACTCGGGACTGCCCGGTGTGCGTGTAAGCCGAGCAACGTACCGCCCGGGGAGCGCGACTTCACCCTCGCTGCTCCCCGGCGGGCGGACGCTGCCGGGGTGCTCCTGAGCCGCCCCACCGACATGTCGTCTGGCGGTGGAGGCTGAGCAGGCGTCCGACGCTCACCCGGCCCTTCTGCCGCAGATTGCTCAGCACAAGCCGCTCATGCCGACTGCGCAGCGATGCGGGGCCAGTCGTCAGCGAGGCGAGATTGAGCTACGCGAAGAACGCGGCGATGCGCGCCGTGTCATCGGAGAACGCCCACCGCTCGGTGATCTTGCCAGCGCGGATGTGGTAGATCTCGACCGTCCGGTACTCGAACGTCCGGCCACCCCGCGTCGCCCTCGCGTTCACCATCACGACGGCGTGCTCGTCACTTGCGAGGATGTCGTGGGTGCTGGCGTTGATCGAGTAGTCACCCCCGCCGGGCGCCGCCTCGCGCAGCGCCGCCTTGCCCCGTCGAGGCTCCGAGCGCCCGATTTCATGCCACACCACGTCGTCGGCGATGAGGCGATCCAGTGTCTGAAAGTCGCTCTGCTCGAACGCATCGGTCACCTGGCGAGCGACCACGGCGTTCTCCTGCATGGACACGGTCGGTCCCCCCTAGCCCACCGCTCTCGTCCCCACAGCGAGGCCGATGCGGAAGCGCGTAGCGTAGCAGCGCCAGAAGAGCCGGGCCAACGCCCGCGATCCGCGATAGGCCACCTGACCATGGCCCCCAGCTACTCGACGCCCTCTGTGCACCTTGGTCGGATACGTCGGTGCCACCGTCGTGCGTCGCTACCGGACGCGCGATTGGCGTACCGTGTCCCCATGGGCAGTCCCAAGAAGGAGAGCCGCCGCAAGGCCGAGCGGGAGGCCGCGCGGCGGGAGCGCACCCAAGAGCGCCAGCACCATCGGGGTGCGGCTGACCGGAGCCCTGTGACGGACATGCCCAAGACTGCTGCGTCACCCGCCGAGCAACGCAGGCCCCGGCCGACTCCGTAGGTTGTCAGGGCCAGCCTCGCCCTGACCGGCGTGGCGCGCATCGCTGCCGCCGTGGAGCGGGCAGGCGCCCTTGTGACGAATCGGGTGAGTCCAGACCGCCCCGCTCGCGCCACAAGTCCGGGGCGCTGGGTCGTCGCGCGGATGATCGGAGGCTGGAGAGTTGGCTGGTCCGCTACAGGATCCGACCGTCCTTGCGGAGGGTCGCCCAGCGATCCAGTGGCCATGCCTTCTGTCGCGCCTCGATGATCCAGCGGTCCCACGCAGGCATGAACTTCGCCCGGGCCATCCAACCCTGCTTGGTGAGATCCACGCAGGCGGCGACGCTGCCCGGCCAGTCGAAGGCGGGCTCGTCCGAGGCCGCCATCTCGCCCTGCGCCTGCGCCTCCTGCTCGGGCGTCAACGGATGCAGTCCAGCCGGTGGGCTCATGCTGGGTTGGGGCTGGGCGGGTCGGAACCTGCCGAGTGGCATCCTGCTAGACAGGATCTTGCGGGGAACGATCCCTACGTTCATCGAGACCTCCCGACTCGCAATCTCCCGGCGGGCGCAGGACGCCCTTCTCTGGAAGGTCAGTGTCCCGCCCGCGCGCGGCGCCCGTCAGTAGCCCGGTCGTACTGGACGGCCCGGCGCGGTGGGGGGATTACCGTCTTGTCTTTCGCAGAAATCCCCCGTATCGTCCGGCGTGGCGACGAGAGGCAGCGCCGCGCGGCCTTGCGTCCCCAGACGTCCCGCTCCGCGCCAAGCCACTGGCGAGACCGACCCGTCGCCACCGCCTCATGGTCATCGGGGAGAGGCTGCCATGCCTGGTCATACGCCCGACCACACCGCTTGTCCCTCTGACGCGCCCTGCGCCGTCGACCGTCGCGCCCTCGCGTTCTGGCCGGGGCTCGACCGACGTGCCCTTGCCCGCTGTCGGCACGACGTGGCCTGCGTCGCTCGCCTCGTGGGCCGTCGCTCGGGCGCAGCGCCTCACACCATCCGGGCCATGCTGACGATGTCCATCGTGAGCAGCGAGGACGGCGCGATCTGGTTCGGATAGGCCGAAGGGGTCTGGGCTTCTCGGGTCGTGCTCCGAGGGCGCGGGGCCTCTACTCGCTGGTGTCCCCGGTGCTGCCGAGCGGGATCACCTCCGGGGTGACCGAACCGGCCACCCGCGCGAAGACGTAGCCGTCCGGCAGCGTCGAGAGCAGCGCCTGTAGGTAGGCGTCGCCATCGGACGGCCGCACCGCGCCGCCGTGGGTGTCGGGATCAGACAGGACGGGGAACTCCGTCAGGATCGCCTGACCCTCGCCGGTGGTGGTGAGGGTGCCGTCCTCGCCCGTTGCGATGGTGCCTGCGACGAAGCCTGCCGGATCTTCGAAGTTGCTGACGATCTCGACCTTCACGCCACGTCCGTCTCGTCGACGGTCACCCGCACCCCGCACCGGCAATAGGTGGAAGAGACCTCCATGCGACGTGCGCCACCCGGACCCGTGTGCCAGATCACCATGCGCCAGGGTGCGTGCCGATGGGGCAGCAGGTGTCGGATCGCCCGCGAGGCCCGCCACGTGAGCCCTGTCCGTGCGCTGCCGAAGTGGCTGCCCACCTGAGCGCGCCGGACTCCAGCGCCGCGCACGACGCGATCTGCCGTCGCCTTGGTGTCCTCCAGCGTGTCCGCCACGACCGCAGCCCACAGGCTGCCGTCCTTCATCTCCACGTGCTCCATGCTTGACCGTCGGGGCGCGAATGGGCGAGGGCGCAACGGCCGGTTCGGGCACAGCCGTCTGGCTGGTTCACCCAAGGACAAGGGCCGAGAAGCCAACAGGTACTGCTGCGCCCGCTCCCGACCCGAACTAGAGATGCTGCCGTCCCTCGACGCGGAGGGGGGCGGGGCGCCACTGGCGATGGACCCCGCTCCCTATGTCGAGCGGTCCACACGGGGGGCGGTCCGCTCGTTGACATGCAGTGTAGGCGGTACGGTGAGCCACCGGGGATTGGCAGCCTGCCTCGGCCATGGACCTTCGACGGTCAGCCGGTGCGGCTCACGGCCTCAATCTGCGCCTCCAGCGTCGTCACGGCGTAGACGGTCGTAGAGACGCGGGCCACAAGGCCCGACGCCTCGATCACGGCGTTGACGACGTGGGCATTGGGAGCGTTGACGAGGGCGAACGTGGTGTGCGACGCGGTGTTGACCCACGCTCCCTGCACCTGCGCCCCGTGCTGCTTGGCGATCTCCAGCATGCGGCTGTAGGCGTCCGTCGTTACCTTCCTGTCCTCGTCCGAGCGGAAGGCGCAGTCCTCTGCCGTGTGGGTCTGCACCACCATGTGCAACATGGCGCGTCCCTCCCGTCTGGGACGCGACCGGCGCGGGTCGGTCTCGCCGGTGGCTCGGCGCGGTCCCGGCGGCCGGTGTGTGGACCGCGTGTCATGGCCTTCCCGTGTCAGCCAGATTCTCCTCCCTGCGTCGATGGCCCCCGGAGTGCGGCTCGCCCACCGGGCCGCTCTCGTCGCTGATCGCCCCGCAGCTGCCCAGCCTAGGGGCATCTCCGGCTGGACGCTCGCCTCCGGTCTCGTGGCGGAGCGTCTGGCCTTGGGACAGGTGGCCCTGTGAAGCATTGGGTGCGACGCATAGGGTGTGCTGAGTCACAGGGTTCAGGGAGGCTGGGGATGACGAGCGAAGAACAGCCCGGCACATCGGTTGATCCGAGCGGCGAGCCCGAGGACTCGGAGTCAAGCGGCGCAGGCCCCGCCACGGAGACGCCACCGTCAGGGACACCGGGGAGCCCGCCCACGTTGCCGCCCGGGCAGAAGTACTGCCAGACCTGCGCGATGGTGCTGGCCGCCCGTGCCGCGATCTGTCCCCGCTGCGGCGTGCGTCAGCCGAGGGTCGCCGGGGCGGGCGGAGTGCTGGGGACAGGACTGAGCGGCGACTACCCCAAGAGTCGGGTCACGGCCGCCGTGCTCGCCATCCTGCTCGGCGTCGTCGGGGGCCATCGCTGGTACTTCGGCCAGTGGCTCTTCGGGCTCGTCTACGTGGTGTTCAGTTGGACGTTCATTCCGGTCCTCGTCGGGCTGGTGGAGGGCGCCCGCTACCTCGCCATGTCCGACGAGGAGTTTCAAGCGCGCTACGGCCACCTGCACTGGACCAGCGGCGGCATGGGCCGGTAGGGTTCGGGATCGAGCGCCGTTGGCTCGGTCGAGGTGGAGCAGGTCATCCGAGACGCACAACGAGGCAACCATGGACTGGCTGCACCTTACCCTACGAGGTCGACGCCGAGTTCTGCGGCTGGCTTGCGGAGGCATACGCTGTGGGTGAGCAGCGCCACCTAAGACCGCGTGGCCCAAGCGGTCGATGACGGATGGCTCAGCGGGAACCCCAAGTGCGCCACCGCGCCCGTGGAACCAACGGCTGGTTCCTTGCAGGCTACGCGGGCGTGGCAGGCTTCTTCCTCGTTGAGGCAATGGCCCGGCAACGAGGCACAGCGGCCAGCCTCACCGCATCCGGCGATGATCAGGGCACCACGCGCGACATCGTCACTGCCTCTGTCATCGCTGTGGTGGCGGCTCCCTTGCTGGGGCGAGTGCCTGTCCGCTCTCTACCGCGAGCAGCGGCACCTGCCGGGCTGGTGCTGCAGGCGATGGGACTGGGACTGCGGATCTGGTCCATGCGCACGCTCGGGGCATCCTATTCAAGGACCCTGCGCACAGCGGGCGAACAGGGCGTCGTCACCGATGGCCCGTACCGGCTGATCCGACACCCGGGCTACGCCGGTTCCCTGCTGACATGGACCGGGTTCGCCCTCACGTCGGGCAGCCTGCCGGTAGTTGCGACGGTCAGCGGCCTGCTCGGTCGCGCATACAAGCGCCGAATCGCGGCGGAGGAGACGCTGCTCCGGCGTGACCTGCCGGGCTACGTCGCCTACAGCGGCCGCACGAAGCGCCTCGTGCCCTTCGTCTGGTAGACCACCGACGACTGCGCGCACGCCAGATCACAGCCGAAACCTGACCGTCCCTGCATGCGCGTCGCGGGCTGCCTCCCGACGAGCGAAGCAGCCGTGCCCTACGAGGACTTGTGTCGCGGGCGACGGCGCAGCCGCCGGACGACGGCCAACGCCAGCAGGCTCCACGCCACGCTCGAGAGCACCGGCACCCACGCCGGAGGTCGCCCGGCCCGCCCGCGTCGCATCGCCTCGGTGTCGATGAACATGCCGCCACAGTCCGGGCAGCGCCACGCCCCGGTGCGCCGCCCCATCTGCGTCATGGCCGCCCCGTCCTTGGGGCACTGCCACGCTGCCGTTGTCTCGTCCGTCACGCTTCATCCCTCCTTGCGACGATGGTGACCATCATCGCCATCCCGACGCATGCGCCTGT
>JBKQRF010000221.1:0-12484 GCA_052144055.1 Candidatus Limnocylindrales bacterium
TCTCCAGGCTGTTCCGGTTGCAGCCGGTCACGCCCGATGTGCTGCTCCAGGACGGCGACACGATCGGGGGCTTCCGGGTCTTGCACGTGCCGGGGCACACGGCAGGCAGCATCGCCCTGTATCGAGACGACGGCGTCGTGTTCTCCGGCGATGCGCTTCTGAGCGACATGCACGGGCGCGTTCTGCCGCCGAACCCTCGTCTGTCGCTTGATCCTGCTCAGGCGTCGGCTTCCGCAG
Source organism: Candidatus Limnocylindrales bacterium (assembly GCA_052144055.1). GTDB lineage: Bacteria > Chloroflexota > Limnocylindria > Limnocylindrales > CSP1-4 > JAJYNJ01. The sequence continues at coordinate 238 of JBKQRF010000221.1, forward strand.
ACAAGATCAGGGCGCTCGGCATCACGGTGCTGCTGCCGGGACACGGGGCGCGGGCTTCTCTGTAACTCGGACGGAGTAGGGCGCCGCTCAGTCGTGCCGCCGGCTCACCACCAGGGCCGCAGCGGCCTCTCGGCCGGCAGGCGATCGGATGGTCGCGCGAGTAGGAGCTGGGCCACGTCGAGGGAGCCCTGCTCGAACCCCCGCCGGAAGGCCGCCATGTAGAGCCGCCAGGTCCGGTAGACCTCCTCGCCGACGAGGCGCCGCGCGTCCGGAGCGTGGCCCTCGAGCCGGCCCACCCACGCCGCCAGGGTCAGGGCGTAGTGCGGGCGCAGCGACTGGACGTGCAGCGCCTCGAAGCCGGCGCCGCGCGCCCGGGCGAGCGTTTCGTGAACGGGCGTGAGTTCGCCGTCGGGGAACACGTAGCGCCCCACGAAGTCGCCGCCGCGCGGACGGAACTGCAGGGCCGGCCGGCGTCTCGTCTCGGTCGTGGCGATCCCGTGGTTGAGAAAGAGCCCGCCCGGCCGCAGGGCGCCATACGCGGCCTCGAAGTAGCGATGCAGCTGGCCGCGCCCGACGTGCTCGACCATGCCCACCGAGGCGACCGCGTCGAACGTGCCGAGCGGCGCGAGGTCGCGGTAGTCACGCACCTCTACCCGGACGCGCTCGGCAACACCCGCACGCTCGGCCGCGGTGCGAGCGTAGGCTGCCTGCGGCTCGCTTAGGGTGATCCCCACGGCCTCCACCCCGTAGCGCTCTGCGACGAAGACGACGAGCCCGCCCCACCCACAGCCAATGTCGAGCATTCGCTGGCCGGGTGCCAGTCGGAGCTTGCGGCAGATCAGGTCGAGCTTCGCCTCCTGAGCTGCGTCCAGCGCTGCCTCGGGGTGCGCCGCGTCCGCGTCGTCGAAATAGGCGCAGCTGTACACGAGGCGGCGGTCGAGCCAGAGGGCGAAGAAGTCGTTGCCGACGTCGTAGTGGAAGCGCACCGCGGCGAGGTCTCGCGCCGGCGAATGGCGGACACCGTGCAGGTGGGCCACGCGGTGCAGCTCGGGCGCGGGAGCGGCCCCCGCCCGCAGGCGCAGCACACCGCGCAGGAGCCGGCGGCGATCGGCCCAGCCGAGCCGTCCCAGATCGAAGGCTTCGCCCGCCCGGATGGCGGCGTCGATGTCGCCCTCGATGTCGAGGTCGCCGCGCAGATACGCCTCGGCCAGGCTCGTCGGGGTAGGGGGCCAAAGGAGCCGGCTCAGGGCGTCCGGACCACGCAGGGCGATCCGCGCTCGGCCGTCGTCGGGTCGGCTCTCGTCGTCCCCCTCGGCGGCCAGCCTCAGGTCGATCGGCAGGCCGTCTGGGAGGCTCCGGTGGAGCGACCGGAGCAGTGCGCGTGCCAGCCGCTCGCGATCCACGGCGCTGGTCATCCTCAGCACGGCCTCATCTTGGCACGCTACCGGCGCGCGCGCCGGCGTAGTCGGCGGAGAGTGCCAGGAACTCCCCGATGCCGACCAGCTCAGCGCCGACCCTCGAAGGCGCGCACCCGGTCGGGGGTGATAACGAAGATCTCTCGCGCCCCCGGGCGCGGATAGCGCGTTCCGACGTACCGCTCAGAGAGTCTGTTGATGAAGACGAGGTCCACATCATCGTGGATCTCGGTGACCCGACCGCTGATCGAGAGGCGCCGCCAGGGGTCCATCGGGTCGACCACCGAGATCGCCACGTGCGGACGTGCCCGCAAAGCCCGGCTCTTGTAGGAGGCCGTAGGCGAGCTCGTCAGGATGTGCTCGCCGTCAAAGTCGACCCACATGACGTGGGTCACGATGGAGCCGTCCGCCTCGGTCAGGGAGACGTGCGCGGGCACGTTCGTCTGCAGCAGGTCGGCGAGTTGGCTAGGTATCACGTCCACGCTGGTACTCCGTTCGTCAGTCGCGATCTCCGTCGCCCTCTATCACGGTACCGCCGTCGGCAGAGACATGCAGAGCGGTACACGGGGCGAGGCGGGCTCAATCCACGTTCGTCGTGCAACCGCGGCTGACGCGTCGCGGAGGCCTGCCGACCGAGGGTCAGTGGTGCGACGAGCCGCCAACGCGGTGCGTGCTACCTGGACGGGTTCGACCGGTAGGCGATCACAGCCACCGCGAGGGCCACGAACGCGAGGAGCAGCAGGAGCGGGTTGACTCCACCGGACCTCGTCGCGCCCCCACCCGTCGATGCCACCGGGCTCGGCGTGGCAGTCGGGGCCGCCGTCGGGGCTTGTGGTGGGGCCACCGACGGACCGATTGGACTGGGTGCGGTCGGGGACGCGGTCGGCGGCGTGGCAGTCGGGGACGCCATCGGGCGAGCGGTGTGAATGGGCGTCGGTGTCGGGCGAGGTGTCGGGCGAGGTGTCGACCGAGGCGACGGACGCGGAGTGGCGACCACGGTCGGTCGTGGCAAGGCTGTCGCAGGCGGTGTCAAAGTTGGAGCCGGGGTTGGCGACGACGACGCTGCGCGTGTGGGGGACGGCGGCGTGGTCGGCGTCGCCGTCGGCGTTGTGCTCGCCGTCTCGGCCGCCGTCGAGGTCGAGCTCAACTGGGCCGCGATCGACACAGGCGCCGCGCCCGGTGCCCCGGCCAGCAGCGCGCCGAGCGCCAGCACTCCGAGCACCCAGCACAGACGGCGACTGTGCGCACGGGCGGCAGGCCCGCCGGACTTGCCCGATGGCGGCGCAACGTCGGTCCGGCGAGGATCACGCACGTCTGCGCCCAGCCTCAAACCGCCGGACCGGCAAGATGCTCCAGCGCTGCGCAAAGGGTCCGGAAGCCCTCGCCACCGACGGTGTAGTCGGCCTCCGCCACCCAGCCGGCGAGGCCCGCACGGTGGAACCGCAAGGCCTGCTCGCGCGCGCCGCGGTTGCCCGGTCGGTAGACAGCCACCGCCGCCCCGCCGTTGGACGTCAGCAGCTCGAAGCAGGGGACGTCATTGAAACCGTCGCCGGCGAACAGCATCCGTCGGAAGGGGATCCGGAATTCCTTCGGCCGTCCTCGGTCTCTGGCGATGCGCGGATTGGCCCGCGAGTCCAGGTGATCCGGGCCCCGGGCGATCTCGAGGAGCGGCTTCCGCTTGTCGCTGACATCGACGATGTCGGCTGGAACGGAGGGTCGGCCATCGCGGTCATACGCGAAGTCCAGCGCCCAGACGCCACGGCAGTCACGTGCGATCGGGAGGTTGCCCACGATTGGCGCGAGTCCGCCGCTCACGAGGTAAAACTCGGCCAACAGTCCGAGCGCCGCTAGACGAGCCGCCAGCCGCGCGAACAGGTCAGGGACGCCCGGGAAGAATTCCATGTGCGGCGCCGCCGCGGCCAGGTCGGACCGCCGGAAGGGCCCGCGCGGCCCTGCGCTCTCGACCACGAACTCGTGGAGGTAGGACGTCGCCGGGTGTGCGCCGCCGCGCGCGCGGGCGACCGAGCGCGCCCAGAACGCGTCGGTGTCCACGCCCCTGGATGCGAGAAACTGGCTCGTGGTGTCGGGCGCAAGGGTGTCGTCGACGTCGAAGACGACGGCGAACGGGGGAGGGGTCAACGTCATCTCGGTGACAGCGTAGGACAAGCCCCATGGGATGTGGCGTCTGGCCGGTCGTCCATCCCGCGAGCACCGCGCGCGGCGGCCGTCACGGATTCGGGCTGGGCCCGCCGCCTAGGACGGGTACGCCCTTCGGGAAAGGAAGGCCACTGGGGAGACTGATCGGCGACCCAGTTGGGAGCAGGTGGGCGATGTCCTTGGGCAACAACGGCCCTAGGACCCTCAGGACGATCGGGACGCTCGTGGCGCGCAGCGCATGAGCTATCGTCGACGCGTTTAGCGACGTGCTGAGCTGCTGTAGGAACCCCAGCCCGACCGTCGACCCGAGCGACGACTTCGTCCCGAAGTACGTGTCGAGCATCACGATCACGGCCGAGATGAGGAGAATGGCCTCGAGGGCCCCGAAGATCGCGCCCAGGACCTGGTCCACCGCCCGCGATAGGCCATCGACGGCGACGCGCCCCAGCAGCATGTGAGTCAGTACCTGCGCCGCCACGAGGACGGCGAGGAAGACAATGCCGTAGCCGAGCATGTCAGCGTACGCGCCAGGGACGCCCTTCAGGAGCCGGCCGGCGAGCACGCCGACCGGATGGCGCAGATAGGCGCCGAGCACGAACGCAAGGACCAGGAACCCCAGCCCCAGCAGCCTGCGCAGAAAGCCCGTGCGCCAGCCGCCGACCACAAGGACGCCGATCACGATCAAGAGGACGACGTCCATGGCCGGCACGATAACGCGGTCGCCTCCGTGAAGTCACATCAGGCAGACCGCTGAGCTTCGGGTGCTTCCCGCGACCATCAAGGCGATGGAGAGGATGCGCCCTTCCGCGACGAACGCGACCGGCCCTCGATGCTCGCTTCAGCCGGGTCCATTTGGGGAGCATCCTCGCTCCCTCGACCCGCGATGTAGGCTAGCCGGTGGTGCGCTCATGCACCAGAAAGCGCCGATCCACCTGGCGGTTGGGATCGAAAATTCAGGACTTTCGGCGTAACAGCGCTCCATACTGTCTGCGATCATCGCCCCGAAAGTAGGGATCTTCATGAGCCAGCAACCTCCCAGCGAAGAACCAGAACCGCTTCACGGCCTCGTCGACACTGACGCGCCGCCGGATCCGGAGGGTCCTGGCTGGGCGTGGCGCTCCGTCCAGCCGGTCGTGCCCGTGCTGGCCCACTCCCAAGGCGTCCGTCGGCACCTCTCCGTGCTGCTCGCGGCGGGGACCCTTTTCATTGTGGTCGCGGTGGTCAGTGCGCTCGTGCTGAGCCTCCCCTCGAGCCCCCTCACCGCGTCGGCCGCCGGGGCCGGCAGCAGCCCGTCCCCCTCGACAGCGGCCGCCGCAACGCGGCAGGGCACCGGCCAGCAGAGGTGCCAGGACTTCCTCTCCGCTCTCGCGGCGCGCCTGAACATCTCGGTCGACACGCTGGAGACGGCGCTGAGCGGCGCGGCGAGCGACACAATCGGCCAGTTGGTGCAGCAGGGCCGTCTGACGGCTGACCAGGCGACGAAGCTGAAGACCGCCCTTTCGGCGAATGCGTCCTCGCCGTGCACGGTCGGCGGGCGGATGGGTCTTGGCATGGGCGGCTTCTTCGGCGGCGCATTGCCCTTCGCCCGTGGCTTCGGTCAAGGCGCTCCCGGCGCCACGCCCTTTGCCCGTGGGTTCGGTCCAGGCGCTCTGGGCGGCGCTATCAACGGAAGCGCGATCCTTGACGCCGCCGCAGCGGCCCTGAAGACGAATCCTGCGACACTCCAACAGCAGCTCGCGGCCCTCACCAGTGGCCAAGATCTCCGGACGATCGCGGCCAAGGATGGAGTGGCGTACGCGACGCTCATAGCGGCCATCCATGCGGCCGTCAAGGCCCAGCTCGACACGGCGGTGACCAAGGGCACGCTGACGTCCGCTCGGGAGACGGCCTTGCTGGCGGGCGTCGATAAGGCTCTCGCCGCGGGAAAGCTGCCGTTCGCGGCGTTCGGGCGCCCCTTTGGCATGATGGGTCTGGGCCATGCGTGGGGCGGCGCTGGGCCGAATCATCCGACTTCGACACCGACTCCGGCCGCGCCCGGTGCCTGACAGGCGCGGGGAGACGCCGCGCACGGTTGACGAGGCGGTGGCCCGACGGTCTTGAGACTGGGCGACAACGGCCTGACGGCCGCCGCCCAGGCGACCGGCGCGCGCTCGCGGAGCTGAGGGGCGCAGCAGCCTCTCGGGTAGGTCGTGCTCGGTGACCGGCCAAACTGCGACGGCGTGGTCGCGGTTGACGATGAGCGTGCCGCTCCAGAGGTCGATCCTGTGCTCTCCGGCGGACCACAACTCAGTCCAGGCGTCGGTAAGCGGGACTATCGCGGGGCGCGCGGAGAAGGTGGTCATCGGGTCGACGTCCGGCGGCGCGTGCAGCAGGCCGTCGACCAGGAAGCTCCCTGACTGGACGGCGACCGGGTAGGTGCGGGTGCGCCGCTGCCGGGCGTCGTCGCCGCGAGGGCCGCTGGCGTGGACCGCCACCAATCAACGCCCACGAGGAGCTGCTGCTCGCCGACGCGGAGATCGAGAGCCTCGTCGACGGAGTAGCCGGAGGTCGGTGAGGCGATCCGCGCGCAGTCGCACCCAGTCGAACGTGCGAGCCTGGCTGGTATGGGCGACGAAGCGCACGAGCAGCGCGTCGGCCATGAAGTCGGGCTCGAAGACGTCCTCGGGCAGGCGCGGCAGTTCAAGCGAAGGTCGTGCGGGAACGGGCCGGAGTGCCTGATCCAGTTAGGTCAGGTTCGTGTCGCGTCCACCGGAATGACCCGAATATGCGAGCCGTCGTGCGTTATCACAGTGCCGCCAGACGGCGCCGTGAACGAGGCACGCAGCCCAACTCCATGGTCGGTCGGTGCGCTCGCGCACCAGTTGTTGGGAAGCGCATCTGGACGGGAGTGGGCGGGGTCGGTGTAGGCTGATGGTTCGGATCGCCGGGCGACCCGAAAGCACGCGCGCCCAAGTGTCGACGCGACGTGCGAGAGGTAGCGGCCCGATGCCTAACCTGCAGCGTCTACTCAAGCGCCGGCCCGTCATGGACGAAGCTGAAATGGAGGAGTTCCGCGCGCGCGCGCTCGCGCGCCTATCGGACCTCCACGAGGGGCCGCCTCCCGAAGCCTCTGCAGACGCGCCGCCAGCCGAGGAAGCGGGCGCGGAGGGGACGGCTAACGCACGCGGCACGGGCGAGCCCGGGATTGACGTGGCCGGGCTCGAGCTCGGTTCCGGGGCCCCGGATGAACCGGCGGCGAGCCACGCCGGGACGAACGCGTCGGAGCACGCGGCCGTCGCCCTCTTGGCTGCATTCGATCCTGATGATCTGCCGCTTGCGAGCGCAAAAGGCGCGCCGGGGGCTGCCACGGTGGTCGAGTTGCCCGCGCACGTCGCGGACGTCATGGCGGACCTGGTGCCTACAGGCCCTGATCGCGCCGTGGAGGTCGTAGCGGCAGCCCCTCGGCCGGCGAAGGCCCGCGCGGCAGCGCTACCAGCCTCGGGGGCCGGCGCAGGAGAGGCACCGTCCCGCGCGTCGGCGCCACCAGCGGCGAGCCCGGACGGGCCGGCCCGGCAGGGAGACGTCCTACCCACCCCGCCGAACCGCCAGCCCGCCGCACGGCCGGCAGCCAAACTTGGGCGAGCCGGCAGCGGGTCGGCCACACCTCGAGCGAAGCGGGCGCGGAAAGCCATGGCCCCGATCGTGACCTGCCCGTACTGCGCTCTGCTCCTGCTGCCGCCGCCCACGGCCAGCCGACGCTGCCCACGCTGTCGCCAACGCATCGTCGTCAAGCGCGCCGAGGGTCGGACGGTCTACCTCGCGGAGGCGGTCTTGCCAATCTTCGAGGCGGAGCAGCAGCGCATCGCCGCGGTCGCGCGCTGGTCCCATCAGCGTGGCCGCTGGCTTGAACTGGCGGCCCTCGCCGGCGCGCGCGCGGACCACATGAGCCGCCTCGAAGGGGCGCCTCTCACCGACACGGCCGTCGCCGCCGCACGCAAGCTCTACATGACTACGCTCGCACGCGAGGTGAAAGCCGCCCGGCATGATCGCCGCTGGGGTGATGCGTCGACGATCCGACTGCAGCAGGCGCGGGTCCTGTTCCGTCTCGCCGGATCGCCCGTTCCGCCGCCGCACGAGATCGTGGCGCTCCACCGCGAGGGCGCAAGCCTCGCGCTGCGCGACATCAGCGAGCTGGCCCGCGACGCCGAGCTTGTCGGCTCGAACTGCTGCGCGGCGTGCCGGGCGGACGACGGCAGGATCTTCCGCATCAGCCGAGAGCTGCGAACGCCCCGGCTGCCGCACGCAGACTGCCCCAAGGGCCTCTGCCGCTGCCAGTGGTCCTTGGCGGGGCGTGATCGGACGATCCTGCGCCGCCACCGCCGGCGCCCGCCGCACACCGGCCGGGCTGCGGCCTCTGTGGACATCGAGTCCACCGCCTGAAGGCGGTCGCGTACCATCTCGCCATGGCCGACCTAGAGGCGTACGCAGCAGACTGCCGCCTGTACGGGCGCGTTGACTTCGGCGATGTTCGCCTGACAGACATGCTCAATGCGACCCTAGAGCTGCGGGTCATGGACGCGCGCCTCGAGGACCTGGCAGACGGACACGTGGCGGAACTTCCCGAGCTCACAGTCACGCGGGACGAGCTGTGTGGCGTGGTGGCGAACGAGGCCCGCGGCGATCCGGCCCGTCGCCTCCGGACCATCACGACGCGGGTGCAGGTGGACGTTGGCCCGTACCACATCGAGGGCGACGTCCACGGCACGCCGGCGTCCGATCCGCTTCATCTGGCGCTTCGTCGCGCGGCTTGGGTGCCGCTCACCGACGTCACGGTCACCTACCGCCGGGGTGGGAACACGGTCCGAGACGACGTGGCCACGCTTCTCGTCAACCGAGACCTAGCACGCTCGTTTGAGGCAGTAGAACCGGTGAGCGTTGCCCTGCCATGGGAGGCCTCGGGTGCCCCGCGACCAGCCGCAGCTCGTGCACTCGATCTGACCGGCACTCTCGGCGACGAGCTGGTGCCCGCCCCCGACGACGTCACGGCCTCGTCGTCCTAGGACCGCACCAGCCCCCGTCATAGATCGGGCCCCAACCGGCGTCGTGCTGCGTCCTCTTCGCCACGCTGTGTTCGGCTCCGCGCCTCGCAGATCTTCCTCGTCGTTGTGGCGAGCGCGTCCCTCTCCCGGAGTACCACGCCCGGTACCCCGGGAGTGCGCGCAGGTGACTGAGGTCCTAGGGACAGCGCGGGCGACACGAACGGATGCTGTCGGAAGACAGGACCCGTGCCCGATGCCGAGGTGCCTCCGTGCTGCGCCCGATGTCCAAGCTGCGCCCGATGTCGAACCGGTACGCCGTGGTGTTCGCCGCGGTGGCCGCCGCCCAACTCCTCGACCTCGCGACGTTCGTTCCCGCTGTCGCCCGCGTGGGCATCGGCGCCGAAAGCAACCCGTTCGCGCGGACGCTCTACCTCTCCGTAGGCCCGCTGGGGCCAGCGGCGCTGAAGGCGACGGCCATCGCCATCATGCTGCTCGCCCTGGCGCGTGTGGTCAGACGCTTCCCGGCATACGCCCTGCCGTCCGCGGCGCTCGTGATGGGCATCGGACTCTTTGGGGCCGCCTCGAACCTGGTCTTCGGGGTGCTGCGCTAGTCGTCAGGGACGGCCGATGGCGGCCTCAGGCCACCGGCGTGGCATAGACGATCTGGAAGCTGAGATGGCCGGACAGCTGGGTCACCAGGGCGAGGATCGCCGCGGCCAAGACGACCAGTCCGAGGACCAGCCAGAACGTCAGCGATAGCACTCGCATGCGCGCACCTCTCGCCCGTGCGTCGTAGGGCGGGGATCGGACGCGCGGCCCAGCTCGCTCGACGGGCGGCCGCGCCTAGACGGACGAGCCGACGGTGCTCAGGATGCCGCTGACGGCCCCGCCCAGGAAGAGCAGGGCGACGATTGCGATGACCCGCGATCAGGGCGAGGATGAGGGCGTACTCGGCGAGACCCTGGCCGTCTTCGTGCTGGGACACCCTCTCGGCTAGCAACTGGATCATGCGGCACCCGTCCTTTCCGCGAGCCTCGCGGCCGCCGGATGATAAGGGGCGGGCCGCTGGGGATGAGAAGCAAGTACTACACGAGGGCAACCGGAATCACTACCGCTACGGTCCGCGGCCGCGGACGAGCGGCCGGCAGCGCGGCGGGCACCAGACGCCCCACGCTCCGCGCTCGCCGCGCTTCAGGTACGCTCCATTTCTCGCCTGCGATCAGGAGCATGCAGTGATCTGTTCGAACTGCGGCACGGAGAACCCGGTCGGCGCCAAGTACTGCACTGAATGTGCGTCGCGCCTTGCGCTGGTGTGCCCGGCATGCGGCACGGCCAACCCCCCGACCGCAAAGTTCTGTGCCGAGTGTGCCACACCGCTCGCTCCCCTCTCCCCTGTCGGCGCCGACCGGCCGAAGGCCGTCGCCGCCACGGGTCCCGCCGCCCCCGTGGCCGAACGGCGACTCGTCAGCGTCCTTTTCGTCGATCTCGTCGGGTTCACCGGTCTGGCCGAGGGCCGCGACGCGGAAGAGACGCGCGAGCTGCTCTCACGCTACTTCGACCTCGCGCGGGAGGTGATCGACCGCCACGGAGGGGTGATCGAGAAGTTCATCGGCGACGCAGTGATGGCGGTGTGGGGAGCACCGACCGCCCGGGAGGACGACGCCGAGCGGGCAGTGCGCGCGGCGCTGGAGTTGCTCGACGCCGTGCGGGCGCTTGGGCCGGCGGTGCAGGCGCGAGCGGGCGTGCTCACCGGCGAGGCGGCGGTCACCCTCGGGGCGCAGGGCCAGGGGATGGTGGCGGGGGACCTCGTCAACACGGCCTCCCGGCTGCAATCGGTGGCCCCGCCCGGAGCGGTCCTCGTCGGCGAGGCGACGCAGCGGGCGGCCGCTAAAGCCATCGCCTTCGAGCCTGCCGGTGAGCAGTTGCTTAAGGGCAAAGCGGCACCCGTTCCAGCATGGCGGGCTCTGCGCGTAGTGGCCGAGCGGGGCGGTCGCAATCGTTCGGACACCCTCGAAGCCCCGTTTGTCGGTCGTGATGACGAGCTGCGCCTCCTAAAGGAGCTGTTCCACGCGACAGGGCGCGAGCGTCGCGTCAGGCTCGTCAGCGTGGTGGGCCCGGCCGGGATCGGCAAGAGTCGCCTCGCCTGGGAGTTCCTGAAGTACGTAGACGGTCTCGTCGAGACAGTGTGGTGGCACGACGGGCGCAGCCCGGCCTACGGCGACGGGATCACGTTCTGGGCACTCGGCGAGATGGTGCGCGAGCGAGCCGGCTTGCGCGAGGCTGACGACGAGCGGACAACTCGGTCGAGGGTCGCCGAGGCTCTCGCGACCCACGTGCCCGATCCCGACGAGCGCAGGTGGATCGAGCCCGCCCTCCTCGCGCTGCTCGGCGTGGAGTCCGGCATCGGATCGGAGCAGCTCTTCGGCGCCTGGCGCACGTTCTTCGAGCGCCTTGCTGCGTCGGCGCCGGTCGTGCTGGTCTTCGAGGACTTCCACTACGCCGATGCCGGGCTCCTCGACTTCGTCGACCACCTGCTCGAGTGGTCCAAAGGCGTCCCGATCTACGTGGTCACCTTGGCCCGCCCGGAGCTGCTCGAGCGACGACCCACCTGGGGTGCCGGCAAGCGCAACTTCACGAGCCTCTACCTCGAACCCCTGCCCGAGCCCGCAATGCGGCAGCTCCTCGCGGGGCTTGTCCCCGGACTGCCAGAGGCGGCGGTTCACGTGATCGTCGCCCGGGCCGACGGGGTCCCGCTCTATGCCGTGGAAACGGTGCGCATGCTCGTCGCCGACGGCAAGCTCGAGCTCGCCGACGGCGTGTACCGTCCGACGGGGGACCTCACGACGCTGGCCGTGCCCGACACGCTTACCGCCCTCATCGCGTCGCGCCTCGACGGCCTCCCAGCGGGCGACCGGACGCTCGTGTCGGACGCGGCGGTGCTGGGTCAGGCTTTCAACGTCGCTGCCCTCGCGGCGGTCTCGGGCATTCCCGAGCATGACCTCGAGCCCCGGGTGCGGAACTTGGTGCGGCGGGAACTTCTGACCTTGGAGGCCGATCCCCGCTCCCCCGAGCGCGGCCAGTACGCTTTCGTCCAGGCCCTCATCCGCGAGGTCGCCTACAACACGCTGGCGCGGGCTGACCGAAAGGTCCGCCATCTCGCGGCCGCCCGCTACTTCGAGAGCGTGGCGACCGACGAGCTCGCCGGAGCCCTGGCAGGCCACTACCTCGCCGCGCACGCCAATGCGGTCCAAGGCGCCGAAGCGGATGGCTTGGCCGCGCAGGCGCGGCTCGCGCTCAGGGGCGCCGCCGAACGGGCCGCGGCCCTGGGGTCACACGAGCAGGCCGTCGCCTTTCTGGAGCAGGCTCTGACCGTGACCCCGGACCCAATCGAGGCGGCCGACCTGCGCGAGCGCGCCGGCGAGGCGGCCTCGGCCGCCGGTCGCCACGACACCGCCGAACGGCACCTGCGTGCCGCTCTCGAGGCACAGCGCACCCTCGGCGACGGCCGAGCGATCGCCCGGGCGATCGCCGCACTAGGCCGTGCCCTGCTGTCAGCCTATCGCAGCGCGGAAGCCCTCGCCGTTCTCGAGCCGGCGGCCGCTGAGTTCATCGATCTGGCAGACGAGCCGTCCGTCATGGCCCTGGGCGGCCAGCTGG
>JBKQRF010000222.1:0-3024 GCA_052144055.1 Candidatus Limnocylindrales bacterium
CTTGCCAGCAGTGAGTTTCGCGATCGCCTTCTCATATTCGGCCTCGCGCTGCCGGGCGGCCAGCTGGCGCGGCGAGAGCGGACGCTCCTTCGGTTTGGGCGGCACGAGATCGGTCACCGACACGTACCTGATGCGCGCCATGGGCTCTCCTCCTCAACCAACCTTGTCGCCATATCGTAGTGACTCGGTATGGGTGGGGGCAGCGACGGGGTCCCCTGTGTTGTTGTAGGCGCGGATTACGAGCGCTCCGCCGCACGCCCGTCTTGAGGACGCAGCAGCACCTTCAAGCAGCTCGTGAGCGCGCCCGCACCAAACGGATGGGTCGTGCTGCAGGGATCAACCCAGCAAACGCGTCAGGTCGCCAGCGGACTCCCTGAACTCGCTGAAGCCCCTGCTGCGGTGGCGTTGGAAGTTGCCGAGAACGCCAGCGTCCCTGATGTTCCGGATCGTTTCGTCTGCGCCCTCAGGGCCAGCGGCCACGACCCAGAACATGGCTCCTTGCCGAATCGCCTTCAAGCGCTCGGAGAAAGCGGCTTCCGCGCCGCGCCAGCCAATGGTGAGGACTCGGTCAACGCTCGGCAAGAGCGCGTCGAGCCGAGCTACATGGTCAGGCGGACACACGAACTCGGCCTTGTTCCGCAGTGGAATGGCGATGGCGGGCAGTGATAGAAGATCGACGCCTGGCTGAACGTGCTCTACGAAGTCGGCCATGTGGACGCGGCGGCCTGACTCCCGGGCGAGGTGACGGATCGGACCGATCACGTTGTAGTTGCCCGCCTCGTGGATCAGACGATACAGGCTGTCCTGCCATGAAGTCCGGGGCGCAAGGCGTGAGCTCGCGACGTACGCTTGCATGTCCGCCGTCCCGGCCAGAAGGACGTCCGGTGGCGCATCGAGGCGGCCGTCGTACCCTACCTGCTCGCGTGCTCTGTGAGGACGGGCCGATCGCTGGCCGTCGAGTGGCAAGGCGCCTCGTACGCCGACGACGCCGGGAAGCGCCACAACAGCGGCTGGACGACATTTCAGAGCGTCAGACAGCGGGACCCCGTGCGTGCGCTTGGGACGTATGCCGCCGATGCCGCGATCATCTCCAGACACCCCGAGCTGGTGGCCGCGGGCGACCAGTGCCGCGGAGCGTTTCAGCTCCGCTTTTCGGCACCGGGGGCTGGGATGAGCCTCTCGTACCTCGCTGTCGAAGGCCTCGTGACGCATGTGCTCGGGGCCGGTCCGGAGGCAGTCGGACATCGTGGAGGGAGTGGGAGCAGGCGGCGCCGCTGCTCGGCAGCCCGCGAGAGACCTTACTCAGGCTCCTGTGGAGTACCCAGCTCGGCCGCCACGTTGACCCCGTCAGGGCCAAGAAGAAGCTCGCGGGCGAGAGTTGGACCGCCTATGGCGCCGCCGAGTGCTGTGACGTTGCCGCCGATGTCGTGCTCGCTTATGTCGCGACCCTCGCGCCGACGCGGTAGGCGGAGCTGACACTCACGTGACCTGGGTGAGAGCGGCCTCAATCCAGGGGGCAGCACAACCCGACATGTGGGAACTGGAGGCTCAGCTCCTTTCGCCTCAGCCAACTACGTCGAGTCTTGTCCCACTGGGTCGGAACGCGAGGACCGGGGACGGTGAAGAGGAGTGCTTGCCCGTTATGCAACACTCGGTCCTGGGAGGGAAGTGACGTGGCGAACACAGGCGGAGCCGTCGAGGGGTTTACGGACACAGCCGCCACGCGGCCTCGAAGGTCTTGGCGACTGTTGCGAAGCGTAGTCGGTCTTCTCGTCGTGCCAGGCGTCTTCCTGGCGGTTGGCCTGGTTGTCGGCATCTCCGCACCGCGCCCCTTTGGTAACGGCATCAAGCTGGATGACAACACCAAGCAAGTGCTGACGACGCTACTCACGGGGCTCACGGGCTTAGCGGGCGGACTCGTTGTGGCGTTCATTGGCTTCAGTCGCGAGGACCAGCACCGGTTCACCGCCGACAAGGCCGCCGCGTACTCGAGGCTGCTCGGGGCCGGCGATCTCGCTCGCCTCGAAATCTACGCCGTCGAGTCCACGGACTCGGCGGAGGAAAAGAAGGAGGCAGAGAACCGGTACGACGCAGTCATGGCAGCCGCGACCGTAGCGGGCCTGTTGGGGACGCCCGAGGTGGTCAACGCGATCAACAACTACACCTCCGCGATAACGTCGTTTTACAACTTCAACGTTGGTGCAGAGGACACGAACGGCAACGTGGAGGTCAGCAAACCGGCCGGCAAGGCTGACCAGGCCGGCGCCGACAACCCGTTGGAAACCCACAACGGCCAGGTCGTAAGCACGCGCAACAAGTTGATGCAAGCCATGCGCGTCGATCTGCAAGGGCGTCGAGGTCTGCTCGGCTGATCTGGGCCCTGTCCACCGCCGACGTGTCACGCGGTCGATCAGGTCCCCATCAAAGGCGACTAGGGATGGATGAAACGCTCAGACAGGTACTTGAACTCAGGCGCGACGGCCTGCTGGCCGAGAACCGTCGGATCGAGGATCAGAAGCGCGAGCTGACCCATGCGATCGTCAGTTCGCCGATATTCGACCCCCACGGTCCGCTCACCGCGGCCGACCAGCAGCTTCAGTCCCTGATCCAACAGCAGGACGACGTCATCGACCTAATCCAAGACATCGAAAGGAAGCTCGGCCGGCGGTAGGGTCTCGCGGCACGACGTGAATTAGCGGCCAAAGTCGTCAGGCCTCATCTTGGGCTACGGCTCTCACGGTGGCCGCGAGCGCCGACCGGTGCCCCGTGACTCGGACCCTCATCAACAAAGGCTCGGCCGTACTCCCTTGGGTCCCACGACTCACGCGGCGGAATGGAGCGCGTTGGTGATCCACTCAGGCAGCACGATCCAGGGTGCGGGAATTGACGGTTCAAGTCCTCTCGCCCCGACCAATTACGGATAATCCGAACTCCTCCGGCAGCGCGGCCCCCAGGCCATGGCGCACGGCGTGTTCGGTAAGGTAAGCGGTGGCTTCCTGGAGCCCGAGCACCTCGATCCGGTCG
>JBKQRF010000223.1:0-2904 GCA_052144055.1 Candidatus Limnocylindrales bacterium
TGGGAGTGGCAGTACGCCCCCTTGACGCTCCTGGCCGGGCCCTCGGTAGCCAACCTCCAAGCAGGTTGCAACGCGGACCGGGTCGGTCGATTCCGTGATGAGAACGGTTGCGAGCGGGCATCAGGGGGGTAGGAAAGGTGGTGCGCATGCGAGCAAGCGTCGTAGGGGGAGGTGTTGCGCTGGCGGTGCGTACCCGTTCACGCAAACGTGGGATGTGTAGGTTAATGCTTACTTTGTGAGATCAATATTCTCGTTGAATCGATTGAGTACTGTCCATTCGTTACGACTTCTGTCATTGAGTTGTGCGTGCCGTGTGCGGACCGCATCGCCGATCTCGAAGTCCGCGTCGCGGCGTTGTTGGAGCGGGTCGTCCAGCTGACGGCCGAGGTGGAGCGGCTCAAGCCGTTCGAGGCACGGGTCGCGAGGCTGGAGGTGGAGAACGCCACGTTAAGGGAGAAGCTGGCCAGGTCGTCGCGCAACTCCTCCAAGCCTCCGTCGAGCGACAGCCCGAAAGAGAAGGCTGAGCGGCCGACGAAGAAGCCCACGGGGCGCGCCGCCGGCGGGCAACCCGGTCATCCGAAGCATGAGCGGCCCGCGTGGCCGGCGGAGAAAGTGAACCGCCGAGTCATCCTGGTACCGGAGCAATGCGAGAAGTGCGGCGCGCCCCTCGTGGGCGAGGATCCGAACCCAAGCCGACACCAGGTCTTCGAGCTTCCGAAGGTGGAGCCCGACGTAACCGAGTTGGTGCAACACAGCCTCGGGTGTGCATGCTGCGGACATGTGACACGAGCGCCGCTTCCCCCAGGTGTGCCGACGCGCGCGTTCGGGCCGTCGGTCGATGCCGTGGTGAGCTACCTGATGCTGCACAAGTTGGGCAAACGCGGCGTCGCCGAGGTGCTCTACGACCTGTACGGCTTGCCCATCTCGCTGGGCGCGGTCATCGATTCGCAGCGGGAGATGAGTGAGGCGCTGGCCGAGCCGTATGTCGAGATCGTCGAGCATGCTCAGGCCGCGCCCATCAAGAACGCCGACGAGACGTCGTGGATCGAGGGCAAGGGCAAGAAGGCCAAGGTGTGGCTGTGGACGCTGGTCACCGCCAGCGCCATCGTCTTCATGATCCAGAGGACCCGCGCCACCAACGGTGCCCTCAACCTGCTGCTCAACGGCAAGACGCCCATCGGCGAGTTGGTCTTCGGCGTCTTGGGCACCGACCGCCACGGGGCCTACAACTTCTGGCCACTGGAGCGTCGCCAATTCTGCTGGAGCCATCTGGACCGAGACTTCACAGCCATTTCCGAACGCCCTGGCGCTGCGGGTGACGTGGGCCGCAAGCTGCTCGATGAGGCCGACCGCATGTTTGCTTGGTGGCATCGGGTGCGAGACGGCACGCTGACCCGTGCTCGATTCCAGGTCTACATGCGTCCGCTGCGCGCTCGCGTCGAGGCCGTGCTCGCCGAGGGCGTAGCGCTGGGTGACCCGAAGACCGCGCACACCTGTGCCAAGCTGCTCAAGTCGAGCAAGGCCATGTGGACCTTCGTCCGCATCGAGGGCGTCGAGCCCACCAACAACTGCGGCGAGCGCGCGGTGCGACCTGGAGTGATCTACCGCAAGCTGTCGGGCGGAACGAAGTCCGAAGCCGGAAGTCGCTTCGTCGAGAGGATCCTGACCGTCCGCGCTACCCTGCGCCTTCAAGCCCGCCCCATCCTCTCATTCCTGCGCGCCGCCGCCGAGGCACGCCTGCGCCATTCCACACCGCCGTCGCTCCTCCCCGGAGAACATCACGAGTCGGCCCCGCTCCGCATCGCCGCCTAGCTGAGACTCACCCGATTATCCCGTGAACGGGTACTGGCTACGGGCGAGGCGAAGAGACCCTCCAGGGTTGGCTCCAGACCCTCTCGCCCGAGCAGAAGGCGACCATCAAGCTCTTCGCAATGGACATGCACCGCGCGTACTGGAACGCCGTGGACGACACTCCGGGGCTCGAACACGCCGCCATCGTCCACGACCCCTTTCACATCCTGAAGCTGGCGGGCCAGGCGCTCGATGAACTGCGCCGCGAGGTGTTCTTCCGGGCTGGCCCCGAGCTTCGGGCCCTGGGCAAAGGCAAGCGATGGCTGTTGCTGCGTGCCTGGGAGCGCATCACCGACGCCCAGAAGGCGGAACTCCAGGTGCTTCTGGGACACAACCGCACGCTCGCCCGTGCCTACCAGATCAAGGAGGAACTGCGTGAAGTGCTGCACGCTCCGGATCGGGCGGCCATGGCCGTTGGCTTGAACCGCATCCTGCGACGGACGGCTCGACGGGCCATCGCGCCACTCCGCCGTCTGCACGACACGCTCAACGAGCGCTGGAACGAGATCCTCGCCCTGGCCGAGCATCGACCGCCCGTCGGCCGAATCGAGGCGCTGAACAACAACTGGGAGACTCTTGTCCGTCGCGGGCGAGGCTACCGCGACCACGAGTATCTCTTACGCAAGCTCCGCTTCATGACCGCCAATCCCATCCGCACCGAAGACGGCATTCGGCGATTCCTCGCTCTCGGCATCACGCCGCCCTTGCCCCGCCGTCACGCTGCGTGAACTCGCGCCCCTGGATTCGACCAAGAGCCCTATTTTCGATCCTGCTCGGCCAGGCAGGTGGCGCTCCGGACCGCCTCGAGTGAGCACGAGAGCCCGTCCGGAGCACACGGCCCCGTAGCGGTCGGGTCAGGCGACGGTCGCCGCGGCGCGCCGTGCTAGGAAGATGGGCTGCGGTTGTCCGCTCGGGTCCGGCAGGATCCATCGCAGATCGACGAAGCCGGCGCCCCTCGCGAGCCACTCGAGGTCGGCGCGCAGCAGCGCGCGGTAGCGCGTCCGGCGGATGGTGGGGGTCCAGCCAGCTTCGCTCTCGCGTAGCAGCACGAGG
>JBKQRF010000224.1:0-7229 GCA_052144055.1 Candidatus Limnocylindrales bacterium
CACCCAGCCCGCCCGGATGTGCGCTAGACCAGGCGAGCAGCCCGACCCGCCTGGCGACCATCAGCCCGGTGGCTCGAGCGTCGACACGGGCCGGATGAACGGACGCCCGACGCTTGGCGCCAGCCCCACGCCGTGATCGGCTCGTGCGGGCCAGAACATCTCGTGCCGTGCGCAGGTCCCAGGCCTCCTGTCGCCCCTGCGCTTCTTGATCACGTGAGCCGCGGCCGGTTCTGAAAACCCGTGGCAGCCAGATGAAGCGGCGCTCGATCGCCCGGGTGACGGCCGAGGTTCGATCCGTGACGCCGAGCTTCTCGAAGGTGAGCCGATCACCCGTCCCAGTGGACCTGGACACCGTGGGGAACCGCGGGCAAGGGCATGAAGGCAGCTTCTGCCTCCACCGCTTCGCTCTCCGCCCGCGAGAGGCGGCGCCACGACTCGATCGTGACGTCGGCCTGGGCGCGTCGCCACGTCCCGACGATCTCGCCGTCGACGAGCAGGGCACCGGGCCAGACTCTGGGGGTCCAAAGCGCGCGACGGCGGTCAGAATCAGGGACTAGGAGCTCCCGTTCGGCTCCTTGCAGGAGCCAGTACGCGTCCCCGCTTGGGAGGAGCCGAGCGGAGGCGGCGGGACCCGAAGTGGTGCGGAACGTCGGCTCGTCGCTGGTCAGGATCCACGCCTCGCCCACGGGCGTCCGGGCCGGCGTGAGCGATCCGGCGAGCGCCTCGAACGCGGCGCGGCCGGCGGCTCGCGGCCGGATCCCGGCCCACTGGGCGAATGCCACGGACGTCGCCGGCCCAAAGACGTGCAGGTATCGGCGGGCGAGCTCGAGCCGCGCGTCGCGCGGGTTGACGTCCGGAGGCGGCACGGTCCAGACCATGGGCTGGCGTGCCCCGTCCCACCGCATGAGCACCGTCCCGGTCGCCGCGGCGTACCTGAGGCTGTTCGGGTGCACGCCGAGCCCGCGTCCCGCCTCGCTATAGGTCATCCTTCCGCCGTCGAGAAAGACGAGGAGCCGGCGGGCTAGATCCTTTGCCCGGCGTCGCCCCTCGGCGTCGTCGGGGAGCCGCCCGAGGGAGAAGACTGCGAGATCACGAGCAGCGACGACGTAGACGCTGAACCGCGGCCCCCAGAGCTGCACGAGCGACGGGTCCTCCCACGTGTCCGGTCCGGTCCCATGAAGGCGGGCATGGAGCGAGAGGACGGCGGCGCGCGGCACGCTGTCCTGTAGGCCAGCCCAGGCCGCGCGCCTAAGAGACGTCGCGCCCGGTGGCAGCCGCTCGTCGAGAGCACCGACCGTCCGTCGGTAGGTGAGGATCTGCTCGCGCGTCACCACGAGCGGAGCCGTCCTCACGTCACACGTCCTTTCCGCGCTGAACGATCCGGGCGACGAAGGGTTCATGGGTGCGCACAGTTGTGGAGGAGCCCGCGTCGCTAGCTCACCATTCATCGTCGCATGAGCAGAGCCTGGCGAGGAGGGGGGCAGGAGGCCGTGGCATGCCCAGAACACTCCAGGGCCACGCGAGCCTGACCTCGGTGGAGGCTCCCTTTGGTCGCATGACGCGTCACGTGACAGGCCTTCGCGCGCTGCCGTGTACTGTGGCCAGGAGAAGCGCATTCCCGGCCGAGGCGGTATGGTCCGAGTCGGTCCTTGAGATCGCGGGCACCATCAGCGCGCCGCTTCGACGCTTCCAGTGAGAGGTCGAATGGACATGGCCGACACGAAGACATCCTCGAAGCGAGGCAGCTCGGGGAAGACGTCCGGCAACGTCTTCAGCGAGGAAGAACGCGCCGCGATGCAGGAGAGCATCCGGGAGCGAACGAAGGCGGCGAAGCTCAGCCCGGAGGAGTCGCGCGCCGCGGGCGAGCAGGACGTGCTCGCCAAGATCGCCTCATTGGATGAGCCGGACCGCGCCATGGCCGAGCGCTTTCACGCCGTCGTCAAGGCCACCGCGCCCGAGCTCTCGTCACGAACCTGGTACGGGAGCCCGGCGTACTACCGGGACGGCAACCTCATCTGCTACTTCCAGGAACGCGCGAAGTTCAAGTCCAGGTACGCGACGCTGGGCTTCTGCGACAAGGCGCACCTTGGCGACGGCGCCATCTGGCCGGTCGTCTATGCCCTGATGGAGTTGACCCCTGCCGTCGAGGCACGAATCGCCGCCCTCGTGAAGGAGGCGCTGGGCTGAGGGTCGCCCCGTCGGTCCGGCGTCGCACTGGCGGCCAGCTGCACTGCGGATGCCAGCTGTGCCCATCCTCAGGGTCGAGCGTAGACGTGACCTCCGGCTTCCGCGCCCTCCTCCGATGGGCACGGTAGCCAGTCTCATCTTCACCGGGGAACTTCACTTAGGGCCTGTAGTCGATTGCCATGTCCGGTCCCGGCCATCGTCGCGCTTGCCCAGGCAAGGGAATCGACCGATCAGGGGGTAGGGTTTGTCGTCGGCCAAGCCTGCTGCCGACGGGTGTCCGCCGAAGGAGCGCGAATGATTCTGCCCAAGGTCCGCGATCCGCGGTTCATCACCGTGCGTCGCGGCGGCAGCCTCCAAGACGACGATCACCGCCTTCTGGCGATCTGGGCGGCTGACTGTGCGCAACACGTGCTGCACCACTTCGAGCAGGCACGGCCGAAGGACGACCGTCCACGTCGGGCGATCGACCTCGGGCGTGCCTGGGCACGCGGTGAGGTCACCTGGTGGGAGGCCCGCACGGCGGCCGGTCATGCAAACGCCGCGGCCAGAGACCTGCGTGGGGCAACACGCGATGCCGCGTACGCTGCCGGCCAGGCCGCGGCGGTGGGCCATGTGGCGGCCCACGAGCTCGGTGCCGCGGCCTACGCGATCAAGGCGGCGCGAGCAGCGGCTGCTGAAGACGAGCGTGAGGCGGCTGGTCGCCGAGAGTGCCAGTGGCAGCGCGACCAACTGCGCGACGAGATCCGAGAACTTGTGCTCGACGACCAGCGGCTGCGCAATGATCTGTGCTGGTTCGCGTTCGACTGCTGACCTGGCTCAAGCGAAGACCGTCGCCAGCGGGCCATCAGCTCCGCTCGACCCGTAGCCGGCCGCAGGGATAGGCGACGCACGCGACCTCGAGCCAGGTCTGCGTGCCGAGCGCGACACCTTCTCTGGCACGGACGGGCTATCCGCGCGGCCGCAATCGGCTACAGGCTCCGAGTCGGCGCGGAGTCAGGTGCCGAGATCGGTCTGGTCGGAAGGCACCCTGTCACTGGTCCGATCCCCGGCTGGGTAGCGGTTCACCGGCACCGGCTCGCTCGGCAGGAGTTGCCAGAGCACCAGGACCGCGGCGATGGCCGCCGCCACGGGGATGGCGATCTTCCGGACCCGCTCGGACGGCCGTTGTCAGTGGAGACGAATCTCGCCTCTCCCGCTCATAGGCTCAAGGGTGGCGCGCGCCCTCAGGCCACGCCTTCTGTGTTCCCCTCCGCCGGCAGCGCGAGGAGCCGGCGGGCGGCGGCCTCCGAGTCCGGCGCGGCAAAGACGGAGACTCGATCGCCAGCCGCGAGGCGCACGTCCCCCCGCGGCACGATGAGGCGCCCCGTGCGCTGCACGGCTACGAGCAGCACGTCACGCGGCCAGGGCGCCTCAGCCACGGTCTTGCCGACCAGCTCCGATCCGACATCGAGATCAGCTTCCAGCAACACGCCCCCGGCCCCGAAGCCGCGCACCTGGCGCACGTTACCGGCCAGGGCACTGCGGTAGGCGGCCATCGCGTCGCGCTGGGAGAGCACCCCCACGAGCTGCCCGTCGGCCACCACGGGCGCCCAGGCGAGGCCCTGATCGGCCAGGACGCCCAGCGCGTCGTCGAGGCCGTCGGCGGCGGTCACGGCGACGGGATGGGCAGCTGCCAGCTCCCCCACGGGCCGCGACGGCTCGGCGGCCGCCAGCTCGCCGCGGGACACGCTGCCCCGCAGGCCGCCCCGCGGACCGACCACCGGGGCCCCGGGCAGGCCGGCTTCGGCGAGGCGCTCAAGGGCGCTGCCGGCCGGCTCCGTTGCCCGCAGGGTCAGGCGCGGCGTGCGGGCCGCATCGCCGGCGAGGAGCGAGGCGAGGAGGGGCATGGCGACGGAGAAGCGATGCGCTGGCGACTCGGCGCGCGTGGCGACCTGGCTGCGGTAGATCGTGCGGTTGCCCACCACGAAGGTGGCGAGCGCGACGGCCACCATGGCCGGCGCGAGCATGCCGAGGTTGCCGGTCATCTCGGCGACCATCAGCATGACCGCCAGGGGCGCGTGCGCCACGCCCCCGAAGAGCGCCATCATGCCCACGATGACGAACGGCGCGGGCTGCGCCGGGATTCCGGGAGCGAACGGCTCGAGCAGGCGCCAGATCGATGCCCCGAGCAACCCGCCGATGACCATTCCGGGCCCGAAGACACCGCCCGATCCGCCTGAGCCGATCGAGAGCGAGGTGGCCAGGATCTTTGCGAACGGCAGCAGGAGGACGACCGCCAGGGGCAGCGCGAGCAAGGTCGTGCGGTCGAGGCCGGCCTGCACATAACCGTAGCCCGTCCCCAGCACACCCGGGATGGCGAGCCCCAAGAGGCCGACCCCGAAGCCCGCGATAGCGGGGCGCAGCGCCCGGGGCACCGACCAGCGCTTGAAGCGATCGGTCAGCCCGTAGAAGCTCGTGATATAGACGACACCGACGGCGCCCGCGGCGAGCCCGATCAGCCCGTAATACGCGAGCTGCGCCGGGTTGGAGAAGCCGTAGCTGGCCTGGGTGCCGAAGATCGGCTGAAATCCCTCGACCGAGCCGAAGATCGAGTAGGCCACGATGGTGGCGATGAAAGACGGGACCAGCGCATCGGACTCCACGTCGTCCCGGTAGAGGAGTTCGGCGCCCAGGACGGCACCGCCCAGGGGCGCGCGGAAGATGGCGCCGATGCCGGCCGCCATGCCCACCGCCACGGCGATGCGCGCGTCGCGCTGGTCGAGATCGAGCAGGCGGGCGAGATAGGACCCGAACCCCGCGCTGATCTGCGCGCTGGGGCCCTCGCGGCCGCCCGAGCCGCCTGAACCGATGGTGATCGCGGAGGCCACCAGCTTGACGAGCGGGACGCGGGCACGGATGCCGCGCGGGTTGTGGTGGAAGGCGCCGATCGCAGCGTCGGTGCCGTGGCCCTCCGCCTCCGGTGCCAAGCGGAAGACGAGCAGCCCGGAGATGAGCCCGCCCGCCGCAACCACCAGCGGGATGGCCCAGGGACGCAGGGCGCTCGTGATCGGCGCGCCCCCCTCGCCGGCCGGCGTGGGAGGCGTGTAGCCCGCCAGCACCCCGAGGAAGAGATGCGTGGCTGCGCCGAGTGCCGTGTAGAAGGTGAGGGCCCCGAGCCCGCCGATGACCCCGATGAGCGCACCGAGCACGACCCACTTGCGCAGATACCCCGCGCTCCGCAGGCGGCGTCGGAGGGCCCACAGCCAAGCCGCGGGACGTCGCCGGAGGGCTGTGGTCACGCGTACCTCGCGAACGCCTCGGCGATCGCCTCGAGGCCGGCCTGCAGATTAAGCGGCAGGGGCCGGCCGTGGTCGTCAAGCAGCTGGCGGATGAGGTCACGGCGATCCTGCACGATCCGCGCGCGGAGCCGCTCGCCGGCGTCGCTCAGGCGCACGATCGCGGCCCGCCCATCCTGCTTGTCCGGTTCGCTGACGACGAGGCCCCGGCGCTCCATGCGACCCAGCAGGCGGCTGGTCGCCGACCCCGTGGCGCCGATGCGCGTGGCGATCTCCCCGACTCGCAGGCCGGCCTCATGGCGTCCCAGGACCACCAGCACGCGCCACTGGGCAAAGGTGAGCTCGCTGCCCGGGGTGGCGCGCCCGAGCACAACAGTGGTGATCCCCACGGCACCGTACACGACTCGCTCGAGCACGGAGTCGATCTCATCGTCCAGTTCATAGAAGCGAGTCCAGCCATCTGGTTCCATATGGAAGATAGTAGGGCACACCCGGCATCGCCATTCTTGCGCTAGTAGACGCGGCGGTGGCGTCACTCAAGCGCGTCGGCTGCGAGCCGCCCCTGAACACGATCAGGTCATGGTGGTGGGGCAGACGGAGCATGATGGCCCTGCCATGCGGATCGCGCTCTTCACCATCGGCGGGCGAGGAGACACCGAGCCGTTCCTCGCCTTGGCAGTTCGCCTGGCTCGCGACGGCCACCAGGTCGCGCTCGCCGCGCGCCCCGACTTCGCCGGCCTGGCCGCCGCCTACGGCATCCCGTTCGCGCCGCTCGGCCACCCGTACCAGGCGTTCATGCGTGGGTCGGCAGCCGCGCTCGGCTCGGGCAACCCGATCTCCCTCGTCCGCTACGGGCTCGCCCAGCGCCGCTACTTCGCAGAGGGGGTGGGCGAAGACGAGTGGCGGGCGGCCCAGGGAGCGGAGGCGATCATCTTCAAGTACAGCTGGTTCTCCGGCTACAGCCTGGCTGAGAAGCTCGGCGTGCCCTGTGTCGCGGCCATGCCCTTCCCTATGACGCCGACGGAGGCGTTCCCCTGCTTCTGGCTGTTCGGGGGCCATGATCGGGGCCGCTGGGGCAACCGGCTGCTGTGGCGGCTGTCTGAACAGGTGACCTGGCAGATCCAGCGCAGCGAGGACGAGCGCCTGCGTCGCGAGTTGCTCCACCTTCCGCCGCTGCCCTTGCTCGGTCCGCTGGCCCGTCAGGAGCGCGAGGGGATGCCCGTCCTCTACGCGTACAGCCCGACCCTGCTGCCCCCGCCACCGGACTGGCCGGCCCGCTTCCACGTCACCGGCACGTGGTTCCTCGAGCCGCCGCCCGGCTGGCACCCGCCGCCTGAACTGGTCGCGTTCCTGGGGGCTGGACCACCGCCCGTCTACGTCGGCTTCGGCAGCATGACCAGCGCCGATCCTGACGCGACCCTCGCCCTGGTCCTCGACGCGCTGGCGCGCGCCGGCCAACGCGGCGTGCTGCTGAGCGGCTGGGCTGGCCTCGGTACCGGGCGCGAGCTGCCGGATACGGTCTTCGCCCTCGACGACGTGCCCCACAGCTGGCTCTTCCCGCGCATGGCTGCGCTCGTCCATCACGGTGGGGCCGGCACCACCGCCGCCGGACTGCGCGCGGGCGTCCCATCGATGATCATGCCGCTGACGGCCGACCAGCCCAGCTGGGGCCGCATCGTCCATCGTCTGGGAGCCGGCCCGCGCCCGATCCCCTTCCGACGCTTGACGGCCACGAGGCTGTCGCGGGCGCTCGCAGCCGCGGTCGGT
>JBKQRF010000225.1:0-23975 GCA_052144055.1 Candidatus Limnocylindrales bacterium
GCCAGGCCGAGATCATGCACGCCCGTCACGATGGCGCGGGCACAGGCGAGGGCCGCCGTGGGCCGCCCGAAGGTGGCGAAGAAGCCATCCCCGGCGGTATCCACCTCGCGTCCAGCGTGGGTACGCAAGGCGTCCCGGATGAGGGCATGGTGACGCGCCAGCAGGGCCCCATAGGCGCGGTCACCCAGACGGGCCGCCACTTCGGTGGAGCCCACGATGTCGGTGAAGAGGACCGTGCGCAGGTCACGCGCTCCACCCGACGTCAGCCCGCGCCGGCCCTGGCCTGCCATGCGCTCCTCCACCCCACAGCCCGCGGGGCCGCGCCCTAGGCCTCGGACGTGGCCCGCACGCTCTCGGCTCCTAGCCTCGGCATGCCTGCCTCAGGGTGCAAGAGGCATTGCGACCGATGTGGCAAGCGGCGGAGGGCGAGCAGGACGCGGTTAGTGGGGGTGCTGTCACCGGCCGAGGGACGGCCTGGACAGCCGGCCGCGATCGACGGCACCCCTCCGATCCAGATCGTGGCGAGGTTGTGCCGGCACGCTGGTGGCCGCCAACACGAACTGTCTCACGGCTGGCGCCTTCTTACTGATTGGCGCCGGGTGGGCTGGTCCCTCGCCGCACCCGACGTCGTGATGACATGGCATGCATGAGGCTGGCCTGCAGCCCCAGCGGACAGGACTCTCGATCGTGCGACCCCGACTCGGCTCGCCGACTCTCCGGCTAGCCTCCGCGCGCCGCGCGGACCCGACGGATGAGGCTGTTGGTGGACGTGTCGTGGGCGAGTGCCGGTTCGTCGGCCGCCTGCAGTTCCGGGATCACCCGCAGTGCGAGCGTCTTGCCCAGCTCCACGCCCCACTGGTCGAAGGAGTCGATGTCCCAGATCGCGCCCTGGGTGAAGACCTTGTGCTCGTAGAGCGCCACGAGCGTGCCGAGTGCTCGCGGGGTGAGGCGCGCTAAGAGCAGCACGTTGGTGGGCCGGTTCCCCTCGAAGGTGCGGTGGGCGACCTGCGCCTCCGAGATCCCCTCGCGGCGGGCCTCCAGGGCGGTTTTTCCGAAGGCGAGCGCCTCGGCCTGCGCGATGAGGTTGGCGAGGAGCATGTCGTGCTGCGGGGGGAGCGGGTTGAGCGGGTGGAGGAAGCCGATGAGATCGGCCGGGACAAGCTTCGTGCCCTGGTGGAGCAGCTGGTAGTAGGCGTGCTGCCCGTTCGTGCCGGGCGTGCCCCACACGATGGGCCCGGTCTCGTAGTCGACCAGCGTCCCGTCCCGCGTGACGTGCTTGCCGTTCGACTCCATGTCGAGCTGCTGGAGATAGGCTGGCAGCCGCTCGAGGTACTGCTCGTAGGGGAGCACGGCGTGCGTCTCGGCCCCGAAGAAGTCGACGTACCAGAGCCCGATGAGCCCGAGCAGCACGGGCAGGTTGCGCTCGAAGGGCGCCGTCCGGAAGTGCTCGTCCATGGCGTGGAGGCCCTCGAGCATCTCGCGGAAGTGCGCCGGCCCGATCGCGAGCATGAGGCTGAGGCCGATCGCCGAGTCATACGAGTAGCGCCCGCCCACCCAGTCCCAGAACTCGAACATGTTGGCCGGGTCGATGCCGAACCGGCGCACCTCCTCCTCGTTGGTCGAGACGGCCACGCAGTGCTGCGCCACGGCCGTCTCGTCGCCGCCGAGCCCGGCCAGCAGCCAGGCTCGGGCCGCGCGCGCGTTCGTCATCGTCTCGAGCGTGGTGAACGTCTTCGAGGCGACGATGCAGAGCGTCTCGGCAGGGTCGAGGTCGCGCGTCGCCTCGACGAGGTCGGTGCCGTCGACGTTGGACACGAAGCGCAGGCGGAGCCCCCGATCCGCGTAGAAGGCGAGCGCCTCGCTGGCCATGCGAGGCCCGAGGTCAGAGCCGCCGATGCCGATGTTGACGATCGCCCGGATCCGCCGCCCGGTGTGGCCGCGCAAGCGCCCGCTGCGCACGGCCTCTGCGAACGCCGCCATCCGCTCGAGCACGGCGTGCACGTCGGGCACGACGTCGTGCCCGTCCGTCTCGATCTGCTCGTCGCGTGGGGCGCGGAGGGCGACGTGGAGGACCGCCCGATCCTCGGTCGTGTTGATGTGCTCGCCCGCAAACATCGCGTCGATCCGCTCGCGCAGCCCTCGGGCACGGGCGAGGGCCACTAGGAGGCGCAGCGTCTCGTCGGTGAGCCGGTTCTTGGAGTAGTCGAGGAAGACCCCGGCGGCCTCCGCGGTGAGGCGCTCGCTGCGCCCGGGATCGGCCCGGAAGAGCTCCCGCAGATGGACGTCGCGCACGTTCGCGACGTGGTCGGCGAGGGCGTGCCACTCGGGGAGAGCCGTCAGGCCGGCTGCGGGCTGGGTGGTCATCGCGCATTCCTCCGCCGCAGCGCCACGGCAGGTCGGGCCGGCCGGGACACGGATGGCGTCGCCAGGGGCGCGTGCCAGTCGCCGTCCCGCCCGAGGAGGCGGTCCGCCTCGGGCGGGCCCCACGTGCCCCGCGCGTACGGGAGGATCGGCACCCGGTCATCGAGCACGCCGTCCACGATCCGCCAGGCAGCCTCGACCGCGTCCTCGCGCGCGAAGAGTGCCTGGTCGCCGAGCGCGGCGTCGCCGATGAGCCGCTGGTACGGCGGGCGCTCGTCATGTGACTGGTGGGACGCGTACAGCTCGACCGCCTCGCCGACCATCGCCTCGCCCGGCTGCTTGGCCCGTGCGCCGAGCGAGATCGACGTGTCGGGGCTGAGCCGGAACCGCAGGTAGTCAGCGTGCGCAGCGCTGCGCTCACCGAAGACGTCGAGCGGGGGTCGCTTGAAGTCGACCAGCACCTCGGTCGCGGTGACGGGGAGGCACTTGCCCGCGCGGATGTAGAAGGGGACTCCGCCCCATCGCCACGTATCAACGTGGAAGCGGAGCGCCACGAACGTCTCGACCGTCGAGTCGGCAGCCACGCCGGGCACGTCCCTGTAGCCCTGGTACTGGCCGCGCACGACGTCGCGCCGCGCGAGCGGGCGGATCGCGTCCAGCACCTTGAACTTCTCGTCGCGGAATGCGTCGGCGGTTCGACCGGCCGGCGGTTCCATCGCCAGCAGGCTCGTGAGTTGCAGCAGATGGTTCTGCACCACGTCGCGAATGGCTCCGGCCTGGTCGTAGAACGCGCCGCGGTCGGCCACATCGAAGTCCTCGGCCATGGTGATCTGAACGCTGGCCACATAACGGCGGTCCCAGATCGGCTCGAGGAACGTGTTTGCGAACCGGAAGTAGAGGAGGTTCTGGACCGGTTCTTTGCCGAGGTAGTGGTCGATGCGGAAGATGGCCGGTTCCGGGAAGACGGTATGGAGCGTCGCGTTCAGCCGCTGCGCCCCGACCAGGTTGCGCCCAAAGGGCTTCTCGACGATCACCCTGGCGCCATCGGCGCAGCCAGAGGCGCCGAGATGCTTGACGACCGTGGCGAACAACGTCGGCGGGATCGCCAGGTAGTGGAGTGGGTGGCGGGCACTGCCGAGCTCGGCACGGATGCGGCCGAACGTCTCCGCGTCGTCATCGGAGCCCTGGACATAGCGAAGCCGATCCGTGAGCGCGCGAAGCGCCGCGCGATCCACGTGGCCGTGCGCCTCGACACTGGCGCGCGCCCGTGCCTGGAGGGCGCCGAGGTCGCCTGAGCGAGCGACGCCGACGATCGGCAGGTCCCAGCCGTGGTCGCGGATCAGGCCGTGGAGAGCGGGAAAGATCTGCTTATAGGCGAGATCGCCGGTCGCGCCGAAGAAGACGAATGCGTCGGAGCGAATCGAGGGAGCCATGGACGGTCAGTCTACGGGGCCCGGCCGGCGTGCGCGCTTGGGCGTTCGGGCTCGCGTAGCATCGTGCGGGTCGCGTCGGCGGTTGCATGAGCAACGATGGCGTGCGAACGGCCTGTGCTATGGAGTGACGGAGCCGCCTGACTCGGTGATTAATCTGCCCCGGGGTCGCCTCAGGTGGGGTGGACCGGAGGCCGGAGCGGCGGCGGTCAGCCGGTCGACCCGGCGCGGCGAGTCTGGCCGGTGTCGCCGGCGATGATGGTCATTGCGCTCGCCACCAGCACGATCAGGGCGGAAACCACGAGTGCATGCGTCATCCCGACCGTGAACGCGCTCATCACGCTCCCTCCGAGTTGCACGGACGTGCCCAGGAAGATCGCACCGACCAGGCGGGACGGGATGGACGCGGCGGCGACCGCCAGTGCCAGCGCGAAGCTCGTCACCATGCCTGTCTGCCGGAAGGTTGCCAGAGTCGCGCTCGCGACGCCCAGCCGCTGCGGCGGCGCCGCCCCCATCACGGCGCTCGTGTTGGGCGACCAGAACAGCCCGCCGCCCACGCCGAGGACGACCAGGCCGACCAAAAGGTGGACGTAGGAAGACCCAGTGCTGAGCTGAGCCAGCAGGACGCAGGCGACCGCTTGAAGGAGGAGCCCCAGCGTCGCCGGGGTGCGAGCCCCAATCCGGTCCGAGACGACCCCGCAAATGGGACCAACCACGGACTGGACGAGCGAGAGCGGCAGGATCATTAGCGCGGCCCTCAGCGGAGACTCGCCCTTAACTGCCTGTAGGTAGAACACGACGAGGAAGTTGACCGCGAACATGCTCAGGCTCTGCAGCGTGGCGGCTGCCGTGCCAAACGCGAGGATGCGTGACCTGAAGAGCACGGGGTCGATGAAATGCATCCCGCCGCCGCGCTCAGACAGCGCGAAGAGCGCCTCGAGCACGACGAACGCGGCGAAGAGCCCGAGCGTCGGCGCCGAGAACCAGCCCCAGGAGATGCCCTGCGAGAGCGCCACGAGCAGGCACGTGATGCCCCCCGAGAACAGCGCCATGCCGAGGAGATCGAAGCGCTCACGCCGCCGCGGCTGGCCGATCTCGCGGAGGGCCAGGTAACCCCAAAGCGTGCCTCCGATGCCGATCGGCACGTTTACGAGGAAGATCCACTGCCATGACAGGAAGGCGAGTATCAGACCTCCGGCGACCGGCCCCACGATGCTCCCGATCGCCCAGGTGATCGAGTTGATGCCCATCGCACGCCCGCGCTGACCAGGCGGGAAGGCCTCTGTGATGATCGCCATGGCGTTGGCCATCAGCATCGCGCCGCCTACGCCCTGCACCAGGCGGAACAGCACCAGCTCCGCTCCGCTGCCCGCCAGGGCGCACAGCAGAGACCCGACGGTGAACACCGCGAACCCTGTGTTGTAGAGCCGGACCCGGCCGAACATGTCGGCGAGACGGCCGAAGAACATGAGGAAGATCGTGCTCATGAGGATGTAGCCCATGAGCACCCAGATCATGGTCACCAGGTCCGAGTGGAGGTTCGTCATGATCGTCGGCAGGCCAAGCACGACGATCGAGGAGTCGATGGCGGACATCGCGGAACCGAGCGTCGTGACCGACAGGGCCACCCACTTGTACTCGATCCGGCCGCGGCCGGCCGCCCCGCGCATGTTCCCCGGCTCCGCACGCACGGGCGCCGGCTGCGCTCGCTCCTCTGTGATCTCGCGACTCACCTCGCAGCGCCTCCAGACGACCCGCCCACACGGATGCGTTTCGCCCCGGTGACACGGATCCCGCCTGGCCACGACCCGGGTACGGGCACCATTCTCGCGCGCGACTGCGTGTCCGGTGTCGCGCCGCTGTCACTCGGCGACGGCGAGACTAGGGTGATCCTGCCGATCGACGCCCGGCTGACTTGACACCCGGCCGATCCGGGGCGAGCGGAGGCTCGTAGACTCCTGACAGGCGCACGCCGGCGAAGAGGAGGCCCGATGACGCAGCAGCCCGACCGCATCGCGGTCCTGGATCATGGGTACGTCCGGCTCGTCGACGCCATGGGAGACGACCTGACCGTCGTGAACGCGGCCAAGGTCAGTTTCGACAAAGAGGCCCAGCATTTCGGGCCGGGAGAAGAGCGGCTCCTCGAGTTCCTAGGCCGACAAGGTCACACAAGTCCGTTTCGCCACGCGATCCTGTCCTTTGAGGTGTACGCGCCGCTAATGGTCGCCCGGCAGTGGTGGAAGTACGTCGTGGGATCCGACCACACCATGGAGGCGTGGAACGAGTCGAGCCGCCGCTACGTCACCGAGGAGCCGACGTTCCACATGATCGAAGCGGGCGGCTGGCGCAGCGCACCAGAGAACCGCAAGCAGGGCTCGGGCGACCCGCTCCCCGCCGAGCTCGGCCAGCGGCTCTCCGCCGACCTAGCGGCGCACTACGCCCGCTCCATCGTGCTGTACGAAGAGGCCATCGCGGCCGGCGTTGCCGTCGAGCAGGCCCGCGTCTTCCTGCCGGCCTATGCCCTCTACGTGCGCTGGCGGTGGACGGCGTCGCTGCAGTCCGTCGGCCATTTCCTCGATGAGCGGCTGGCGGCCGACGCCCAGCGGGAGATCGCGGCCTACGCGGCGGCGGTGCGGACGCTGGCGTCGGCGCGGTTTCCGCACGCGCTGGCCGCGTTGCGTCGGCCGTGACGCACCGAAGACGTGCGGACGGACAGGGTCTGGCGGAGTACGCCGTGATCTTGGCCCTGATCGCTCTCTTCGTGCTGGCCGGCCTGCTGTTGTTGGGGGCCCATTTTGGCAACTCAGTGAGCTTGTCCAGCCCTGCGCCGAGTGCCGGTTCGAGCGGTCTGCCCGGTCCGTCGTTCCTGGCGGGATCGCCGCTGCCCTGAAGGTCCCGTCAACCTGCCGCAGTGCTCTCCCGAGCCAGGCTCCTGAGGACCGCCGGGAGGATGCCACCCTCCCGGTAGTGGTTGACTTCGATGGGCCCGTCCAGGCGGGCGAACGCGCGGAAGGATCGAACGGTCCCGTCGGCGTCTCTGACCTCGACCGTCACCTCCTGGCGCGGCTGCGGCCCCCCGGCGAGTCCGCGGACGGCGTACGTCTCGCGCCCGGACAGGGCCAGCGAGGTCGCGTTTTCGCCCTCACGGAACTGGAGCGGCAACACGCCCATTCCGACGAGGTTCGAGCGGTGGATGCGCTCGAAGCTTTCCGCGAGGACGGCACGCACCCCGAGCAACGTCGTGCCCTTGGCTGCCCAGTCTCGTGAGCTGCCGCTGCCGTACTCGCGACCGCCGATCACGAGCAGCGGCACGCCCTCCGACGCGTAGCGCATGGCCGCGTCGTAGATAAACATCTCCTCTCCCGACGGCTGGTGCGCCGTGTACGGCCCCTCGCAGCCGACCAGGCGGTTGTGCAGCCGGATGTTGCCGAAGGTGCCGCGCATCATCACCTCGTGATGCCCGCGGCGCGATCCGTAGCTGTTGAACTCGAGGGGCGGCACACCATGCGCCTGCAACCACTGGCCGGCCGGGCTCCAGGCCGCGATCGATCCGGCCGGTGAGATGTGGTCGGTGGTGACCGAATCTCCGAGCACGGCCAGCGCGCGCGCCCCCTCGATGTCGGCGACCGGCGCGGCATCTGCAGTGAGCCCGTCGAAGAACGGCGGCCGCGCCACGTAGGTCGAGTCGGGATCCCAGGCATAGCGGTCGCCGCCTGGGATGGGCAAGGCGCGCCAGCGGTCATCGCCGTCGAAGACGCCCGCGTACGTGCGCCGGAAGAGGTCCGGGTCGATGGCGGTGTCGATGGCTGAGCGGACTTCGTCGGCGGACGGCCATAGCTCGTCGAGCATGACGGAACGGCCGGCGGCGTCGCGGCCGAGGGGCTCCCTGGTCAGGTCGATGTCCACGCGGCCGGCGAGGGCGAACGCCACCACGAGGGGGGGCGACGCGAGGTAGCTAGCCCGCGCGAGCGGGTGAATGCGTCCTTCGAAGTTGCGGTTGCCTGACAGGACCGCCGCGACCGTGAGGTCGTTCGCCTCGATCGCCTGGGCGACCGACGCGTCGAGCGGCCCGCTATTTCCGATGCAGGTGGTGCAGCCGTAGCCCACCAGCGAGAACCCGAGCCGCTCAAGCGGCTCCATAAGCCCGGCAGCCTGGAGGTACGAGGTGACCGCCCGGGACCCCGGGGCCAGGCTCGTCTTGACGGTCGGTCCGACCGTGAGCCCGCGTGCCACAGCGTTACGCGCCAGCAGGCCGGCGCCCACCATCACGGTCGGATTCGACGTGTTGGTGCAGCTCGTAATCGCGGCGATCACCACGGACCCGGTCCGGATTTCGGCTCCGTCACCGCCGGGGGTCACGGAGACTGCTGGGTAGGGTGACGCCGCTGCCGCCAGGGACGCATCACCCGGCTCGCCGCCTGAGCCGGGGTACGCCGCGCGGAACGACCGGCGCAGCTCGTGGATCGGCACGCGGTCCTGGGGGCGCCGCGGCCCGGCCACGCTGGGCTCGACCGAGGCGAGGTCGAGGTCGAGGAGCACGTCGAACTCCGGCACCGCGCCCGGCTCGCGCCAGAGACCCTGCGCCCGCGCGTAGGCCTCCACAAGGTCCACGCGGGCGGCATCCCGTCCCGTGAGGCGAAGGTAGGCCACCGTCTCCTCGTCGATCGGGAAGAGGGTCGAGGTCGCCCCGAACTCCGGCGACATGTTCGAGATCGTCGCACGGTCGGGCAGCGACAGCGTCGCTAGGCCGTCCCCGGCGAACTCGACAAACGCGCCCACGACGCCATGGCGGCGCAGCTTCTCGGTCACCGAGAGGACCAGATCCGTGGCGGTGCTGCCACGGGGCAGCGCCCCCGCCAGACGGACGCCGACGACACGCGGCATCGGCTGGTACAGAGGCTGGCCGAGCAGGACGGCCTCTGCCTCGATCCCGCCCACGCCGTAGCCGAGCACGCCGAGCCCGTTCACCATTGTTGTGTGCGAGTCGGTGCCGACCAAGGTGTCGGGGAACGCCACGCGCCCGACCTCGTCTTCCCGGTCGGTCACCACCGTTGCGAGGTACTCGAGGTTTACCTGGTGGACGATGCCCGTCCCGGGCGGGACCACGCGAAGGTCGTCGAAGGCGGTCTGAGCCCACCGGAGCAACTGGTACCGCTCGCCGTTGCGCTCGTATTCGCGCTCGACGTTGAAGCGGAACGAGTCGGGTAGTCGGTAGCTGTCCACCTGCACTGAGTGGTCGATCACGAGGTCGGCCGGCACCAGCGGGTTGATCCGAGCGGGATCGCCGCCGAGGTCAGCCATCGCGTCGCGCATCGCGGCCAGGTCCACCACGGCGGGCACACCAGTGAAGTCCTGGAGTAGCACGCGCGCAGGCATGAACGGGATCTCGGCCGCAAGGGTCGAGCCGGGTTGCCAGGAGGCCAGCGTGCGCACGTCGGCCTCGCCCGCCACACCGTCGACCGTGTGACGGAGCACGTTCTCGAGCAGGATCTTGACCGTGACCGGGGTGCGCTCCGGCTCGTATCCGATCGGACGCAGGGCGTCTAGGCGGTAGAAGTCGGGGAGCCCTGACCCGAGGGGTGCACGCGCGCGGAACGGGTCCGGTCGAATCGGACGGGACGGCATGGTGCTCGAACCTCCCACGCATCGCGCCGCATGGCGCGGGATCATCGGCACCTGACGGGAGCGCCCGCCTCGGGTCGAAACGTAGGGGTGCAGTATAGCGTCGGCCCAAGGCGGATCCGCGTGGCACCCGGGCCCGGCTTTCGCGCTAGCAGACCAGCCCGACATCGCCGCGCGCGGCAGCGGAGGGCCGGCTAGGATGCCCAGTGGGTGCCCGAGCCTGCCGCTGACGTCAGGCAAGGGCGGGTCGTCGACACGCGGGGGTCCTGCCGATGAAGGCGCAGGCCGGGGAGGGTTCGTGAGGTCGCCGTGGGGCAGGGGTGGCGAGCGGCCGCCGATCCCGGCGCGTGGTACCTCGCCGGAGTCGGAGTCGTCCGGCGCGGGCTCCGTTCCGGACTCGGCACCCGATCCCGACCACCTCGCAGGTGCCAGCCCTCCGCCGATCGAGCCTGGCCTCCCGCGCCTCGCCTTTGTGGGGGCGGGACGCGTCGGCACTGCCCTCGGCTGTGCCTTCCGGCGCGCTGGCTGGCCCGTGAGGGCAGTGGCGTCCCGCGACGCCGCTCGCCGCGAGCGGTTCCTCGCCCTCGTGCCCGGGGCGACCGCACACGCGGAACCGTATGCGATCCTCGACGAGGCGGACCTCCTGTTCCTGACCGTCCCCGACGACGAGATCGTCGCTGTGGCCGCCGGCATCCGCCTTTACAGCGGACAGGCGATCGTGCACACGAGCGGCGTCCTGTCCGCGGTGGCGCTCGCGCCTGCGATGGCGGCAGGCACCGAGGCTGGCAGCTTCCATCCCCTGGTCGCCTTCACAGACCTCGACACGGCGCTCCGCGCTCTGCCCGGCTCGAGGATCGCGATTGAGGGTGACGAGGGGCTCCTGCCGCTCCTCGAGGAGCTTGCCGGGGCGCTCGGGGCCAGGCCCGTCCGGGTCGCGGCCGAGGGCAAGGTCGCGCATCACGTCGCGGCCGTGCTGGCGGCCGGGGGCCTGGTCGCCCTGCTCGACGTCATCGCCGAGCTGGGCGCGGCCGCCGGCCTCCGTGGCGAGGACCAGCTGGGAGCATATGCCGGCCTTGCCCAGCAGAGTCTCGAGAACGCCCGCCGGCTCGGGACGGGCCTTGCGCTCACCGGGCCCATCGCGCGCGGCGACTCGGGAACCGTGCGACGCCACCTCGAGACCCTGCGACAGGTGGCGCCGGACGCGCTTCCTGTGTACGTGGCGCTCACGGAGCGCGCACTCCTGATCGCCGAGGCTCGCGGGGAGCTGGAACAGGCGCGCTCTGCTGAGCTGCTCGCGTTGCTTGCGTCGGCTCGGTGAGTGGGTACCATAGAGGGCATGCAGCACAGCCTCGCCCCGGGCCGGTCGCGGCTCATGCCCCGCTTCGTGGCTCCGTCGATCCACGGCCGCGAGGCGCGCCTCGGCCTCCACCACATGGCTCCGGGCATGGTCACAGGCGCCGCCGCGCCGTCCCGGGGGGCCAGGATGGGCCTTCGGGACCGGCGAGGGATGACGATCGCACCGGCCCGGCCGCCCGTGTCCGGGCTGCTTCGCCACGCGCCCGTGCTGCACTGGACGAGCGACGCGGGGGAGCATCGCTCGGCGGTACCTCTTCATCCCACGCCGTGGCGGCGCTGAGGCCCGAGGCGACAGGGGCTCGCCGGGCCGCGCGGGCGATGTCGGCGGGGGGACTCGTCATCCGTACCGCAGGCCCGGAGCCGGAGATCGTGCTGGGACGTCGCAGCCGGCAGGGTGACGGGATGCGCTGGACCCTGCCCAAGGGGACGCCCGACCAAGGCGAGACGGTCGAGCAGACGGCGCTGCGGGAGGTCGAAGAGGAGACCGGGCTCACCGTCCGCATCGTCGAACCCGTCGGGTCCATCCACTACTCGTTCGTCGAGCGCGGGACGCGCATCGACAAGACCGTCCACCACTTCCTGATGGTGCCTACCGGCGGCAGCCTTGCCGGGCACGACAGGGAGTTCGACGAAGTCCGCTGGGTGCCCCTCACTGAGGCCGCGCACCTCTTGAGCTACGAGACAGAGCGCGAGATCGTCGAGCGAGCCCGCCCGGCGATCATCGCCATTCGGGAGCGCGGGTCCGCCTGATCCGGACGTCAAACGAGGAGACCGCCGATGCGACCGACTGCGCTGATCGAGCGCCACCGCGCGCTGGGCGCACGCCTCGTGGAGTTTGCCGGCTGGGAGATGCCGGTGCAGTACGCCGGGATCATGGAGGAGCACCGCGCCGTGCGCCAGCGGGCGGGGGTCTTCGATCTCTCGCACATGGGCGAGCTCCACGTCGAGGGCCGCGAGGCCTCAGCAGCGCTCGCGTACGCACTGCCCACCGACCCACGGGCGCTCGTGGTAGGTCGCGCCCATTACTCGATGATCTGCGCGCCCGACGGCGGCGTGATCGACGACCTCATCGTGTATCGGCTGGCCGAGGACCACTTTCTGGTCGTCGCCAACGCGAGCAACGCGGCCGTCGTGGCCCAAGAGCTGCAGGCCCGCCTCACCGGCTTCGATGCCGCGCTCGACGACGCCTCGCTGCGAACATCGCTGGTGGCCATCCAGGGCCCTCTGGCGGTCTCCGTGCTGACGCCGCTCACCGACGTGGACTTGGGCGCGCTGCGCTACTACGCCATCGCGGACGGTCACGTCGCCGGGGTCCCCGCGCTGGTGGCACGCACTGGGTACACGGGCGAGGACGGCTTCGAGTGTTTCCTTGCATGGGACGACGGCCCGGCCGTCTTCGACGCCCTGCTGGCCGCCGGTGCCCCGGGCGGGGTTGTGCCGGTCGGGCTGGGGGCGCGTGACACCCTGCGGCTCGAGGCGGGCATGCCGCTCTACGGCAACGAGCTCGGGCGGGACACCACCCCCTTCGACGCCGGCCTTGGCCGGGTGGTCAAGTTCACCAAGCCCGGGGATTTCGTGGGCCGCGCGGCGCTCCAGGCGGCGCAGGAGGCAGGTCGCCCGAAGGCGCTCACCGGTCTAGTGGTTCGCGGCCGCGGGATCGCGCGGCACGGGTATCCGGTCTTCCGCCCCGGCGGCGTCGAGCAGGTCGGCGTGGTCACCAGCGGCACCCAGTCGCCCACGCTCGGCGAGCCGATCGCGATGGCGTACGTCCCACCGGACGCCGCACAGGCCGGTACGATGCTCGACGTGGCCATCCGTGATGCGCGAGTGCCGGCCGAGGCGGTCGCGCTGCCGTTCTACCGCCGCCTGGCCTGACGGCGGACACCGGGACAGGCCCCGGACAGGGAGATGGACGTGGACGTGCGGGACGGGCTCCTCTACACCGACGAACACGAGTGGCTGCGCGTGGAGGGCGAGATCGGGGTGGTCGGAATCACGGCGTATGCCGCCGAGCAGCTGGGCGACATCGTGTTCGTGGAGCTCCCGCAGGTCGGGCGCACGCTCGAGCGCGCCGAGGCGTTCGGCGTGGTCGAGTCGGTCAAGGCTTTGAGTGACCTGTTCGCCCCGCTCGCCGGCGAAGTCATCGAGGTGAACAGCGAGCTGACGTCCCGGCCGGAGCTCCTAAACAGCGACCCCTACGGCGAAGGGTGGGTCGCGCGCGTGCGCATGGCGGACGAGGCGGCCACCCTGGACCTGAAGGACGCCGCCGCCTATCGCGCCCTGATCGGAGCCTGAGGCGATGCCCTACGGGCCGCACACCCCGACCGACCGGGAGCGTATGCGCGAGGCGCTCGCGATCGCGTCGACGGACGAACTGTTCGATGACATCCCGCTCGCCGTGCGCGCCCGCGGCCTCGACCTTCCCGGACCGGAGCCCGAGCTCGAACTCGCCCTGCGCCTGCGCGAGCTGGCAGGACGCAACCGCGTCGATCTCGTGAGCTTCTTGGGCGCGGGTGCCTACCGCCACTACGTGCCCGCGGCGGTCGACCAGATTGTCTCGCGCGGCGAGTTCGCCACCGCCTACACGCCCTACCAGCCCGAGATCAGCCAGGGCACGCTGCAAACGATCTATGAGTACCAGTCGATGCTCGCCGAGCTGACCGGTCTCGACGCGGTCTCCGCCTCCCATTACGACGGCGCCACGGCTACTGCGGAGGCGGCTCTGATGTGCCTGCGCGCGACCGGGCGCGCTCGGGTGTTGGTGAGCGCGGCCCTCCATCCCCACCACGCCGCCGCCGTTCGCACCTACCTTGACGGCACGCGCTTCGCCATCGAGACGATCCCCCTGCTCGCCCGCGGCACCGTCGACCTCGACGCGCTGGAGCGGCTGCTCGCGGAAGACGACCGGCCGGTCGCAGGCGTGCTGGTGGCCCAGCCCAACGTCTTCGGCGCGCTCGAGCCGATGGCCGACGTGGCGCGCCTGGCGCACGCCGCTGGGGCGTTGTTCGTGGCGGTGGTCGAACCGGTCTCGCTCGCCGTGCTGGCACCCCCCGGCGCGTATGGAGCCGACATCGCGGCCGGGGAGGGGCAGCCGCTCGGGCTGCCGCTGGCCTACGGCGGGCCGTACCTCGGCATTCTGGCCGCCACCAGCGCGTTGATGCGCCAGCTGCCCGGTCGCCTCGTGGGGCGCACTACCGACGCCGATGGGCGGCGCGCCTTCGTCATGACGCTGCGCGCCCGTGAGCAGGACATTCGCCGCGAGCGGGCAGCCAGCAACATCTGCACCAACCAGGCACTCTGCGCGCTTGCCGCGACCGTCTACCTCGCCACGATCGGGCCGCACGGCCTGCGCGACGCCGCCGCCTTGGGCGCGGCGCGCGCGCGCGAGCTGGAGCGCGCGCTGGCCGCCGCGGGTGCGCCCCGTATCCACGACGCGCCCTACCTCAACGAGTTCGCGGTCCGTGTGCCGCAGGCACCTCGCGTGCACGCGGCGCTGCTCGAGCGGGGCATTCTGGCCGGGTTCCCGCTCGCGACTTGGTTCCCCGACGACCCGCTGCTGCGCGACGGGTGGCTCGTCTGTGCCACGGAAGTGACGCGGCCGCACGAGATCGAGGCTTTTGCGGCGGCCTTGTCCGACGTGACGGCGGAGGCGGTGGCATGATCGGCGACGGGGGGTCCCCGGAGCGCGTCTCTGTCTCGTCCCACGCTAGCCTGCGACCCGCTGTGGGCGCCGCGCTGCAGCCCACGCTCGATGAGCTCTCGCGCCCGGGGCGCGGCGTGACGAGGATCCCGCATCCGCCGGCGGGTGCCCTGGCCGGCATCCCGGCCGACCAGCTGCGTGCCCTGCCTCCCGCGCTGCCTGAGGTGGACGAGCCCGAGGCGGTGCGCCACTTCGTGAACCTCTCGCACCTCAACTTCGCCGTCGACACCGGGTTCTACCCCTTGGGCTCGTGCACCATGAAGTGGAACCCCAAGATCGCCGAGTGGGCGGCTCGGCTCCCGGGCTTCGCGGACCTCCACCCGCTGGCACCCGATGCCGCGGCACAGGGCACGCTGCAGCTTCTCTGGGAGCTCGAGCATTGGCTCTGCGAGATCACCGGAATGCGCGCCGCGACGCTGCAGCCGGCGGCCGGAGCGCAGGGCGAGTTGACGGGCATCTTGATGGTGCGCGCTTACCACCGCAGCCGGGGCGACACCGAGCGCAGCGAGGTCATCGTGCCCGATTCGTCCCATGGCACGAACCCGGCCACGGCTTCTATGGCCGGCTACCGCACCATCACCGTGCCGTCGGACCGGCGGGGCGGGGTGGACCTTGACGCGCTGCGGGCGGCCCTTGGCCCGCGCACGGCGGCCGTCATGCTCACGAACCCGTCCACGCTCGGCCTGTTCGAGGACCGCGTCTGCGAGCTCGTGGAGGCGGTGCACGCTGCCGGGGCGCTGGCCTACATGGACGGCGCCAACCTGAACGCCGTGCTTGGCAAGTTCCGCCCCGGCGACGCCGCGTTCGACGTCATGCACGTCAACACGCACAAGACCTTCGCCACGCCGCACGGCGGTGGCGGGCCGGGCGCCGGCCCGGTCGCGGTGGGGGAGGCGCTCCTGCCGTTCCTGCCGTCCCCCCGTGTCCTCCGTGAGGCGGACGGCTCGTTGCGCCTCGAACGGCCGGGGGAGCGGCCGTCGTCCATCGGTCGGGTCCGCTCGTTCGTGGGCAGCGTGGGCGTCCTCCTGCGCGCCTACACATACATGCTGGCGCACGGTGGAAGCGGGCTCGAGGAGGTGTCGGAGGACGCCGTCTTGGCGGCGAACTACCTGCGGCATCGCCTGCGGGGAACCTACGACATCCCGTACGACCGGGTCTGCAAGCACGAGTTCGTGGCGTCCTCGTCGACGCTCAAGCAGGAGACCGGGGTCCGCACGCTCGATGTGGCCAAGCGGCTGATGGACTACGGCCATCACCCGCCCACGATCTATTTCCCGCTGATCGTGGAGGAGGCGCTGCTCATCGAGCCCACCGAAACCGAGGCGCTCGAGACGCTCGACGACTTCGCCGACGCGCTAGTCGCGATCGCGGCGGAGGCGCACGCCGACCCGGCGCTGGTGCATTCCGCGCCGCACTCGGCGCCGGTGCGCCGACTGGACGAGGCGACGGCGGCCCGCCAGCCCGACCTGCACTGGCGGGCCATGACCGGCGCTCAGATGCCGTGCCCGGAATGACCGAGCGTGTCCGGCGGGCGCCTCGACTGCGCACGACGGCTCTGCAACGCGCTACGCGTCTTTGGGTCCAAACGAGTCTTGTCGCGGGTCGCGCCGTCCGTAGAATGTAGGCCGCTTGGCGACCGAGTCCCATAGGAGGATGAGTGGCCGAAGCCGAGACCGATCGCGTCGCGCTCCTCGACCACGTTCGGAGCAGCGAGCCAAGGGCCTCTGGGGGGTTGTCTCGCCGTGACCAGGGTGCTGCTCAGCTGGCCGCGCTCGGGCCGCTGCATGACGAGCTGATCGCGGACGTTCGCCGGCGTGCCGCCCGGGCCGTTGCCCGACGCTACAGCGGGCTTGGCTCCGGCCGAATAGGCGCGGGGACCCGCAGGGCTCGCATGCGGACCGGTACTCGTCCCTGGCATCTGACCCCAATGCTGGGTGTGCCCATGAGAGGTTGAACCAGCACGCCGACGCGCCCGTGAGGGCCGTATCATCGGTTGAGGATCCAAAGCGCGTCGCCGCGGCGCGTTGGGGAGCGTCCCACGTGAAAGCGCGGCGGACAAGAGGAGGAGAAGCCGAGTGTCAACCAGACGACACCTGATGGCCCTCGTTGCCGTCGCCGGACTCGTCTTCGGCGCCTGCAGCTCCGGAGCCACCACCGCGCCCACCGCGGCGCCCGCCACGGCGGCCCCCGCTACTGCGGCTCCCGCGTCGGCCGCGGCCTCGGCTGCGGCGGCGGCGAGCGTCGCCCCGCTCACTGGCATCGACGCCGCTGTCTTTGCCACCAAGTACAACCCGGGTCCTGGGACCCCCGGCGGCACGCTCGTCATGGGCGAGTGGCAGCCCGCGAGCCAGCTGAACCCCTACTACACCACCGCGGAGGCGGACATCGAGGCAAGCCTGCCGGTCCTGCGGGGCTGCGCGACGATCTCGTCCGACGGCAAGTACGTCCCTGACCTCTGCGCCAGCCTGCCGTCCGTGGCCAACGGCGGCGTCGTGGTCAGCGGCACCACGTTCACCATGACCCTCAAGCTCAAGCCGAACCTCGAGTGGTCCGACGGGCAGCCGCTCACGATGAACGATCTCAAGTATACGTGGCAGTGGGCCAACGACCCCAACCAGTCGGGCTGCGTCGAGTGCGGCCCGGGCACGGCATGGCCACTGATCGACTCGATGACGGTTTCGCCCGACGGCCTGACGGCGACCGTCCACTTCAAGCAGCTCTTCGGCGGCTGGCTCGGCTGGCTCACCAGCGCGTTCATGCCGCAGCACTACATGTCAACGATCGCGGTCAAGGACGCTCCGAAGAAGTCCTACCCGGTCGACTCCTCGGTAGTGAACGCGGTCTTCAGCGGCCCGTTCGTGATCACCAACGCGTCCTCGAGCGAGATCGACTATGCCCCCAACCCCCACTGGAACGGCGGCGTGGCCCCCTCGCACCAGGGCAAGCCATACCTCGCCAGCCTTAAGTTCCAGTACTTCGGTGACAGTACCGGCGAGATCGCGGCCTTCAACAGCGGCGCCATCGACCTCGCCTTCGACCTGCAGACCGACTCGTACCCGGCCGTCAAGAACGTGCCGTCGAGCATCGGGACGGTGGAGCAGGATCCGCTCTGGGAGTACGAGCACCTCGACGTCAACCAGGATCCCAACCACACGCGCGGCAACGGCCTGTGGGACGTCAACGTCCGCAAGGCGATCTCGATGGCCATCAACAAGCAGGCCATCGTCAGCACCGACTTCCCCGGCGCCACCGTCACGATCGCGTGCGGACCGACGCCGCCCAGCATCTGGTACTACAAGCAGGAGACCTGCCCGACCTACGACCCGACAGCTGCCAAGGCGGCGCTCATCGCGGACGGCTACGCGCTTGACTCCGAGGGCTGGATGGCCAAGGGCGGTAAGGAGATGAACCTCGAGCTGGGCACCACGTCGGGCAACCCGACGCGCCTGACCGAACTCGAGATCGTCGAGGGCAACCTCAAGGCGATCGGCGTCAAGAGCTACATCAAGACCGGTGACGCGGCCTCGGTGTTCTTTGCCAGCTGGACCGGCACGACGGCGACCACCGACCCCAGCATCTACCGCGGCAACTACGACCTCGCCGACTTTGCGTACGTCCTGACGGGCACCCCGTACGGGGACTACTACGAGGCGTACGACTCGACCACGTGGCCCGAGCTCGGCGACCACAGCGGCGCCAACGACACCCGCTTTAAGAGCGCCGTGATGGACACCGCGCTGGGCAACCTGGCGACCGACATCGGGTTCGATGCCCAGCAGAAGGATGCTGGCGCGGTGCAGGATGCGTACGTGGCCGGGATTCCCGAGATCCCGCTCTACTACCGTGGTGAAGTGACCGGTGTCGGCGTCCACGTGGGCAACTGGCCCGGCTACAACCCAAGCGCCCAGGGCCCGACGTGGGATGTCGAGGACTGGTTCTACAAGCCCTAAGTGAGGCGGCAGACCCCCGGCCCTGACAGGGAGCAGGCGGCGGACGCGGAACGAGCACTATTCCGCGTCCGCCATTCCTGTGCTAGCGTCTGGCCAACTTTTAGAGCGCAGGATCCATGACCAGTTACATCATCCGACGCGTCCTGCAGGCGATCCCGGTCCTGTTCCTCATCTCGGTGGTGTGTTTCGTGCTGATGCTGCAGGCCCCGGGCGGGCCGGCGGCGCAGTTCAACCAGAACCCGCACATCAGCACCGCGCAGATCAACAAGTGGCTGCAGGACTGGTGCCTAGTGCGGACGCCGACCCTGGCGGACACGATCCGGGAGTACCTTGGCTGGCTCGGGGTGTGGAATTGCGGCGGGGGTAGCTTCCTCTCCGCGCACGGTCTTCCGAACTTCTTGCCGCCCTTCCTGGGTGGGGGCACGAACGGCATTCTCCACGGCGACTTCGGCTACTCGATCTCGACCGGCCAGCCGGTGGTCTCAATGATCCTGCAGCGGCTGCCGGCCACCGTGATCCTGATGTGCACCGCGTTCGTGCTGTGGGCCTCCATTGCCATCGCTGCCGGCGTGCTCGCGGCGGTGAAGCGCTACAGCTTCTTCGACCAGTCGGTGACGTTCTTCAGCTACGTGTTCTTCTCGCTGCCCACCTTCTGGCTCGGGCTCATCCTGATCTTCGTGTTCGGGGTCACGCTGCGCTGGTTCCCGGTACAGGGGATCGTGAACGTGCGCCAATCCGTGGCGCCCTTCGGCACGTCCGCTTACTGGGCCGCCCTGGCCGCCAACCCGCTGCC
Organism: Candidatus Limnocylindrales bacterium; assembly: GCA_052144055.1. Taxonomy (GTDB): domain Bacteria; phylum Chloroflexota; class Limnocylindria; order Limnocylindrales; family CSP1-4; genus JAJYNJ01. Next base: position 19,213 of record JBKQRF010000225.1, read on the forward strand.
CAACCTGTGGGACATCGGCGCGCACCTGGTGCTGCCCGTGGTGACCCTCATCGCGGTGAGCATCGCGGGTGACAGCCGCTTCGTGCGCTCAGCCATGCTCGACTCGCTGCACCAGGACTACGTGCGGACGGCACGCGCCAAGGGCATCGGCGAAGGCCAGGTGATCCTGCGCCACGCCTTCCGCAACGCGCTGCTGCCGATCCTGACCAACCTGGCCCTGGAGATCGCGTTCCTCTTCGGTGGCGCCATCGTGACCGAGACGGTCTTCAGCTGGCCTGGCATGGGTCGCCTGTACTATGAAGGCGTCGAGGCACGGGACTACTTCTTGCTCATGGGCATCCTCTTCATTGGCTCGATGCTGGTGGTGTTCATGAACCTGGTGGCGGACATCGCGTACGCGGTCGCCGACCCTCGCATCCGCTACGGCTGACGAAGGCTGATGGGCATGGCGAGTCCTACCGACCCCAGCGCTTCTGCCTCCCTCGCCGGTGCCACGCCGGCCGACGTCGCCACCGCCGACGTCGAGGTCGCCCTCGAGTCGCTCGGGCAGTGGCAGCTCGCCTGGCGGCGCTTCCAGCGCCACCGCATGGCCCTGATCGGCCTTGGGTTCTTCGGCTTCATGCTGCTGGTGGCGATCTTCGGGCCGATCATCCTGCCCTACGATCCGCTCTACATCCCGGGATCGAAAGTCCCGGGCGGAATGGCGCCCAGCCTGGCCCATCTCTTCGGCACCGACAACACCGGCCGCGACGTGTTCACCATGGTGATCAACGGGGCGCGCATCTCGATGGCGATCGGTGGCTTCAGCATGCTGATCGCGGGCTTCGTGGGCGTGGCCGTCGGCGCGATCGCTGGCTACGCCGGCGGCTGGGTCGACAACGTCCTCATGCGCATCGTGGACACCTTCTTCGCCATCCCCCTGCTGTTCATCATCCTGGTCGCCGCGCGCTTCTTCGGCGAGGGGCAGGTGAGCTCGCTCATCCTCATCTTCGGGCTGCTCTCCTGGCCGTTCGTCGCGCGCCTCGTGCGGGCGTCGTTCCTCTCGCTGCGCGAGGCCGACTTCGTGGAGGCGGCCCGCGCCGTGGGGGTGAGGGACGGCCGGATCACGTTCCGCCACATCCTTCCCAACGCCCTGGGCCCGGTGATCGTGGCCATGACGCTCATCATGGCGGAGAACATCATCCTTGAGGCGTTCGTGAGCTATCTCAACTTCGGGATCAGCCCCACCCAGGTCAGCTGGGGCAACGCGCTCGCCAACGCCCAGGACGCGCTCGGGCTGGGCAACTGGTGGTGGGCCTTCTTCCCGGGCATGGCCATCGCCGTCACGGTCATGTCAATCAACTTCGCGGGCGACGGGCTGCGCGACGCGCTCGACCCGCGGATCCGGCTGTGATCGGCGCGCGACGCGCGCTCGAACCGGGAACCACGCTGTGAGTGCGTTCGAGGAGATCTCTATAGGCATGCCCCCGCCTGACGACGTGCTTCTCGACGTGCGCGACCTGCGCACCTATTTCAAGGTCATGGACGGCACCGTCCCTGCGGTCGACGGGGTGGGCTTCCAGGTGCGCCGCGGGGAGACGTTGGGCGTGGTGGGCGAGTCGGGCTGTGGCAAGAGCGTGACCGCGCTCACCATCATGCGCCTTATCGAGATCCCGCCGGGCGAGATCGTGAGTGGCGAGATCTGGTTCGACGGTCGCGACGTGCTGCAGCTCTCACAGCACCAGATGCTCTCGGTTCGCGGCGCCGAGATGGCCATGATCTTCCAGGAGCCCATGACCAGCCTGAACCCGGTGCTCACCATCGGGAACCAGATCGCCGAGGCGGTGGTCGCCCACAAACAGGTCAGCCAGAAGGCCGCCTGGGACCGGGCCATCGAGATGCTGCAGCTGGTGGGGATCTCCGAGGCCCCACGGCGGGCCAAGCAGTATCCCCACGAGATGTCAGGCGGCATGCGCCAGCGCGTGATGATTGCCCTCGCGCTGTCCTGCGATCCGAAGCTCCTCATCGCTGACGAGCCCACCACCGCCCTCGACGTCACCATCCAGGCCCAGATCCTAGAGCTCATCCGGCGGGTCCAGGCGGAGACCGGAACCGCGCTCCTACTCATCACCCACGACCTCGGGGTGGTGGCCGAGACAGTCCAGCGGATCGTCGTGATGTACGCCGGCAAGGTGGTGGAGACCGGCTCGGTGGACGAGGTGCTGGAGGACCCGAAGCACCCGTACACGGAGGGGCTGCTGGCCTCGATCCCGTCCAAGGGCATGCGCGGGACCCGCCTGAACGTGATCAAGGGCAGCGTGCCCAATCCCTTCCGGATGCCAGTGGGCTGCCGGTTCGCCCCGCGCTGTCCGTACGCCTTCGACCCCTGTGGCGAGCACGAGCCCCCGCTCAACGAACAGGGCCGGCCGGAACGCCGAGTCGCCTGCTGGCTGTACAGCCCGCCGCCCTTCGGGATCGAGAACCGCCCCCGCTACGGGACGGCCACGCCGCTCCCGGTGGCCCGCGCGGCTTCGACGGGGGTGGCCAGGTGAGCGCGCCGGCACCGGCAAGCGCGCCGCCAACCGCCCCCGAGCGCGACAACGTCCCCCCGGCCCCCGGTGAAGGGAAGGTGCTGCTCGAGGTGGATAACCTCGTCAAGTACTTCCCGGTGCTGGGTGGCCTGCTACGGCGCCACGTGGGCGACGTCAAGGCGGTCGACGGGGTGAGCCTCACCGTTCTCCGCGGGGAGGTGTTCGGGCTCGTCGGCGAGTCGGGCTGCGGCAAGACGACCCTCGGGCGGAGCCTGCTCTACCTGCAGCGGCCCACCTCCGGGCGGGTCGTGCTCGACGGCCAAGACCTGAACGCGCTGAAACCGGAGGCGCTACGGCGCCTGCGGGCGCGCATGCAGATCATCTTCCAGGACCCCTACGGCTCGCTCAACCCGCGCATGCCGGTGCTCGACATCATCGGCGAGGGACTGCTCGCCCAGGGGGTCAAGAACTCAAAGGAGCGCATCAAACGGGTTGAAGATTCGCTCGACGCCGTGGGCCTGCGGCGCGACTACACCCGCCGCTACCCGCACGAGTTCAGCGGTGGCCAGCGGCAGCGCATCGGGATCGCCCGTGCCCTCGCCCTGCGCCCTGACTTCATCGTGTGCGACGAGCCGGTGTCGGCGCTCGACGTGTCGATCCAGAGCCAGGTTTTGAACCTGCTCCTCGACCTACGGCAGGAGTTCGGCTTCGCCTACCTCTTCATCGCCCACAATCTCTCGGTGGTGCAGTACATCAGCGACCGAGTGGGCGTCATGTATCTGGGCCGCATGGTCGAACTCGCGAGTGTCGCCGAGCTCTATGAGCATCCGCGCCACCCGTACACCGTCGCGCTCTTGTCGGCGGTGCCGCAGGTGGAGCGCGCCAAGGCCCGCAAGCGCATTGTGCTGCGCGGCGACGTGCCCTCGCCCGTGAACCCTCCGTCGGGCTGTCACTTCCACCCGCGCTGCTGGCTGCGCGAGCGCTTGGGCAACCCCGAGATCTGCTCGACGGTCGACCCACGGCTGGCGATCGTGGGGGAGGGGCACGCGGCGGCCTGCCACTTCGCCGATCGGACCCAGGAGGAGCAGGAGCGGGCTGCCACCCCGGTCGCCGCGCCCGTCTGACGCGCTCGCCGAGGCACATTCGAAGGCCGGGAGGAGGCCGAATCTTGCGCACTTCCGGCTGTGACACGGTGCTAGGCTTGCCAGCTGTGCGGGGTTCCTGCGAGCTCCGCGCAGGAGACGGCCTCGCGCGGGAGGCGCGGGCGCCCTCCGCTAGGTTGGGCCGTCCCAATGGCCCTTCCGGGATGGCGAGGGAGTGGCATGATGCCACTCGTTCGACCGGGCTGCGAATGGCCCATAGCTGTGCAGGAGGAGAGCATGGCGCGACCGAGACTGTTCACGCTGCTCACGGTGGCAGCACTCGCTTTCAGCGCGTGTTCGAGCGCGGCGACCACGGCACCCTCGGCGGCGGCGCCCGCCTCGGCGGCGGCGCCCGCGTCGGCGGCGGCACCCTCGGCGGCGGCGCCCGCCTCGGCGGCGGCAGGAACGCCGGTCAACGGGGGCACGCTCGTCGTCGGCCTCCCGGGCGACATGGCATTCGCTGACCCGCCGCTTGTCAGCGACGGGAACTCCTTGTACGTGATGACCCAGGTGGTCGAGGGACTCGTCGGCCTGGCGCCGGGCACCCTCAGCGACGTCGTCCCGGTGCTGGCGGCCGCACTTCCGACGGTCAGCCCGGACGGCCTGACGTACACGTTCACGCTGCGAACCGGCATCAAGTTCCAGGACGGCACCCCCTTCAATGCAGCGGCGGTGAAGTACAACTACGACCGCTGGAAGAACTTCCCGAAGGGCGACCTCCAGAACAACGCCTACTACTATGGCGCGGTCTTCGGGGGCTTCGGCGCCAACTCAAACATCGTCTCGGTTGACGCTCCGAACGACACGACGGTCATCTTCCATCTCAAGCAGCCACAGTCGAACTTCCTGATCAGCCAGACCCTCATGGTGTTCGGCCTCGAGAGCCCCACGGCCCTGCAGAAGGGCGACGCAGATGCGACGCCCCTCTCGTCCAACAAGTACGCCCAGGGCGAGCTCCCGCAGGGCCAGGACATGGTCGGCACCGGGCCGTTCATGTTCAAGGAGTGGGTCCCCAAGGACCACATCACGCTGGTCAAGAACCCGGACTACTGGAATCCGGCCAACGCCGCGCACGTCGACGAGATCGTGTTCAAGCCGATCGGCGACTCGA
>JBKQRF010000226.1:0-5108 GCA_052144055.1 Candidatus Limnocylindrales bacterium
CACGGCATGACGGTCTGTCATGCCGTGGTCTCGTCGGGGACCTATCGTCTTCGATAATCAGGCGTACGAGTCAGCCGGCGGCGGCCGCACTAATACGGCGAACCGCGCTGACCTGCCAAAGATCGCCCAGGGCGCTGGTTACAAGAACGCAGTCGGCGTCGACTCCGCCAAGGGCTTCCACGCCGCGGTGAAGAAGGCCCGTGAGGGCGAGGAGCCGTTCTTTATCGCCGCTCGGGTCGAGATCGGCACGGCGGCGGTGTCCCCCGACCCCTACGATGCAATGGAGGTGAAGTATCGGTTCATGCGGCACTTGGAGAAGCTGGAGGGCAGGCGCCTTCTGACCCTGGTTCCGCCCATGGGCAGAAAGTGACATGGGGGCCGAACATGCCTCAGGTGGGGTTCTTTGCGCCTCGAGGCTGGCCCGTCGACGATGGCGCGATGGAATTCGACGGTTGAGCCGGCAGACTGTAGGGTTTGGGGTGAGACGCCCGTGCGGGCGCCTCACCCTTCAGGTAGGCCGCTAGCCCTGCCCGGTCTCACCCCACCCGCTGGCGGCAGAAGCGGTCTTGCCGTCGGCAGGCTGCTCGCCCCACCCGGCCCGCAGCGGCACGTCCTTGAGGAAGAACGTGGTCGCGAGCATCCCGAGCCCGAAGACCAGCACGACGACCAGGCCGTCCTGGACGCCGATGGCGAGCGAGTGGCGGAGAGCCGTGAAGATCTGGTCGAGCAGCTGCTGAGCACCGGGCCCACCGTACTTGACGGCGTTGCTCACGACCTGATCGCGATAGGCGGGGTTGGTCAGCACCTGCGGATTGGTGGCCGCGGAAAGCGCCTGCGCGGGGAGCTGCTGGGCGCCGGCCGGCAGATGCGCGCTTATATCGCCCGAGACCGTGTTGTTCACCACGGTGCCCACCATCGCGATGCCGAGCGTGGCCCCCGCCTGCTGGAGGTAGCGGCTGGCGCCGGTCGCCACGCCCAGCATCGTGTAGGGGACAGCGTTCTGGACGACAAGCGTCAGGGTCGAGAGGAAGACGCCCAGCCCGAGACCGGCCCCGACCATGAAGACGGCCGCCTGCGTCAAGGAGGTCGACTCGGTCATGCGCGAGAGCAGGAAGATGCCCACGCTCATGAGCGCCGCGGCGCCCATCGTCAGCCACTGGTAGCGGCCGGTGCGCGCGACGAGGAAGCCGCTCATCCCGCCCGTGATGACCATGCTCACCGTGAGCGGCGTGATGACCTCGCCCGAGTTCGTCGCGGACGCGCCGAGGACGCCCTGCATGAAGAGCGGCAGGTAGTACGCGAGCGAGAGGATCACGGCGCCCGCGCCGATCGAGAGGATGCCCGCCGACAAGAAGATTTGGTTGCGGAACAGGCTCAGGGGCAGCACTGGATCGGTCGCGAAGCGCTCGGCAATGAAGAAGAGCACGAACAGCACGACCCCGGCGGCGATCCAGCCCGCGACCTCGGGCGAGGTCCAGGCCGAGCCCTGACCGGCAAACGTCAGGCCGAGCAGGAGGCTGATCGTGGCCGCCGACGCCAGGATGGCGCCCCGGAAGTCGATCCGGCAGATGACCCACATCCGCGAGGTCGGCAGCGTTTCGGTTCCGGTCGCGGACCCGGAGCGCGCCCTCGCCTTCTATGCCGGCGTGCTCGGTCTAGAGAAGCGCCGCGATGTCCCCTTCGGCGCGGGCGCGCGCTGGATCGTGGTCGCCCCGGCCGGCGCGACCACGACGATCGCCCTGGCGCTTCCGGGCCGCAGCGTCATCGGCGTCGACACTGGCATCAGGCTCTCAACCAGCGACTGCGAGGCCGACCACGACGCCCTTCTCGAGCGCGCAGCCGACGCGGGCGAGATCATGCGCTGGCCCGGGGTCCCGCCGATGTTCAGCATGCGCGACCCGGACGGGAACACCCTGTACATCGTGGAACAGCCGGCGCGTTGAGCAACGGCGTATCCGCGCCTTCCCGATGCTGTGGCCGGACAGGTGCCGGATCATGCGCGCGGGGATGGCGACGGTGAACGGCACCCTGAGCCACGAAAGGGGCGACCGACGTGGCGGACAGTAACAACCATCTCGCCGGCCGCATCCCGGACACGCCGTATGCGGCACTTCGACAGCTGGACCGTCTGGTGGGGCCTGGGAGGTCACGGGATCGTTCTTCACCGGCACCGTCAGCTTCGCCTGGATGGAGGGCGGGTACATCCTGGTCCAGCACGTGGACGCCCGGGCCGGCGGGCGCGAGATCCGGGGGATCGAGTACATCGGCTTCGACGAGGACACCCGGACGCTGCGCTCCCATTACATGGCGCGTGATTCCCGCCCACGTTGAGCGAGATAGTGACCGGCCCCGTTAGTCCTTCGCCAGCGCGTCTCGGGCTGTCTCGAGGGCGTCGACCATCGGCGGGCGAGGGTGCACTCTGCACGTTCGCCTGTGGCAGGACGGGGAGTGCCGATCGCGACGTCCAGCGAGACTTGTCCGACAGTGCAACTGGCCGTCCGGAGGACTGGTCACCATGCGATGTCGCGCCGCGTCACCCCCCATGCGCCGAGCAGGATGCCACCGATGCCAATGACCAGGCACGCGACGACGCCCGCGACGTCCCACTGCCCGACCATGGGCTGACCCACGTGCGCGGTGAGAGCGAGCTGATGGAACCAGTCGGGCAGCTTCAGCGCTGGCGCGAGCAGGTCGATGAGGTACGTCGCCACGACCACGAGGGCGGCGATCTCGGCCGCCAGCGAGGTCCGCCAGAGGCCGCCGATCGCGACGCCGACCCCGACGATCGCGACGGCGTAGAGGCCGAGGGATGCGGTTCCGACCATCGCGTCTCCCGCCGTCGCACCCCCAGCCGCGGCGCCAAGCCCGATCCCGAGGGCGAGCAGGACCGTCATCACGACGACCGCCAGGATCGCGCCGATCCCGCCGGCGATCACCCAGCGGGCCCGGGACAGAGGAACCGCGAGGATCTCCTCGAGCCGGCCGTCGGTCTCGTCGGATGCCCACTTCGAGACGAACGTCGCGGCGGCCAAGCCGGCGGCGATGTAGAAGAGCTCTGCGTACAGCTGCAGCCAGGCGCCGGCGGTCGTGAAATCGTAGCCCGGGAAGATCGCACTGAAGGTCTTCAGCAGGCTGGGATCCTTCCCGAACTCGTCGGCGAATGGGCCCACGAGCGTCGCGAGGAGCGCGCCCATCAGGCCGAAGCCGATCCCCCAGGCGAGCGCCCGCGGCAGCTGGTCGCCGAAGGCCCGGCTCACCGGCCCGCGCACGCCGAGGACGGGGGCCGGCAGGCGAGGAAGGGAAAGGCCGGCAGCCACTCCAAGGTCGCGACGGCTGAACAGCTCGACCCCGGCGCCGAGGAAGACGACCCCGATGACCCCGGTGGCGACCACTCCGGGCCAGTCGTAGAGGCCCACAAGCGGGATGTGGTTGGCGGTCCAGCGGAACGGGCTCAGGAACACGAGCGGACCACCGACGTTCAGACCGCTTGCCACCCACAGGAGGACCATGACGATCCCGGCGACGCCGGCCGACCCGGCGCGGCCCAGGAGCGGCGCGAGGGCGAGCGCGAGGCCGCCGAAACACATGGCGATGAAGCCGACCCACACGACGAAACCGATCGCACCACCGGGCGGGATCCGATCGCCGAGCGCAGCGTTGCCGAAGGCGTTCGAGCTCACCGTGATCAGCACTGCGGTGACGGCCATCGCGAGCCAGAGCACCGTCAGGTGGGCGGCCAGCTTCTCGAGGGCGATGCGCCGCTTGCCGAAGGGCGCCGCGGCGACGAAGTCGAGGCTCCCGTGGGCCGCCTCGCCGGCCAGCGTCCCCGACAGCGCGAGGATCGACCAGAGACCGGCGCCCAGGGCGAAGAGGGCGCCGTACTTCCAGCTCATGTAGCCGCCGAGCGTGCCGAGCTTGGGGCCCATGAGGGTGGCGTTGCCGAAGAGGTTGACCATCGAGGCGGGCATGCTCCCGATGAGCGCGTTCACCTCGAGACGTGCCGCCGGGGTGGGGAAGACAGTCCCGATCGCGGCGCCCATGAAGAGGGCTAGGCCGCCGAAGAGTCCGGCGGCGATGATGAAGGCGAGGCGGGAGTCGCGGATGGTCTTGCCGTAGATGCTCCCGAAGCCGTAGAGGCGGCGGCGGAGCGGGATCGGCGGGAAGGGCGTCGCGATGGGCGGCGCTCCGGCGCTCGCGGCCATGGCTACTTCACCTCGACGGCCTCGCGGCCGTACTGGGCCAGGAACGTCTCCTCCAAGGAGGGCTCGCGGGAGACGAAGTCGAGCAGCTCATAGCGGGCGGCAGCCCGCACGACGGGGGTGATCGCGCCGGCCACGCGCAGGCGCAAGACGTGGTCGTCGAGCCGGACCTCGCTCACGCCGGGCAGGGCCGCGAACTCGGCCTCCGGCACGGGTCCCGCGAAGCGCAGCTCCACCTGGTGGTGGGCCAGGTCGCGCAGGCCCTCGACGGTGTCGAGCTTGACGAGGCGGCCCTCGCGGATGATGGCCACGCGGTCGCAGCTCTTCTCGACTTCCGACAGGATGTGGCTGGAGAGGAAAACCGTGGCGCCGTCGGCGACGGTCTGGCGGAGCGTGCTGAAGAACGTCTGCTGGACGAGCGGATCGAGGCCCGCGGTGGGCTCATCGAGCACGAGCAGCTCGGGGCGGTGCTGCAGCGCGATGATCACGCCGACCTTTTGCTTGTTGCCCTTGGAGTACTGGTTGAAGCGGCGCGACTCATCGAGCTCGAAGCGCTCGATGAGGGAGCGCTGGTACGCTCGATCCACCCCACCGCGCAGGTTCGCGAAGTACTCGAGCGTCTGCCCGCCGGTGAGGCGGTCGTACAGGGCGAACTCGCCCGGGATGTAGCCGATGCGCCGGTGGATGGCCACCGGGTCCGCGCTCGACTCGATCCCGAAGACCAGCGCGCGCCCACTCGTCGGGCGGATCAGGTCGAGCAGCGTGCGGATCGTCGTCGTCTTCCCAGCGCCGTTGGGCCCGAGGAACCCAAAGATCTCGCCCTTCTCGACGGTCAGGTCCACCCCCACGATCCCGCGGTGTGAGCCGTAGGACTTGGTGAGCTTCTCGAGCGTGATGACGGCCGTCATG
>JBKQRF010000227.1:0-15857 GCA_052144055.1 Candidatus Limnocylindrales bacterium
CTGGTACGCCGCGGGCCAGGGCGTGAGGCTGGGCGTCCGACGATCGGGCCGCACGCCCCGCGTAGACTGGGCCACCGAGAGCCTCCCCTCGCTGCTGTCTGACACCACCAGCGTAGGGGGCTCTCACTTCTTATGGATCATCAGGCCACCCGCCCGCATCCAAGGTCCGGTGTCACGGACGTATCTGGACGCGGACACCGTGCCACTCACAGTTACCATTCCCGATCGTGTCGGATGTAGTGGTGATGGAGCGAGTGTGCCTCGCGCGTGATGGTCAGCCGATCCTCCGCGACGTGGACTGGACCGTCCGCGACGGCGAGCGGTGGGTGGTGCTGGGCCCGAACGGAGCTGGCAAGACGACGCTCCTCGAAGTCGCCAGCCTCTACCTGCTTCCGTCCTCTGGCCAAGTGACCGTCCTAAGTGCCGTCCACGGCCGCACGGATATCCGCCCTCTCCGCAGCCGGATCGGGTACGCGAGCGCCGCGCTCGCGCGCCTGCTGCACCTGGACGCAACCGCGCTCTTGGCCGTGGCGACGGGACGGACCGGGGTGCTCGACCCGTATTGGGCGGTCCCGAGCGACGCGGACCTCGCTGCGGCCGGCGATCTCCTGCGGCGGCTCGGATGCGTCGAGCTGGCCGACCATGAGCTTCGAACGCTGTCGGAGGGTGAGCGCCAGCGCGTGCAGATCGCTCGCGCACTGATGGCCGCGCCAGAGCTGCTCGTGCTCGACGAACCTAGCGCCGGCCTTGACCTCGGGGCACGTGAACTTCTGGTGCGAAGCCTGGGAGGCTTGGCCGCCGACTCGCGGGTGCGCGCCATCCTCTTTGTCACGCACCACGTCGAGGAGGTCCCCGCCGACTTCTCCCACGTGCTGCTGCTGCGTGGCGGCAGCGTGATCGGGGCGGGTCCTATCGCCGACGTGTTGACCGGCGACGCGCTGACAGCATGCTTCGGGCTGCCGCTCATGGTGGACACGCGACGGGGGCGATGGGCTGCCTGGGCGACGGACGAGCCCGACACGGCGGCAGAGTACGGGGTCGTCGGCGATGGCGCGACACATCCCCCGGGCAGGGGAATCGGAGCCGGGTCGCGGGTGCGCGACCCCGACGGCCGGATGAAAGCGTACCGGCCCCTGTCGTCAACGGCGCGTCTCGAGGGGCTGGCCCGTGCACTGAAGGTGTACGGCTCGGGGGACTTCTTCGCCGCACACGAGATCCTTGAGCCGGCTTGGATGGGCACGGACGATCCGGCCGAGCGCGCGCTCTATCAGGGGCTCATCAAACTCTCCGCCGCCGGCGTGCACGCGGTCCGCGGCAATCCGGAGGGCGTGCGTCGTAACCTCCTGGGGGCGGCGACTCGCCTAGCGCGCGTGCCCTCGGCGGCCGCGGGGACGCTCGGCGACGCGCTCGCTTCCGTCGACCTCCCTGCGACGAGGTCTTGGATCGCCGCGGCACTAGCTGCGCTCGAGTCCAGTAGCGTCCAGGGCGCCAGGAGCGGCGCGCGCCGGAGCGAGCCGGACGGCACGGATGCACGCGTCGCTGAGGCAGACCGCGTGGTTCCGCTCGCACGCGTGACCCGCCTGCTTGCTGCGACGCCGGCCCCGGTCCGGCGATCGGCGGCGCCGTGATGCCTCCCTAGGATCGCGTAGCTTTCAGGTCGAAGCGCTCGACCGCGCGCTCGGCGAGCATGTTCCCGATCGCGAGAGACGCGGTCGCGGCCGGGGACGGCGCGTTACGGACATGAATGATGCCCGCGCCCTCGCCCAGGCTGAAATCGTCGACGAGGCGCCCGTCTGCGCCAAGTGACTGGGCTCGGATCCCGGACGGCCCGAACTCGATGTCCTGCATGCGCAGCTCGGGCACGTACCGTTGCAGCCCCCGCAGGAAGGCAGCCTTCGATACGTCGCGCCACGCCTCTTGCAGTCCCGTGCGCACGTAGGGCAGCGCCAGTCGCCACAGGCCTGGCCAGGTGACGGAGGACGCGAGGTCGCGGGCCGACAAATCGCGGCGGGCATACCCCTGGCGCGCCAGAGCCGGGACCGCGTTCGGGCCTGCCCAGACCTCGCCGTCTACACGTCGCGTGAAGTGGATGCCGAGGAACGGGAACGCAGGATCCGGGACGGGGTATACCAGCCCGTGCACCAGGTGGCGGGCGGCGGGACGCAGGTGGTAGTAGTCGCCGCGGAACGGCACGATGCGCTCCCTGCCCTCGTGCCCGGTGAACCGGGCAACGCGGTCCGACTGCAGCCCCGCGCACGCGATCACCCCGCCGGCGAGGTACGTGTCGTGCGGGGTGGAGATCAGCCAGGCCGTCGCCCCATCCTCGCCGCTCGGAAGCCGGGTCAATCCGGTGACCTGGCGGTTCGTCAGGATCCGGACGTCGGCCCGCTCGAGATCGTCGGCCAGCGCGAGCGCCAGGCGCCGGAAGTCGACGATGCCGGTCTCCGGAACCCACAGCGCACGAATGCCGGTCACGTGCGGCTCGATCTCGCGGATGCGCTCGGGTCCGATCTCCTCTAGGCCTTGCAGGCCGTTCGCGTCGCCCCGTTCGCGCAGTGCTGCCAGGCGAGGAAGCTCCGACCGGTCGAGCGCCACGACGAGCTTCCCGGTCCGCTTCCAGGGCACCTCGTGCGCGTCCGCAAACCGCTCGATTTCGGACTTACCCGCGCGGCACAGGCGGGCCTTGAGTGAGCCGGGCTGGTAGTACAGGCCTGAGTGGAGGACCCCGCTGTTGTGCCCCGTCTGGTGGGTCGCGAGCTCCGGCTCCTTCTCGAGCACCGCCAGCCGCAGGTGCGGGGCGCGCTGCAGCAGCCGTAGGGCCGTGGCGAGCCCGACGATCCCGCCACCGATGACCGCGATGTCGAACCGCTCTGTCACGGGCGGGCGCTGCGGCCGCTCTGCGCGAGCGCAGCACGCGTCCCCTGAACGTCGACTATCACCTGAACACGATACCTTGTGCCGCGTCCCTCATGGGCAGCGCAGGCTCGAAGACCGGTGCGCGAACAACGAGCGGGAGGAGTCCGCCGCGGCGGTTCTCCGGTTGCGCGGGGGACCTCGACGAGGCCGTACTTGGGTCCGAGTGGGCGGAGGCACGCCGGCTGACGGCAGGCGTGGCCGCGGCGCTCGCACCCTCGGAGCAAGCAAGGGTCACCTCCATCAAGAACCCGTGATGACCCCTGACAGGGTCCTCCCTCAATCCCCCCCAGCACCGGGTCATGGTGTCCGTCCGCTCGGGTAGGGTCACAGCGCGAAGGCGGATGACGCCTAGCCGGAGCCGCCGCGGCGTGGCAGACTTATGGGGCAAGCTGCGGCGGTCATCGGGACCGCCGATCGGCTGCTAGGTAAGCCGGGGACGGTCACGACCAATGGGAGCGACGCTGCGGGGGACGGCATCGAAGAAGCGCCACGGGCGCGGCTGGCGTAAACAGCGCGACCGCGGGGCTGCTGCGTGGTCGCGGCGCAAGGCGACTTCTACGACTTACTGTCGCCAGCTTGGCGTCGGCAGTGCCGATGGCGCCCTCGCGCGCGCACAGCCCCCGGGGCGCGCCTGACCCGCGCGATCGTGTAGCGACCGCGCCTGGGCGCGGTCGAGCGGGCGGATGCCACTCCGACTGGGCTCTTCAGTCGGTAGCTCGTGAAACGTTAGGCTACGCCTCGCCTGATCCGGGCCACTCGTGATCCGGCAGCTACGTGGTCCACACAGCGTGGACATGCAGCACCGCCCTTGTCAGCGCGGTCAGGAGCCCGCGTACCCGTCAGGCGGTTCTTGACGACCAATGAGCTCGGCGACTCGATTGAAGCCGGGGTGACACGAGGCAACCTCACCCTGGGCACGACTAAAGCCACCAGCAAGAGCCTGAGCTGGCCAGCCGGTGGTGATCCCCGGGGTCTGCGGGCCGTCGCCGTGCCCTTCCAGCGCCGTCGGCCACCAACGACCCGATCCGGAAGGAGTCTGAGCGCGATCGACGACGCCGCGTCAGCTTACCGCCGCGGGCCCGTGGGCCCGCCGGGCCGCACACAGCACGCGAGGTAGGGGGCAGATGATCGCGGCTCCCCGCCGCTCTCGCGTCAACGGAGGCGCCGATGTCTCAGGGCGGGTTCATGTAGCCGGTCCGGTCACGTCGTCCAGTCGAGGATGACCTTGCCTGCCCCTCCCGACCGGGCGGCCGCGAACGCGGCCTTGTGCTCACGGAACGAGAAGCGGTGGGTGATCGCGGGTGTGATGTCGAGGCCAGATTGGAGCATCACCGTCATCTTGTACCAGGTCTCGAACATCTCCCGGCCGTAGATCCCGCGCATGGTCAGCATCTTGAAGATGATCTCGTTGAGGTCCAGCGTGACCTCCTCGGTGGGGATGCCCAGGATGGCGACCTTGCCGCCGTGGGCCATGTTGGCGAGCGCCGTCCGGAGGGCCACCGGGCTGCCGGACATCTCGAGCGCGACGTCGAAGCCTTCGACCATGCCCAGCTCGTGCTGGACGTCGTGCAGGTCGCGCTCACGGGGGTCGACGACGACAGTCGCGCCCATCCGGGCAGCCAACTCGCGGCGGAGCGGGTTGGGCTCGGAGACGACGACGAAGCGGGCGCCGGCGTGGCGGACGACGGCCGTCGCCATCAGCCCGATCGGCCCAGCGCCGCTTACCAAGACGTCCTCCCCTAGGACCGGGAAGGCGAGGGCCGTGTGGACGGCGTTCCCAAACGGGTCGAAGATCGCGGCCACATCCTCGTCGATGCCAGGCCAATGGTGCCAGACGTTGGCCATCGGAACGGCGATGTACTCGGCGAAGGCACCGTCTCGACCCACACCCAGGCCGATGCTGTTGGCGCAGAGGTGACGGCGGCCCGCGCGGCAATGGCGGCAGCGGCCGCAGACGATGTGGCCCTCGGCGCTCACCAGGTCGCCGATCTGGAGGTCGGCGACGTTGGAGCCGATGGACGCAACCTCGCCCACGAACTCGTGACCGACGATCAGCGGCGGGACGATATTCCGAGCAGCCCAGGGGTCCCAACTCTCAATGTGGAGGTCCGTCCCACAGATGCCGGTCTTGTGCACACGGATGAGCACGTCGTTGATCCCGATCTCGGGCTGCGGCACGTCGCGCAGCTCGAGGCCCGGATCGGAGGCTGCCTTCACGAGCGCGAGCATGGTCCCTCCTTGGTTCAGAGCGATGTCATCGCGCCACCACGCTCCTGCTGTCAGGCGGGACAGGCCTTGGCGCTCCCCCACGATAGCCGGTGAGCGGGCCGCTGGCCACAGGCATACCGCCGCCTGCGCGCAGTTCTCACCGTCCTCGTCAGCTTGTCAGGCCCGTCGCGGACGCCATCATCGTGCGCGCCGCGTTCTGGTGGTGCCGCCATGCGAGCCAGCGCTGTCCTGCGTCGACCGTCCAATCGGGGCCGTTGAAGGGGTGAACCAGACGCACAGCGAGCTTGAAAGCAGACCACGACGGCCGAGCCCGCGTTGGGGGCAATCAGCAAGTCGATTCGGCCGCGGCAACGTGTAGCAGGGCGGCACCATCCTACGGGGAGCCCACGTGCGGTCACCCCGCCGCAACGTCAGCGATCGGCTGGTCCGGCCAAGCGAACTCGACCGCCGTGAACCCGCGACGTCGTGCGACCGCGAAAAGGTCGAGGAACGCAACGACACGGAACAGGGACCCCGAATTGAGCGCGCCACCGAATTCATTGCGCGGTTTCATCCGGCGAATGGCACCGGCAGGTAGCCCCGCACGCCGGGCCGGACGCGGACCAGGCAGCCCGCCAGGGGTTCGCGGGCGTCGTCGGCAGGCCCGAAGCCCTCCCGCGCAGTGGTGCGTATAGTTCGTCGAAGCCGGCGCCGCCGAACAGTGCGCGGCGAGCACAATCCACGCTCTTGACGAACGACCGGCGCCAAGCCATGCTCGCGTCTGAGCGTGCGTTGCGCCATTTGCCCACCACGGGCGCCATCAGCCGGTCGCCACGGTCAAACACGGGCCGAGCGCACGATGGGCACGATCTCGCTGCTCTGATGGGACAGGCGGTCCCCTGCGTTGGATCTGCAGCAACAGACAAGGCCAGCCGGTGCCGTTCAACCCATGCCGAGGTTGTCCAGGACCTGACAAAGGCGTCGGCACCTTGCACCTGCAGGTCGTGGCCCAGCGCCTCGACGTGAGTTGCTCGGGCGGATCGAAGCCAAGGCCGCCCGGATCAAAACCACAACGACCGAGTGAGGAAGCGCGCGGCCCCGACTCGTTCAGATCAGCGTTGCCACAGGATGTGGGCGTCTTCTAGGGGGAGCGCCACGCCGTCGAAGTGCGGCACCACGCGCACCGTGTAAGCCGCCGGTGGGCGAGCCGCCGACACAGCCGTACGGTACAGGTAGCTGCCCGACGCGCCGACCCGTTGGCGCACGCGCTGCATCTCCTGTCGCACGGGACCACCGCCCACCACGCCGTCGGCGTATAGCTCCACCCGCACGGCAGCGGGATCGAGGCCAGCGAAACAGACCTGAACCTCGAATGAGTGTTGTCCCCCATGAGTCTCCACGGTCACGTCGCCGAAGCGCAGCGCGGACCAGTGTTGCTCCAGGGCCTGACGCCACTGAACTATCTGACTGCCCACGGCGCCGTGATCGGCAGCGCGCGCACGGTAGGCGGCGGCAGCCGGGAGATAGTGCTGCTCGGTGTAGTCCCGCACCGCGCGGGTGGCGGAAAAGCGCGGCGTCAACTGCGCCATGCTGGCCCGCATACGCGTGACCCAGGCGGCCGGAATGCCCCGGGCACCCCGAGCATAGAACTCCGGGATGATTTCCCGTTCGAGCAGGTCGTAGAGCTGGTCCGCCTCGGCGGCGTCCCACGCGGGATCATCGCCATGCTCCTGCCCGTCCCCGATCGCCCACCCCACCTCGGGCGTATACGCCTCGGCCCACCAGCCGTCCAGCTCCGAGAGATTGAGGCCGCCGTTGACGAGCACCTTCATGCCGCTCGTGCCGCACGCCTCCCAGGGCCGCCGCGGGGTGTTCACCCAGACGTCCACCCCCTGCACCAGGTGCTCCGTCAGCTGCATGTCGTAGTCACTGAGGAAGATCACGTGGGGGCGGGCATCGGGCCGTCGGATGAACTCGGTCCAAGCCTGGATCAGGGCCTGTCCCGGCTGGTCCTCGGGATGGGCCTTGCCAGCCACGACGAGTTGCACCGGGCGCGCAGGGTTGGTCAACAGGCGCAGCAGGCGTTCCGGGTCGTGCAGTAGCAGGTTGGGGCGCTTGTAGGTGGCGAAGCGTCGGGCAAAGCCCAGCGTCAACGCGGTGGGATCAAACAGCCGGCTCGCCTCAGCAACCGCCTCGGGCGGTGCGCCGGAGGCGGCCAGCTGTCTCGACAAGCGCTCGCGCACGTAGTCGACCAGCGACGCGCTGGCGGCGGTGCGAAAGTGCCACAGGTCCGCGTCGGACACGCCGCGGATGTCCCGCTCGAGGGTCTCCGTTGTCCCCAGCCAGCGGTCCTTGCCGCCGGCGTTCGTCCACAGATCGTCGGCTTCCGCGGAGTCCCAGCTCGGCACGTGCACGCCGTTGGTGATGTGGCCGACCGGCACCTCAGCCACCGGCCAGCGGGGGAAGAGCGGCTCAAACATGTGCCGGCTCACCTGCCCATGCAAACGACTCACTCCGTTGACCGCCCCGCTGCCGTGCAGCGCCAGAAAGGCCATGTTGAAGGGTTCCGACGCGTCGTTCGGATCCTGGCGGCCCAAAGCCAGCAGATCGCGCAGGGAAAGGCCAAGCTTCTGCTCGGCATAGCCCCCCAGGTAATGCTGGATGAGGGCTGGCGCGAACCGGTCGAAGCCTGCGGCCACGGCCGTGTGGGTGGTGAAGAGGTTCCCCGCTCGCGTGACGCCTAGCGCGACGTCAAAGGGCTGGGCGGCCGCTTCCATGAAGCCGCGGGCGCGTTCCATCACGGCCAGGGCGGCGTGCCCTTCATTGAGATGACAGACTTCCGGCTGGATGCCCAGCGCCCGAAGCAGTCGCCACCCACCGATCCCGAGGAGCACTTCCTGCTTGAGGCGCAGCTCCGGTCCGCCCCCATAGAGCTCGCTCGTGATCCCTCGGTGCGCCGGGTAGTTGGCCGCGTCATTGCTGTCGAGCAGGTACAGCTGCACCCGGCCCACTTGTGCTTGCCAGGCGCGCACCCAGACCGAGTAGCCCGGCAGGGCGATCTCGAGCCGCAGCCATTCGCCGTTCGTCTGGCGGACCGGCGTGATCGGCAACTGGCCAGGGTCGTTGTACGGGAAGAGGGCCTCTTGCGCTCCTTCCCGGTCGATCACCTGGCGGAAGTAGCCCTGCTGGTAGAGCAGTCCGACGCCCACCACCGGCACGCCGAGGTCGCTGCTGGCCTTGAGCTGATCGCCGGCCACGTTGCCGAGGCCACCCGAGTAGATGGGTAGCGCCTCGCTCAACATGAACTCCATGCTGAAGTAGGCGACGCAGCTCAGGGACCCGGGCGTGTGGGTCTGCTGAAACCACGCGGGCGCCTCCGCCGTGTCCCGCCCGCTCTGCACCAGGTCATCCACCTCGGTGCGAAAGACGGGGTCGGCCAGCACGCGCTCGATCCGGTCGCGCGAGACCGTCTGCAGCACGACCCAGGGGTTGTGGGTGAGCTCCCATAGCTCGGGGTCGAGCCGCCGCCACACGTGGTCGGTGGCGTGGTTCCACGACCAGCGCAGGTCCAGAGCCAGCTGCGCCAGGGAGTCGAACCATTCGACCTCCATGGGCAGCAGGCCGTAGATCGGGTGGCTGACACGGGTGTGTTTGCTCATGGTCGCTCCTGAGTGGTGGCAGCCAGTCGAGGCGGCCCAGAATACGGCATCCAGGGATGCGCTCACCACGCCTCGGCTACAACCTCAGGAGAGATCGCATGAAGTACCGCACCCTCGGCCGGACCGGCATCAAGGTCAGCCCCTACGCGCTCGGCACACTGATGTTCGCCACGTCCATCGGCAACCCCGACGACGGCGACTCGATCCACATCATCCACAAGGCGTTGGACGCGGGCATCAACCTCATCGACACCGCCGACTCCTACGGCGACTCCGAAGAGATCGTGGGCAAGGCGCTCAAAGGGCGTCGTGACAGCGTCGTCCTCGCGACCAAGTTCAGTCGCCCGATGGGCGACGATCCCAATCGGCAGGGAACCTCGCGGCGCTGGATCATGACCGCGGTCGAGGACTCGCTGCGCCGCCTGCAGACCGACTACATCGACCTCTACCAGATCCACGTACCGGACCCCGTCACCGACATCGAGGAGACGCTCTCCGCGCTCTCGGACCTGATACACAGCGGCAAGGTCCGTGCGATCGGGCGGTCCAACACGCCCGTCTCCGACCTTGTCGAGGCGGAGTGGGCGGCCGAGCGGCGCGGCACGGAACGGTTCCGCACCGAGCAACTGCCCTACTCGCTGCTCAACCGCGGCGTCGAGCGCGAGGTGCTGCCCGTCGCGCAACACTACGGGATGGGGATCCTGGTGTGGGGTCCGCTCGGGCAGGGGATGCTCACTGGCCGCGTCCGCAAGGGCCAGCACAACGACCTGCGCCGCGCCCCCTTGTTGAAGGCCATGCGTGACGAGCGTCGGCTCGATGCCGTCGAGCAGCTCGTGCCGCTCGCCGAAGAGGTGGGCTTGCCGATGGCCCACCTCGCGATGGCGTTCGCCATTGCTCATCCGGGCGTAACCAGCGCGCTCATCGGGCCGCGCACGATGGAGCACCTCGACGATCTGCTCGCCGGCTTCGACGTTGCACTCACCGACGAGATCCTCGACCGGATCGACGAGATCGTCCCGCCCGGCACCGACGTCGGCACGCTTGACCAGGCCTACCTACCGCCGGCCCTCCAGAATTCGAGCCTCCGCCGGCGACCCGTGAGTGAACGCTCCGCGGCCTGACCTCACATCCTCTCTGGCCGTGTCGGCTTTCCAGTCATTCGAAGATCACGTCTCGGACGTGGGACCCGACCGTCACGTTGGCTACGCGGCGCGCAGTGGCTGCGTCGCGGAGGGGCTGCCCGTTGACGACGATGTCTTTGAGCCTCAGGCCCTCGACCGGATGCGCCTCGTCGGCTCCTTCGAAGACGGACACCGCCGTGCCGGAGCCGGGTCGGGCGGGACGAAACTGCGCATACCACGTCCAGTTGCTCGGTGGCTTGATGAACGAGGGCGCGCTGACGCCATCAAACGTCAGATGGCGGATCACACCGAGCGCGGCCGCCGGATCGCGCACGCCGATGACCTGCTCGATGAGGTGGTCGACGTGCGGACCGACCTCGATCGCGCGGTAGGTCACGCGTTCGTAGGTAGCGCCGTCGCGCACGACGAGCGACATGGCGCGACCCGAGTCGAAGACATAGTTGTGCTCGAAGCAGATGTCCGAGAAGGTCGCCGCCTCCGACTCGCTGCCGAGCTTGAGGGCGGCATCGTGGGCGCTCACGAGATTGTTGGTAGCGAGGATCCGCGTGGGGTCCCCCGACAGGTCGCTGTTGTGCGTGGCCTTCACGCAGATGGCGTCGTCCTTCGTGTAGATGAACGAGCCATCGATCGTCACGTCGGACGACATGTCCGCATCGATACCGTCGCTGTTGAGCGTCGTTCGGTCGTTGATCACCTTGACGTTCTCGAAGGCGACGCCCCTCGAGGCGAGCACGTGGAGCGACCAGGCTGCGGCGTTGCGGAAGAGCACGTCCCGCACGCTGATCTGCGTGCTCTCGCGCACGCGCAGGAGATTGGGCGCGATGTTGCGCTGCGTGCGCAGGAAGCTGCCTGAGCCATCGATCGTGCCACGACCGCTGATCCGCACGTTCGTCACGTGGTCCATGAGGAGCAGGCGCGAGAACGTCATCGTCCGCCCGAGGTAGCGCACGTCTGGCGGGAGGCTCGCGTCGCAGGCGCTCTCATGCCGTCCCGGATCGATCGGGTAGTCGCTCGGATCGCTTGAACCTGCGAGCAGCGCACCGGGCGCGAGGTAGAGGGAGACATTGCTCTTCAGCAGCAGCGTCCCGCTGCGGTACACGCCCCGCGGAAGCACCACCGTGCCGCCGCCCGGGAGGCGCGTGGCGTGGTCGATAGCGGCCTGCAGCGCGGTCGTCGCCACCGATCGACCGCCGGGGTCGGCCCCGAAGTCGGTCACATCGAGAACGTCGGGCACGCCGTGGACAGGCGCGTCGTCTCCTATTGGATCTGGCAGAACGAAGAGCGGCTCGAGTTGGTCGATCCACACCACCACGCTGGACGTGGCGGGGAGATCGAAGGTCAGGACGGTGCCCACGGCCCTCGCCGCTGCGACGCGCTCCGTGGGGAAGATCGTGAAGTGGGTGATGGGGCTCGCGACCTCGATCTCGACCGCGACGCTGCCGCCCATCGCGAAGCGGGCGTAGCCGACACCTGCGTAGCGCTCGACAAAGACAGGCGCGCCGAGCACGCGCACCTGATGGGTCTGGCTCGGGTGGGCGAGCAGCGGCTCCGGGTACATCTCGACGGCGGCTGCCACGGGCCCGAGCCCACCAGCGGGGACGTTGGCTGCATCCTTCGTCGCGCACATCACCTGGCCCCTCATCAGCGCGACTCCAGCCAGTCGAGTCTAGCGGCGCCGCGCCTCGCGGCGACCGAGCCGGTTCACACAGCGCGCATGTGTCGTGTGCCATGCGCTACCTCGCCATCGCCCTCCGGGCGCTCGCCCAGCTGTTCCGCGATCAGCGAGGCTGAGGACCGGTGCGCAGGAGGCCTGCACCCAACGTCGGGCAGTTGTCCACGCATGCCCGCAGGTTGTGGATATCCGACCACTCCGCTCGGAAATGATGGACAGCGGGCGTACCTATCGGTCCACTCCACGGCGGCGCGTTGCTCGTCGGTCAGGCTAGGAGCATGGGCAGTGATCGTCATCGGCGCCTCCTCATGGCCTCTATCTCCGTCCCGAGCGTCATCCCCGCCCTCGCCACGCAGCGACTCGCGGACTTGTCGTCGAGCATGCGCACGCGCGCAACCGCCATTCAACACTTTGTCTGGACCTGACTCGCGCTCACCCCTGCCGATGCGCGGCGTTCACGTGACAAGTAGCTCAACTGTGGAGCCTTCGCGTCGCTGAGAGGTCCACCACACCCTGGTGGATGAAACACCAACCTGGCCGCGCGTTGAGAGGGCCAGCACGATGACTGAACCCGACGCACGAGGCTCGCACGATGATCGGATCGTGGTCCGAGGAACATGGGCGGCCGTTCCCGGCGCCCCCACATCGACGGAATGCGCTTCCTCCGCGCGTCAGTCTCAGCCCGGTCCGAGGTCGCTCGTGCGGGTGACGTCCGGCTGACACAGCTTCGCGAGGCTGACGTACCGCTGGCCCATGGTCCAGGCCCAGGGGCGTCCCGACTCGGCCACCGTGTCGTTGAGGATCGGGTGCGCCAGCGTCACGGTCTCGGGATCGTCGGGCGACGAGAGCAGGAACACCTGGTACTGCTTCCCATCTTCGCGCGTCCCTGCGTCCAAGTCAGCTTCGATCGCAGCACCTACAGCTCGGTCGATGTCAGTGCCCGCGCAGCGCTTGACCGCTTCTTCGCGCGTGAAGGAGACGAGGTCCTCCCGGTGGCTGATTCGGGGCACGTGCACCTGGATCGCTCCGTTGGCATAGAACGCCATGTGGGTGAGGCCGCCGCGGAACGCCCGTTCGGGCTGGCAGATGTAGACCGCGCGCTTGAGATACTCGGGGTAGCCGAACCGGGCGGCAACCACCACCGCGTCGTCGTTGTCGACGAGGCCATCCTCTACCGGGAGCGCCTGCAGCTCTCGAAGGAGGAACCGCTGCTGTTCTGAGATTCCGCTCGTCACGTCAAGTGACGAGCGCTCGATCGCGTCGTGCAACGAGCGGAAGTTGAACCACACAACCCGGCGATCCGCCAGGTGGGTCACGGCGGCCGGCTGATCAGCGTCCGGGGTGACGACGAAGAGGCGCTCGTCGCCCTCCCCTTGGAGGTTCGCGAGGTGCTCACTCAGCTGGTGACTACTGAGTGCATTTCGCGCGGTCTTCACCTCGAACCAGTATGCAAAGCGGGCTGAGATGCGGGCATCGGGTACCGAGTGACCCCTCCCCGTCGGCTGGTTGGTGAACGTCACCATCGAGAGTGACGACTCGCCCGCGGCCGAGGCCAGGATCATCTCGAGGAGCGAGATGTCGATCCGCTCGAAGACAGCGAGCATCGACGAGGTCACCCGGTTCTCGCCCTGGCGATACGTCGAGAAGAGTGGGTTCTTGGGCATCGTCACTCCCGCTTGTTGCTCTGAGCTCCAAGTCGGGCTGCGTGACTTCGTCTTCGAGCCCCTCCCAGTACAGGGCGCGCGACTGCCGGTGCTCGTCGGAGGACGCGCCGCGGGCGCGTTGCGGCACGCCGGTGCGCTCGGCGATGGCTACCACTCGACCGGGACGGGACCCTCCGAATACCAGGAGCGGCTCCCGGCGATCCGCGCCGCGGCCGAGGCGGCGGGCCGGCCCATGCCCCGCCTGTCGGCCCGCCTTACCGTGCGCTTCGACGCGCCTGCCTCGGGTAGCGCCGTCCTGGCGGGCGATCCACCCGCCATGCTCGCACAGGTCCGCGCGTTCGCCGCGATCGGGGTCGAGGAGCTGGCGATCGGCTTCGAGCCCCGCCTGCCCGACACTTTCGTGGCGGCCGTCGAGCGCTTCGATCGGGAGGTCGTCCAACCGGCAGTCCGAGCGTAGATGACCCGCGGGGCGGTGCCGGCCCCACGCTCGCGTTCGAGCTGGGCTCATTCGGTCCGGCCCGCTGCCTGATCTCCAACGATCAGCGACCATGGGCAGCACGCAGGAGGTCCCGCCATGCCGAGCGTGAGTGTCCGCTACATCGTCCGCGACGTCGAGGCGGCGATCGCCTTCTACTGTGAAGACCTGGGCTTCCACGAGGACATGCATCCGAACCCGTCCTTCGCCATGCTGTCCCGGGGCGACCTGCGCCTCGTCTTGAGCAAGCCCGGCGGAGGACCAGGCGGGGGGCAGGCCATGCCTGGCGGGGGGCTGCCCGAGCCCGGGGGCTGGAACCGCTTCTCGCTCGAAGTCTCGGACCTAACCGCGCTGGTCGAGGAACTGCGGGCGGCCGGCGTCCACTTTCGTAACGAGATCGTCAGCGGCGTGGGCGGCAGGCAGATCCTGATCGACGACCCGTCGGGTAATCCGGTGGAGCTGTTCGAGCCGACCATACCCGAGGCCAGGCTGTCGCCAGTGGCTTGACGCACGCCGCTCCCTCTACTCGTCGCCGGGCCCCACACCATGATCGGATCGTGCTAAGCGGCTCGGCACCGCTGATCTTCGGCGAGATGTGGCTCGGCTGCTCCTGCTCACGCGGCATGGCCCTGCAGAGCAGCGGTCATCCGGCGCGCCTCAGCGGGGCAGGAGCCGCCCCAGTCCAAGCTGCTCGGCTCGGGCAAGTATTGCCGAGGCGAAAACCACATCTGCCAGACCGACGCCCAGGTGGGTGGCGAGGATGCGACCCTGGCGGTGGCGCCGATCGCTCGGCCGGGGAGGCGCCCCTCCCCGGAGCAACTCGCCGATCGTGGCGTCTGGATTGGGGTAATCGGCGAAGGTCGAACCCGTACGGGTGGCAAGGAACTGGTCGCGCTCGTCGACCACGAACACGGCCTGGCGGGCCAGGGCGGCCGGGGCCTGCATGTCATAGTCGACGGCCACGAACAGCACCGCCGCGCTGAGCCACGCCGGATCGAGCGCTTGTCGATCGGGGCCGAACGAGGTGACGGAAACGACGACGTCCGCCGAATCGACTGCCTCGCGCACGCTCGAAGCCACTTGAAGCGAGCCAATTCCTTCGACCGTGGAAGCCTCGTATGCCAGTGCCGAGGCTCGCGCCATGTCGACGTCGGTCAGCAGTACTCGAGCGCCCGGCAGCAGGTGGCCGATGACCGGGATGTGGCTGCGAGCCTGGACTCCAGCCCCCAACAAGGCGACTCGAGCCGGGCGTCCACTCAGCCCCGTGCCCTGCGGCAGGAAGTGGCGGACTGCCGTTCCGCTGATAGCGGCGGTTCGCGCAGCCGTGATCGACGCTGCGTCCATGACCGCCAGTGGCTCGCCCGTGACCGGATCGTTGAGCAGGACCAGGGCGTGGTATGTCGGCAAATCGATCGTCGGGTTCGCAGGGAAGCCGGTGATCCACTTGACCCCGATGAGGTCCAGGGAACCGTCCACGGCCTCACCGCGCAACAGCGCCGGCATCGCGTGCGCCAGCGACCCCGGCTGCCGGGGATGAACCCCGATCTTCGGCGGGAGTTCTGCGTCACGGCCGAGGGCGCGCAACGTCCGCTCGGCCAGGACCAGCCGGTCAGTGAGCGGCGGCATTGCGGCCGCGACTTCGGCGCCGGACAGATGGCGAAGGCGCTTCATGAGTCCTAGCCTGGCGAAAGGTCGGGGTGCCAAACGGCCTGGGTCCCTGGGGCCCGCGGCCTTCTCCCGGACGCCACCCCCGGCGGCCGGGTATGGGCCGGCCGATGGGCCCAAGTGTAGCGTTACGATGGCGTTGCGGGTCCGGTGGGACTACGAGTCTGCGACTCGCGTTCAGCCGCTACGCTCCGTCGCTGCTCGCAGAGGCAGGAGCCCGGTTCGGGCAAGCGCTGGCCTCGGTACGGCATTCCGTATGACGCGGTCGGTGCTGCGCACGATGAGCAACGTCGTGAAGTCCGCATCCTGCCGGGGGCGTGAATAACCCCCTTGCCGCGCGAGCCAGCCCGCGGTACAAGTGCCGCACAGGGAGGTAAGGCATGCTGCGCGATACGCTGCGGATCATCGCACTGACCTGCGCGGTGGTGGTCCTGATCGCGCTTGACGCGAGTCCGG
>JBKQRF010000228.1:0-10596 GCA_052144055.1 Candidatus Limnocylindrales bacterium
ACGAGCCGACCGTCGTCGACGCCACGGGGTTCGGAGCGGACACGGAGACGGCGCGGGACGGTAGGTCCGGGTGAACCGCACTCGTGCTCGTATAGCCACGCTCGATGAGGTCGGAGGTGCGAATGGAGTAGAGCCGAGCCTTTACGGATGGTCGTCCGGATCGTGGCGCGGATTGGAGCTCGGCGCCTCGCGGCTGCCTGCTGAGCTTCTGAGATCAGGGTCGGGTGGACTCGTGCCCCTGAGAGCGAGCCGTTGGGTGGCCGCCGCAATCGAGGCTCTACACTCGTCCAGGAAGCGCTTCGGGTTCCGCGACCGGCGCTCTGAGGACGGACGAAGGTGCACGACCTGACCCCTATCGAACGCGTCAGCAAGTGGCTCAGCGAGCAGGGACGCCAGCTCGAGTACGAGGTGGAACACACCCTCAGAGGGCTCGGGTTCAAGACGACCCGGGGCAGGTACTACCTCGACCCGAACGAGGGAAAGGCACGGGAGATCGACGTCGTCGCCGCCGTGGAGGTGGATCCCCATCAACGCGAGCCTTATGCCGTCCCGTCTGTCCAACTTGCCGTCGAGTGCAAGATGGGCGGGGCGCCTTGGGCGGTGATGACATCCGACGGACCAGTCCCCGAGTGGATGTCAATCGCAACGGAGTCGTTTCTCGGGCTAGCTGGGGCAGACGTCCACAAGCATCTGAAGGTTCCGCGGCCGGTTGCTCTGGACGTCGTGGCGGCCGATCCCAAGAACCGGGACCTGGCCTACCAGGCGATGATGCAGGCGATCAATGCAGCCACCGCCATCGTGGCTGGGCAGTGGGCGCCGCCTCTGCTCGTGGTCCCGGTGATCGTGACGTCGTCCGCGCTGGTGAGCGTGGGCTTTCGAGAGGACGGCACCGAGGAAGTCCAAGAGGTGCCCTGGACTCGGGTGGTTTGGCATGGTTCTGGCGTCACGAAACTCCCGACCATCGTCGACGTGGTGTCGCGGGAGGCGTTCGCAGCCCGGGCAGGTCAGATCTGGCTTGAGATTCAGAACCTCCTTGAGCAAGTAGACCGCCGATTCACCGGCGATCGCGTCCGTGACAGCGACCCGACCGAACCGGGATGGATCAAGTACATGCGCGACCAAGCCCGCCAAACACAGGGTGAGGAGTAGGGCAGCCGTCCGAAATTGCGCGGGACACGTGGCCAAGACACGCGATGCTCGCCGTCGCGCCGGAAGCAGACCATCGGGTCGTGCGCCATGACGGGTGCTGCCTCGAGAGCCGGCCCGAAAAGGGGTCTTCCCGTCGAGCCCCTCGCGCGCTCAGCCCGGCTCCCCGCCAGAGCGTCCAGAAACCGGGCCCTTCGGGAGCGCGGCGCCTGCACCGGACAGCCGGACCTCTACTCGATCGACCCAACCGGCCGACGCGCGGACGGCGTGAATCGGGAGTCGGCCGGTTGGCTGGGGTCGGTCAAGATGCCGCTCGATCGCGTCTGGCTGCGCAAGACGGCGGCGGCTTGCCGGCGTTCGATCGCGTCGCCACACCCGTGGACGAGGCGCAGTGCGGCGATCGCCATCCGTCGAGGCCAGCGGTAGAGCTCAGCTCACCGGAGCAGCACGTGGTGCGACAATCGTGGGCGGGTTCGCAGGCCACGACGCGCGCCGGGTCCGTCGGACGGGGCGGGATGTGTGATCGCGACCCGGAGGAGGCCGTCATGTCCCTCGTTCCCTTCCTTGCGGCTCGGGCGTCTCACGTAGACGCCACCGTGACTGGCCATACGATCGTCACGCGCGCCGTAGAGACCACGGACGAGCACGAACCTGTGGCGCGCGCGGTCACGACTGGTTCAGCGCGACCATGGTTGGCGGGACGCGCCCGGCCGGTCGATGCCGATGCGAGCGGGAAGAGCCGGTTCACACGTGCCCCGACGCCGGAGACATCGGATGAGGGCGACGTCGAGGGCGAGTGAAGCGTGCGTGATGTCGTCGTCGTCTCGTATCCGGGCGACGAGCACGGGGACGCGCTGGAGGAGACGCTCGTCGCGCGCGGTGCGCGAGTTCTGCGCTGCTCGCTTGCGCGCGTGCCGGCCGTGGCCGTGACGTGGGAGCTTGGCAATCACTTCCGCTTCGACGAGACAGAAATCGTCCGCGGGAAATGGTCAGGCGTGTGGCGACGGCCGGGCAATTTGGAGCTGCGGGAGCTCGACGCTCGCTACGCGGACTTCGCGGCCGCGGAGTCGCGCGATGCTTTCCGCGGCGGCCTCCTGGCAGCGGATGTCGACTGGCTCAACAGCCCGGTGTCGCTCTGGCGCGCCGAGCACAAAATGGTGCAGCTTAGGACCGCTCACGATCTCGGTTTGCCGTGCCCGGCCACGATCGTGACGAACGACGCCACGGTCGCGCGTGCGTTCCTGGATCGGCATCCCGCCGTCGTCGTAAAGGCTGTCCGTTATGGCCTGGTCGCAACCTCTCCGTTGCCGGAGTTTGCCTGGACGAGCCGCATCCGCGGCGACGACGACCTCGAGCTCAACGGGATCCCTATCGTCCTCCAAGCCGAGATCGTCGCGCGGGAGCACCTCCGCGTGGTGACGGTGGGCGACGATGTGTTTGCCTACCGCCTCACGTCGTCGGACTTGGACTGGCGCGTGTCACTCGAGAACCACGGACGGTGGGAACCCTGCTTGTCGACGGAGTCGGTGTCATGCGGCGCGCGCCTACTCGCGGCGGCACTCGGCCTCGGTTTCACCTCGCAGGACTGGGTCGTGGACAGCGACGGGCACGCGACGTTCGTGGAGGCGAACCCGAACGGGCAGTGGTTGTTCCTCGAAACGTCGGGCGATCGCCGCGTTACCGCAGCCATGGTCGAGTGGCTCGTTGAGCGGAGGACGTCACCGTGATCAGGCGGATCCTCGCGTTCATCTTGGGAGACATGATCGCGGCGGAGGACCTGCAATACCCGAAGTTCGATACGCCGACGATTGTCGTCCGGGCTCGCGCGGATGCGAAGCTGGCAGAGTATCTTGTCGGCGTCGCGGAGAAGTCACGAGACCAGTCGTCCGCGGCCCTCGATGGCATTCAGGCGAGGGCGTCGTCGTTCATGACGGTCGTCATCGGGCTGGTGCCATTGTCGCTTGCTGCCGTGGCGCTTGCGTCGCCACCGGCCGATGCCGGCGCGCTGCGCTGGGCAGGGTTCGGGTTCGTCGTGCTCTCGACGGTCGCGCTGTTGGTTGCGGCAGCCGCGGCCGCGCTAGCGACGGGGATGGGCCTCACCGCCCTGCAGAACCTGGCGTTCCTCGAGAAGGACGGGACGCCGATGACGGAGGCGGAGCTCCGCGCGGACGAGGCGGAAACATGGAACTACGCCGCGCAGCTGAACATGGAGACCTGCCGCCGGCGCGCAACAGAACTCTTCCAGGCTAGGCGTTGGGCCGTGATCGCGCTCGCGTCGGCGCTCATCGGGCTCGCGCTGGTCTTCATGCCCGTGGGTGGACAGCACGCTTCGCTATTGCAGGTGCCGACCCCCACGCCGAGCCTCAGTTACCCGACCCCATCGTCGTAACCGCTCGTCGCCGGCGCACAATTGCCGCCACCCATGGCCACCGACTTTCGGACTCTCGAGTGGTCGATCGCCACCCTGGCGAGCGAAAAGGCGCGGGGTGATGCCTTCGAGCGAGCTGTCGCCCATCTTCTCCGGCACGATCCCGAGTTCGGCCTACGCCGGGTCTGGGGCTGGCGTGACTGGCCCGGCCGGGAAGCCGCTGGGGCCACCCGGGATCTTGGGATCGATCTCGTCGCGGAGGATGCTCTAGGTCAGCTGATCGGCGTCCAGGTCAAGTTCCGAATCGACCCGGATCGGCTGATCCGCTGGGAGGATGTCGCCACCGCGGTCGGCTATCGGCCCGGGATGTTCTCACGCCGCCTGATCGTGACCAACGCCTGGGACCGAGGGCCGAACGCCCGGGAGGCGCTCGGAGCGCCAGGGGTCCAATCGGCCGAACCGATCGGCTGGCTCCTGCGGGATGCTTTCCTCGCCAGCGAGATCGACTGGTCAGGAGCGCTCGAGGTCGGGCCGTCGGGCGAAGTGCGTGCCGAGCGACACCCGAGGACCCCACGGCCCCATCAGCTCGCCGCCATCCGGGAGACGGTCGCGGTCCTGGCCTCGGAGCCCCGCGCCCAGCTCGTCATGGCCTGCGGCTCGGGCAAGACCCTCACCACCCTCTGGATCGCGGAGGCTCGTGGTGATCGGCGGGTCCTCGTCCTCGTGCCGTCGCTGCTGCTGCTCCGCCAGTTCCGGCGGGACTGGATCGAATCGGCCAGCACTCCGTTTGTCGATCTCGTTGTCTGCTCCGACGAGACGACCGTCGGACGGGACGAGGTGACCGTCCGGACGGCCGACCTCGGCGTCCCCGTGACTACCGAGCCAACCGACATCGCGGCCTTCCTGGCTGGCCCGGGCCGGCGGGTCATCTTCGCCACCTACCAATCGAGCGACCGCATCGCGCAGGCACAGGCCGACCACGCGATCCCGGCCTTTGACCTCGTCGTTTGTGACGAGGCCCACAAGCTCGCCGGGGTACAGGTCAGTACAGACGTTCGTCAGCGGGACCAGAAAGTTGTCCTCGATGCCGAGAGGATCCGGGCTGGGCACCGGCTCTTCGCCACCGCCACCCCTCGTCTCTTTGGCCCGGCCGCGAAGGCCCGGCTCGAACTGGATGGTGCCGATGTCGAGATCGCCTCGATGGACGACGAGGCGCTGTTCGGCCCAGTCGCCCACCGGCTGTCGTTCCGCTCTGCCGTGGAGCAGCGCATCCTCGTCGACTACGAGCTGGTCGTGGTCGCGGTCACCGACGCCGAGGTGGCGGACCTCATCGACCGAAGGGCCATCGTCCGGGCAGGCGCCCTCGCGACCGATGCCGAGTCGCTCGCCTTCCTCGTCGCACTGCGGCGTGCGATCGCCGAGCTTCGCCTGCAGCGCTCGATCTCGTTCCACTCGTCGGTGGCAAGGGCACGGGCCTTCGCCCGCTGGTTGCCCGTAATCAGCGACGAGCCTCCGGTGCCGGCGACTGGCCATGTCGCGGGTACGATGCCGACGGGCGAGCGCAACCGGATCGTCGAGCGGCTCCGGAGTCCCGAGGTCCCCACCCTTCTCACCAACGCCCGCTGCCTGACCGAGGGCATCGACGTGCCTGCGCTCGACGCGGTCGCGTTCGTCGACCCCCGCGGCAGCCACGTCGACGTCGTTCAGGCTGTCGGGCGTGCGATGCGGACGGCCGAGGGCAAGGTTCGGGGTCGGGTGATCATCCCGGTCTTTCTCACCGAGGCCGATGCCGCCGATCCTGAAGCAGCGGTCGAGTCGAGTGCGTTCATGCCTGTCCTCGACGTCCTCCGGGCGCTGCGGGCGCATGACGAGGAGCTGTCCGCTGAGGCGACGCGCCTCCGAGTCGAACTGGGACGACGGTCCTCGCGGCTTGTGGACTCGGGTTTCCTCCGGGACCACATCCGGGTTCTCGATGTCGGGGAGGGAATTGACCTCGCAGCCTTCGAGCGGGCGCTCGACCTACGCTCGGTCGAGGTTTGCGCAGTCCCATTTGAGGTAGGGCTGGGTTTCCTGCGCCACTTCGTCGCACGCGAGGGCCACGCCTCTGTACCGCACAGCCACGTCGAGGACAACTTCCTGCTCGGCGGGTGGGTGGCACATCGCCGCGAGGCGCACCGCGCCGGAGCGCTTGCCCGCGACCGCGTGACGGCGCTCGAAGCTCTCCCTGGTTGGAGCTGGGACCCGATCGAGGCGGACTGGCAGGCCGGGATCACTGCGCTCCGTGCCTTCGCGACACGCGAGGGCCACTGCCGCCCTGCGCGCGGGTACCGCGAGCGGGGCGTCGACCTCGGAGCCTGGATCACCAACCGTCGATCAGATCACCGACGTAAATCACTGGCACCGGATCGCGAAGCGACATTGGAGTCGCTGCCCGGCTGGAGTTGGGACCCGCGCACCGCTGACTGGTATCGCGACCTCGCTGGACTCCGTGTCTTCGCGAAGCGTGAGGGGCACGCCAGGGTTCCGGGCGATCACGTGGAAGACGGCAGCCGCCTGGGACAGTGGGTCGCGGTCACCCGTGGCGCGTTCCGTCGCGGGCGCCTGCGCCCAGAGCGTGTCGATGCGGTAGAGGCGATCCCTGGCTGGACTTGGGATGCGCGCGACGATGACTGGAGGATCGGGGTATCGCGCCTGCGGGCGTTTGCCGAGCGTGAGGGCCACGCCCGGGTACCGTTCTCTCATATCGAGATGGGCTTCAAACTCGGATCATGGGTGAACGGACGCCGTACCGACCACCGGCGGGATCGCCTCTCTGCCGAGCGAACCGCCGAACTGGAAGCCATCCTGGGCTGGACGTGGGATCCGCTGGCGGACGATTGGCGAGCGGGGTTCGGCAGCTTGCAACGATTCGCGGGACGGGAAGGTCATGCGCGGGTACCGGGGGATCACCTCGAAGCTGGCTTCCCCCTTGGGACATGGGTGGGCAACCGTCGAAGCGAGTTCCGCAAGCGCCAGATGCCCGCCGGCCATGCCACGGCGCTTGAGTCCGTCCCGGGCTGGACCTGGGACCCGTCTGAAGACGACTGGCTCGCCGGATTTGCCAAACTCGCCGCCTACGCCGGGCGCGAAGGCCATGCCCGGGTGCCATATGCTGCCAGTGAGGACGGGTTCCCGATCGGCGCCTGGGTCACGCGGCGTCGGAGCGAACACCGCAGAGGGCAGCTCGCTCAGACGCGAGCCGCCGCCCTCCAAGCGTTGCCGGGCTGGACATGGGAACCGACACCCGACAAGTGGACGATAGCAATGGCGTCTCTTCGCTCTTTTGTGGAACGCGAGGGCCACGCTCTCGTACCCGTGAAACACCATGAAGGGGACTTTCGGCTGGGTCAGTGGGTGAACGCTCAACGGAGCGCCTACGCGCGAGGTGGGCTCAGTCCCGACCGAGTGGCAGCACTGGAGGCGATCCCGAGCTGGACGTGGCAGGCCCGACCAAGGCGGGCTGGATAGCCGGCCCATTGTCGCTGGCAACTCCAACACATCGACCTGCCCGCCGTTGACGGGGCGCCGCGCGGCCATGCCAAGATGGACCTTTCGAGCAGGGCGTCCGTCCGGCCGCGTTTGATCGGCGGATCCTGACTTGCCCGGCATCGCCGCGCGGACCAGTCGCTGGCTGTACTGGAACCCCGTTCAGCCTTCAATTGCGCCGAAGCCGATCGATCGCGACCTCGCGTCAACTGTCCTGGCTGCCACGGCGAGGACCGCGCTCGGTCGTATGGAGACATAGCTGCCGTCGCCCAGCTTGACGTTGAACGCGTCATCAGGGGAACTCCGTGCGATCTTGTTCATCCACACGGCCGCGAGGAACCTGCCCGTTTCGATCGGCGGCTCCTTGGCAAGATCGATCG
The DNA here is from genome assembly GCA_052144055.1 of Candidatus Limnocylindrales bacterium. Taxonomy (GTDB): domain Bacteria; phylum Chloroflexota; class Limnocylindria; order Limnocylindrales; family CSP1-4; genus JAJYNJ01. The sequence goes on from JBKQRF010000228.1 coordinate 7,420, forward strand.
GCTCTCCGTCTCTCATCGGTGGCCCAAACCTAGTCAGGATTGCCCGCGCGCTCTCAGCTTCGAGCGGGATCGCCATGGGGCCAGCCACAGTGTGGATTGTCAGCTCGATTGCCTCGGTTGCCATCAGCGTCTTTCTCCCAGCGGGCTCCAACTTGACGAGCCTCATGTTGTCGAGCGACACGGGGCTCCACAACACGCATTAGCCGGCCCACGACCACGGCGCTGACGACACGCACTCCTTTCCGCCAGAAGGACCCTCCTTTCCGGACGGGGAACCGATGGCAGTCGCATTCAGAACGAGAGCGCCCCGCTGTCTGGCGATCCTTGCTGGGACGGTCATCGCCGCGACGATCCCGCTACGGCCAGGTCGACCATGCGGGGTCGCGTCCGAGCCTACAGATTGCCCAGCGTGCCCCTGAGGTGAGCCGGGAGCATGGCGGAGACCACCTCCATGTCGGTCAGCTGCGGCGCTTCGCCGCCTCTGATGCGGGCCATCTGTGCCCTGTACTGCGCCTGTAGGCGAACCTGCATCATCCCGACGGCGTCCGCGACCCCAGAGCGAGGGACCTTCGCCTGGCGTTGCTGTTCGATGCTGTCCAGCAGGACCACGAAGTCGGCTAGGAGTCGCGGGTCACCCGTCAGGGCGCCGTTGACTCGCAGCATCGGCGGCTCGAGGTCGGCACCGTCGTGAGGCAGCCCGTTCGCTGCGAGAAACAGGAGCCGCATCAGCTCGCCGTAAGTCTCCCCGAGCGCGTCTACAGCCCATCGATCGCGCGCTGCACGCTGAGCTCGTTTCTCCGCGCGGCCAGCCTCGAGTCGTGTGGCAACGATCGCGACGGTCCCGCTGATGATCGCCGTCAGTGCCACGCTCAGCAACGGCGTTACGACGGCGGTAAGCCAACGATAAGTGTTGTCGTCCACGTCCGCCCTCCGATTCGAGCCTGGGGGGCACCGCCATGCCCGTGAACTAATCTGCGACCCACTTCGATCGTACAAGGGGGGATTACGGCACCGTGTTCCTGACCCTTGTTCGGAGCGCTGGCCGAGGAGTTGCCGTCGGACTGAGACCGTCGAACCGGGCGATGCTGACCCTCGGTCGCGTCGATGGGCAGCAGGATCGTGTCACGGCCACAGCGCCGTCCGTGCCGGGAGCGTGCAGACTTTCCTGGCGTGAGGCTGCGTGGCTATCGCGGGGGCCGATCACCGGACGCCGGCGGTCACACAGTTCCCACGCGGCCACCGGCGGATGGATGGGTGCCGCGGCTTGGGCCGGGGTGGGCGGTTCGTGCTTTTGAGGCCGCCCAAAGACAACGCTTGCTGCACCACTTCTGGTCCAGACGTCTCGGCTTGAACGTCGTCCCACACCGCTGGCAGCGGCGGGGCGCTCGCCAGTCGATCCGCGGCAGGTCGCCCACGTATGTGATCGCTGGCCAACTCGCCTCGTCGAGTGTCTGCAGGTACGCCGTCGCCAGCGGACCTGGTGCCACGATCGCGCCCTGCAGGCGCATCCCGTCCTCGGTCGGCATGATCCCGGCCTGCACGCGGAGCAGGTGCTGTAGGGGGGCCTGAAGCTCCTCCGTCAGGGCGTAGAGCGCCTGGATGTAAGCGCCAGCGCCCGTCCAGTGCTGGCCCGCGGGGACCGCGATCCCAAAGGCGCGGGCCAGCCGGAGGCCCGGCTCGACGAGCACGCCCGGGTGAAGCGGGAACGTGTCAGCAGGATCGTCTCGGTTGACCTCGGCAAACGTCCCCTCTGGGAAACCCAGGATCCGTTCGGCCTCGGCGCGCAAGGCGTCACCCGTGCGCTCGCGGATCGCGTGCATGAGGTCGCGTGTTCGGGCCAGCCGGCGCAGCGCCCACGAGATCTCCTCGATGCTCTCCTGTCGTTCATGGGGATTGGCTCGGACGCCGACGAAGCCGTGCGCCTCCACCCAGCGCACGATCGCCGCGTCGCCCTGGTTGCCGAGCGCGACCAGTTCGTCAGCAAGGCCGACCCGCTCGCTGGGCGCCCACACCGTTGGCGCTCGGGTGCGGGGATCCGGGCTCTCGTCGACGATGACCCGCACGCGCGTCTCTAGCGGCGCTCCTGTCGTGTCGACTCGGGGCCGCCGATCCTCGTCGGGGATGGTGCGCCAGTCACCCGCTTGATCGCGCTCGATCCACACGAGGCGCCCGTCGCGCTGGTGCACGGGCCATTCCGGCCGGCCCTGTAGCGGCTGCCAGGTGACATCGTCCTGCCCGAGCCGATCGATCCCGTCGTGGACGACGTACCGCTCGCCGACCACCCAGATCCCGCTGGCCAGGACGGCATCGGTCGCGGGGCGCCGGACTGCGCCGGTCATGGTTCCACCTTTGCTCCACCTTTTGGCACCCAGTCTATCGAATCTGCGATTGTCCACCCATGGAAACCGATCGACCCGTCCAACCCACCACCGGACTCGACCTGAAGGTTGCGCGTCTGACCAGCGGCGTGTCGCAGCGAGCCCTGGCGCACCAACTCGGCGTGTCAGCTCAGCGCATCTCGGGCATCGAGGCGGCCTACCGGCCGACCCAGCGAATCTGCACGCGCTACTTCGCGGCGCTCGATGCCCTCGCCCTGGGCCGAGGGAGCCCCGAGGAGAACACGACCGGCCCGTAGCCCAAGACACACAAACAGGCTCCGCGGCAGTCCCTACAAGTTCGGCCGCGGAACCCAGGGGAGGAAACCCCGTGCGGACTCTACATCCCCGCCGCGCGAACGGCGACGAGCGCCAGCCTGTCGCACCAGCACGCCGCTGCCTGGCCTGCGGCGAGCCCCTCGTCAGCTGGGCCCGCGTTGATCGGACGACGTGTGGGTGGGCATGCCGCTCGCGACTCTATCGGACCCGGAAGGCGGCCCGTATCGCCGCGTCTGCCACACCTACGGCGGCGTCTGAGCCGCGCTGGGAGCAGGAGTGGCCTCAGACACCGCCCCCGCCAGAAACGGCGGCGGGACCGCGGTCAAAGCCGTGACAGTCCCTTTCCTAGTCCCTCAGCCTGCCGGGCCGAGCATCCCGAACCCCGGTGCGCGTTCTGCTTCTCTTGATACAGCGGAACAACTACACCCACCCAGGGACTACAGGAATAACTACCCCTTCAATCGGGCGGACGCGGCGCGAGAAGAGGAAGCCGAACGAGCGGCGGCCCACGACCGGGCCAAGC
>JBKQRF010000229.1:0-3017 GCA_052144055.1 Candidatus Limnocylindrales bacterium
CCGTGCTCATGTGGGACACGAGCGATGCGGATACCTCGCTGCGGGCGACCCCGGCGCAGCTCGTGCGGGCAGCCATGCGTGGCAGCGACGGTTCGGTGCTCCTGACCCACGGGGGTCCGGCTCTCACCCCCCTCATCCTCCCAACCGTCATCTCGCAGTACCGGGACCTAGGCTTCCGCTTCGTGACGGTGCCTGAACTGCTGGGCTGGACGATGCAGCCTTCGCCCGAGCCGAGCGCGGTGCGGGCCCCGGGGCCGCGCGCCGTCTAGCACTAGCGGGGAACGCGCGCTCGCGGCGGACGGCGCCGAAGATCCGTCGGCCCTGGCGGCCTGCACGCGCCACGACGGCGCCCAGCACGGCGCGTGGCTGGCGGTGGGGCGAACCGACACCTGATCTGATTGGCGTCACGCCTGACGTCGATCCTGTCCGGCGAGGCTCCGATTGTCGGGGGAGCGGTACGATCGTGAGGCGAGTCACCGGTTGGCTGCGGGAGTCGGAGCTGCCCCATGAAACAAAGCGTCGATCGCATCCTGACCACGCACACCGGCAGCCTGCCCCGGCCGCCAGAGCTACTCGCGCTCATGTATGCCAAAGAGGACGGACGAGCCAAGCCCGAGGACGTGGAGGCGGCTGTCCGCGCTGCCGTGCTCGAGGTCGCGCGCCGGCAGGGCGAGGCAGGCGTGGATGTTCTCAACGACGGCGAAATGAGCAAGATCGGCTACTCGACCTATGTGAAGGATCGGCTGACCGGCTTCGAAGGCGAGAGCGCCATGGTGAACATCGCCGAGGTCGCCGACTTTCCCGAATGGGGCCAGCGCAGGTTCGCCGAGTCCGGCACGGGCATGCGCTACGTGCGCACCCCCGCCTGCGTCGGGCCGATCGAGCTCAAGGATCGCGAACCGGTCGCCCGGGACATTGAGAACCTGAAGGCAGCGACGAGGGGAGTGAAGGCCGAGGACGTCTTCATGACGGCCGCCTCGCCCGGCGTGATCGCGCTCTTCTTCGCCAATCATTACTACCCCAGCCGCGACGCGTACCTCTCGGCCATCGCGGACGCCATGCGGCAGGAGTACGAGGCCATCGCAGCTGCGGGCTTCGTCCTCCAGCTCGACTGCCCGGATCTCGCCATGGGCCGCCACCTGCAGTTCGCCGACCGCAGCCTCGCCGAGTTCCGTCGCGAGGCCGGCCGCAACGTCGAAGCCCTTAACGCGGCCACGGCGGGCATCCCGCCCGAACAGCTGCGCATGCACCTCTGCTGGGGCAACTACGAAGGACCCCACCATCTCGACGTGCCCCTCGCGGACATCATCGACATCGTGCTCTCGGCGCGCCCAAGCGCCATCAGCCTCGAAGCCTGCAACCCCCGGCACGCCCACGAGTGGCGGCTCTTCGAGGAGGTGAAGCTGCCCGACGACAAGGTGCTCATCCCGGGTGTCATCGACTCCACCACGAACTACATCGAGCACCCTGAGCTCGTTGCCCAGCGCCTGGTCAACTACGCCCGGCTTGTCGGCCAGGAACGGGTCATGGCGGGGTCCGATTGCGGCTTTGGGACGTTCGCGGGAGTCTCGGCGGTCGACCCTGCCATCACCTGGGCCAAGCTGCGCTCGATGGCCGAGGGGGCCCGTTTGGCAACTGAGGAGCTGCGGCAGCAGGGCAGCTGAGCGTGCCGGCGACTCTATTTACGTGGCGGGTGGAGCCGCCCGGGAACGCGGCACCCGTCGCTAACTCCACCAGGCGCTCGTTGCCCGCGGAGTTGTAGAAGCGCTGGCCATCGGAGCTGGCCAGGAGGAAGGGAGACGATGAGCTGTGCGAAGCGCTGATCTCTCGGGGCGCGCCGTGATCACCGGGCTGGGGGCCGTCACGCCGATCGGCAACGACCACTCCACGTACTGGCGGAACCTCGTGGCTGGCGTGAGCGGTGCCGGGCCGATCACCTCCTTCGACGCGAGCGGGTACGACGTCCGCATCGCCGCAGAGGTCAAGGACTTCGACCCCACGGTCGCCATGGATCGCAAGATGGCGCGACGGATGAGCCGCTTCATCCACTTCGCGATGGCCGCGGCGAAGGAGGCCATCGAGGACGCCGGGCTCCACTTCGACGAGTGGACGCCCGAGCAGCGCGACCGGGTCGGCGTCGCCATCAACACCGGAGGAGGCGGCATCGAGGCAGTCATCGAAGGAACCCACACGCTGGAGCGGAAGGGGCCGGGGCAGGTCAGCCCGTTTGCGATCCCCGCGTTCTCGGGGTCGATGGCGGCCTGCATGGTCTCCATGGCGTACCGCCTGACCGGACCCGCGATCACGCAGGTGGCGGCCTGCGCCAGCTCGGTCATCGCGCTCATCGACGGCCTCCGCATGATCCAGCGGGGCGAGTGCGACGTGGTGCTCGTAGGCGGCTCTGAGGCAGCGCTCGTGCCGATGGGTTTCGCGGCGCTCGACAACATGGGGGCCTTGTCCAGGCGCAACGACGATCCGACCCACGCCTCCCGACCGTTTGACCGGGATCGAGACGGCTTCCTGTTCGGCGAGGGTGCCGGCATCCTAGTCATGGAGCGCGCGGACCACGCACTCGGACGCGGAGCGCGCATCGAGGCGGAGGTCCTCGGCGGCGCGCTTACGGGCGACGCGTTCCACGTGTCGGCGCCCGAACCGACTGGCCGCGGCGCCACCCGCGCGATGACGCTCGCGCTGCGCGAGGCCGGGGTCGCGCCCGACGAGGTCGACCTCATCGTGGCCCATGGCACCTCGACCCCGCTCAACGACGTGACCGAAACGCGGGCGATCAAGGCCGCCTTCGGCACGCACGCACGCCGCGTCGCCATCACCGCGCCGAAGTCGATGATCGGACACCTGCTGGGGGCTGCCGGGGCCATGAGCGCGCTCGCCGCGGTTGGCTCAATCCGCGAGGCTGTGATCCCTCCCACGATCAACCTGGAGAACGCGGACCTGCCCGAGTGCGACCTGGCGGGTCCCAGTCAACGTCGCAACACGGACATCGATCCGAGGAGTGTAGC
>JBKQRF010000230.1:0-4678 GCA_052144055.1 Candidatus Limnocylindrales bacterium
TCGACTATGGCGGTGACGCCTACCAGGTCGTCTTCATCTTCGAATGTCGCGACGGCAGGATCGCGCGCGAGACCGCCTACTGGTCGAAGCCATTCCCCGCTCCCGAGTGGCGGGCGCAGTGGGTCGAACGGGTGTCCGCTCCAAGCTGAAGCCGCACGACGACGCTGGTCGGCAAGCGGACCGGCCGTCCCTTGCCGCCTCGCCCAGACGTGCGGACGGCACCGATTGGGCGAAGACCGTCGCCCGTTCGTTAGGCCGGCCGCGCTCAGGGCCGCCACACCTGGGAGCCGACGGATCGGCCGTGGCTCGCCCCAGCTTGGGGTGACGCTCAGCTGGCAGGGGCTGCCGGGGTGATTGTGAGCGCGCCGTCGGCGAGGTGCGCCCCGCTCGCATCGATCACTGAGAAGTTGAGGGTGCCCGATGTGGAGATCTCGTCAGGGCTGATGAGCTCGCCGATCACGGTCTGCCCCGCCGGGATGGACCCCAGGCTATCGGCGCCGAGTTCGCCACTTCCCGTGATGGCCAGGCCCAGGGTCTCGCCGGTGGAAGGGCGCGTGAGGGATGCGACGAAGGCGAGCGGCCCACCCCGGGCGAACGTCGTCGCGCGCCCGCTCACGACGAGGGTCTGCGGATTGACCGCTTGACCGAACCAGATCGTCCCAGCAGGCGGGAAGGTTCCTGTACCGGAACTCGATGAGGCACAGGCGCCGCTAAGCACGAGAGCGAGCACGATGGCCAGGGGACGCAGGACGGCCATGGGAAGAAGGGTAGCAAGGGGCGCAACTGGCCCGCGACGATCTCGCCGGCCATGGGCGGATCAGACAAATCGGTGATCGCGCCCCCTCCCCCGTTCCGCCTAGCCTCCTGGCATGGCCCACACAGCGATCAAGCCCCACAGCACGAACCCTGCCCTCGACGATCCCGGCACCGGTTCCCTTTCCCCGGTTGCCGGGTCATCGGCCACTGCCGGAGCGCGCTCCAAGACCGCCGACGGTCCTTGGAGGAATCGGATCGTCGCCTTCGCCGATGCCGTCCCGTTGGACCGTCTCGTCGCCCACCCCGAAAACTGGAGATTGCACAGTCTGGCGCAGCACGCCGCGCTGTCCGGAGTGCTCGGGGACGTCGGTCTGGTGGCCAGCGTGGTCGTGAGCCAGCGGACGCAGCATGTGCTCGACGGACATCTTCGCGTCGAGCTGGCGCGGCAGCGCAAGGAGCCCACGATCCCGGTGACCTACGTCGACGTCGAGGAAGACGAGGAGCGCACGATCCTGGCGACCTTCGACCCGCTGGGTGCCCTTGCGACCGCCGACAAGGAGAAGCTCGACGCGCTCCTGCGCGAGCTCTCCCCCACCGACTCCGCGCTCGGAACGCTCATCGAACAGCTCGCGCGCGCCAACAACATCGACGTGCGCAGCACCGGCCTCACGGACCCTGACGCGCTCCCGGACGTCCCGGAAGCAGCCGACGTCTACGTGCAGCCCGGTGATCTCTATCAACTTGGACCTCATCGCCTTCTCTGTGGCGACGCGACCAAACCCGCCGATGTGGCCCGCTTGCTCGATGGTGCCGAGCCCACGCTCCTATGCGCTGACACCCCGTACGGTGTCTCCCTGGACCCGACTTGGAGAGATCGCGCGGGCTACGACGGCCTAGGTGCTGCTGAACGCCCCTACATGCGGATCGATGGCCAGTCCGCTCCAGTTGACGCCACTGAAGCGCCCCGTGGCGCCCACGTGCGAACCGAGGGCCATCGCAACACCACGCTCTCAGGAGACACCCGCATCGACTGGAGTGAGGCGTTCGCGCTTGTGCCGTCCCTGCGCGTCGGCTACGTCTGGCATGCCGGTGTGCACGCCGGAGAAGTGGCGGAGGGGCTCGAGCGGATCGGCTTTGAGATCATCAGCCAAGTCATCTGGGATAAGGGCATGTTTGCCCTATCAAGAGGCTTGTACCACTGGGCTCACGAGCCTTGCTTCGTCGTGCGAGCCGTCGGAGCCAAGGTCGGGTTCTATGGCGAGAGAAACCAGTCGACCGTCTGGCGAGTCCCCTCCCCCAAGATGATCATGGCGGGCAGCAAGGAAGAGAAATGGGACCACCCGGCGCAGAAACCCGTGGTGTTGAGCGAGATCCCGATCACGAACCATCTCCGGCCGGGCGAGGCCGTGTACGACCCCTTTGTCGGCTCCGGCACGACGATCATCGCCGCAGAACGACTGGGCAGGGTGTGCTATGCGATGGAGATCGAGCCTCGGTTCAGCCAGATCGCCATCGAGCGCTGGGAGTCCTTCTCGGGCAAGAAGGCGGCCAAGGCAAATGGCTGAGCAGCCGTCCACAGTTTCCACACTCAGACGGTCTCATCAGCCCGACTGGGCGCCTCGCTTCATCGAGGTCTTCGCGGCTACCGGCAACATCCGGCTGGCCGCCTCGGCAGCCGGGTCTCGCGGTCTGCCCCCTACAAACGCGCCAAGACGAGCGCCACGTTTGCGGAGACATGGGCCCAGGCGCGGGAGGACGCCGTCGACATGTTGGAGGCCGAGGCACGACGCCGCGCGCTCGCCACCAGCGATGCGCTCTTGATGTTCCTCCTGAAGAGTGAGCGACCGGAGAAGTTCCGCGAAAAGGTGGACATCAAGCTGGACCTCCGGCGGGAGGCCGAGCGGATCGCGACCAGCCTGAACGTCGACGTCGAGGCCACGATCGCGATGGCAGAACGGCTGTTGGCCGAGGGCGGTGCCGCGTGAGCGAGCTCCAGCGCCTACCACCCGTCGAAGCCCGCAAGCTGCTGGCGCTGGCGGCTGTGGCGGTCAAAGCCCAGCAGAGACCGGTCGAGCCCGTGGCGGTAATTGAGGCCCATGGGTTAGCTATCAGGAACGAAGACGCCGATGCGGTCGTGCGCGCTGTCGCCCATCTGCTGCTCGCCCAGAAGCGCCGATTCCGGGAACACCCCGAGGAAGAGGCATCAGGACCTCTGGTGGTCGACCTCGACGATATCGCGCGGCACCGTTCAACGTGCGCCGTCTGTTCAGAGCAGGCGTCCAGACGGGTCCAGCCTGACTCGTGGACGCCGCATGCCGGCCCCTCGGTGTTCGAGGATTTCGAATGGCGCGGGCCGACGACCCAACATCCGGCCGGAGGAACGGCAGCGGAGCAGCCTTAGGCTGCGCGCGCGGCAGCAGCGGGAGGCGCGGGCGTCAGTCGTCCGCGTGGCACCACTTGCGGCGCTCGACACGAGCTTGTGCTCGGAGATCCATCAGAACGTGGACAAGTCCGGGGGCGGGCCGGCAATTGGTGGACAAGTCCCTTGTGGAACCCGGTTCGAACATATATTCTGAATCTTGCCCGAAGGGGCTGATACCATGTCGAACCGGTCTGGGGAGCAATCCCCGGGACGGTCCCGGGAAACCGGACCGACGACCGCAAGGCCGCTGGTCACGGGCCCAGCGGCGGATCGACGATCACGAGCAATCGCGATTGCCGGTGTGCCAGTCGGCAGACATTTGGTTCCTTCGGGCGTTGCTGTGTCCGCCCCATTCCGTGGCCACGAATGCGCCGGGGCCCACGAGGCTATGTGATCGAGTCGAGGACTGGCTGTCCCCGACCCGCGCGGTGAGCTAGGCGATCGAACTCCACCTGAGGACGCTGAAGAAGTTCCCTCGTCGCCACCAATCCCTGACCGGCTGACCTTCGGCTCTGTGAGTCACGGTGGGTCGGGGTCCGACACTGACCTCCAACGAACGAGCGTCGCAAGAGAGGGGAACCGGTGAACTGGCCGACCGCCGCGGTGCTCATCGCCATCATCTTTGCCGTGATGGTGATCGCCAGCACCTATATCTCGACCCACGGGCAGAAGCCCTGAGCTACGAGAGAGAACGCCGCGCCCGAGGTTCGCTCAGCCCACGCCGTACTCGACCGTCACCGACACGCTCAGGGTCTGCTGGTAGACGGGCTGGATTGGGCAGGCGGGCAGCGGTACGACCGTCCCCGCAGCCGCTGAAGGCCCGCTGCCGGGCACGGCGATGATGCAGGCCGGTCCACCCGAGGCGCTCCCGCTGGACGATCCTTTGGCCACCATCGGCTCCACGCCGTAGTCAGGTGACACCGAGGCGCTCACCGAGAGCACGCCGCTGATGGAGAGGCCGGTCGCGGAGGCGATCTCGGTGGCCTGCGTCTTGGCATCGGCCAGCGCAGCGGCGAGGGCGCTCTTCTGGGCGGCAGCCTGATCCGACCCGTCACTCTGCATGTTCGCCTGCCCGACACCCGTCACCACGATGGTGTGGTCCGGGGCGAGTCCCGGTGTGCCCGCGAAGTTCGGATAGAGGGCCGTCGCCGGACCGGAGGAGGCCACTGTCGCCGTGGTCGTCCCGCCCGAGGTGACGGTTGTGATTGTTGGTGCGATGGCGGCCCCACCGCTGGAGACGATCCGGGGCGCGGCCGAGGGCGTGGTGGCTGTTGCCCGACCCGGCTGGATCAGGCCGACGCCTGCCACAAGACCGACAGCGAGCCCGAGGACGACTCCGAGGCCAAGGAACCGTGACGTGGTGGACATACTGGCTGGGCGGGTCCCAGTCAACGTCGCAACACGGACATCGATCCGAGGAGTGTAGCCAGTCGGTCGGCCGGGCTGTCCCAGCCGAGGACCTTGCGAGGCCGGAGGTTCAGCTCGGCCTGGACGAGGGCG
>JBKQRF010000231.1:0-16158 GCA_052144055.1 Candidatus Limnocylindrales bacterium
TCTGGCTAAGCGAGCGGCGCGCCTCCAAGCCGTGGCGGCGGAGATGCCGGCGGACCGCCTCCGGCCCGAGATGGCTCGCGTCGAGCGGATCGCCGCCGGCAATCACCGGACGAGCGGCAATGAGGGACGCGCGTCCAGGTCGAGCGAGGCGCGGGTGCCAGCACGCGCCCGGAAGAAGCCTGCGGCCCCGATCATGGCCGCGTTGTCGGTACAGAGTCCGGGCCGGGGCACGATCAGCGCGATGCCCAGGTCTCGTGCACGCTCGGCCACGCGCTCGCGGAGGACCGTGTTCGCGGCCACTCCACCGCCGAGCACGATGGCGCGAGCTCCGCTGCGCTGCGCGGCCAAGCCTGCCTTCGTGGCGAGCACGTCGACGACCGACTCCTGGAACCCATACGCAAGCTCGGCCACGACGCCAGGCCCGAGCGCCGTGGTACCGCCCCGTGCCTCGATTGCACGCCGAGCGGCGGTCTTCAGGCCGCTGAAGCTGAAGTCGTACGAATCGCCCATCCAGGCACGCGGGAACTCCACGTCGCGGTCCCGCGCGCCGGCCGCTGCCGTCATGATTGCCGGACCGCCCGGGTAGGACAGCCCCAGCAGTCTGCCCACCTTGTCGAACGCCTCGCCGGCTGCGTCGTCCACCGTCTGCCCGAGGAACCGGTACTCAAGATGGTCGCGCATCTCCACGAGGAACGTATGTCCGCCACTGACGACCAAGGCAACGAGCGGGAACGGCGGTGCAGGCCGCCCGGCCTCGTCGGGGTCGAGGAGCCAGGCGGCGTAGATGTGCCCCTCAAGGTGGTTGACGGGGACAAGGGGCCGCGAGTGGACGTAGGCCAGCGTCTTGGCGAAGTTGATCCCGACGAGCAGCGATCCGGCAAGCCCCGGCCCGTATGTCACCGCCACAGCCTCGATCTCGGACCAGTCCTCGACGCCCGCGGCGGCGCGCGCCTCTTCGAACACCGGCACGATCCAGCGAAGGTGGGCGCGCGCCGCGACCTCCGGCACGATCCCGCCGGTCGCCGCGTGCATCGCGACCTGGCTGGCCACCACGCTGGCCCAGATACGGCGCCCGCCCTCGACGACCGCCGCCGCCGTCTCGTCGCACGAGGTCTCGACAGCCAGGATCAGGCCCGTCCCTCGACCGTCCATCACGGCGCGCCCCCTGGCTGGTCGGCCAGCCGCAGACGCAGTTCGGCAGAGAGTCGGTCGATCCGGGCGCGCATGTCGCGGGACCGCAACTCGCTCGTGGTCATGATCAGCGCGTCCTCGTTGTTGTCGGTGTAGTACCGCGGGCGCACGCCGACCGGGCGGAACCCGTACTTCTCGTAGAGCCGTCTCGCCGGCAGGTTCGACACGCGAACCTCGAGCGTCGCCACGGCCGCCCCGACCGACTCCGCGATCCGCAGCAACTCAAGGAGCAAGTGCTCGCCTACACCCTGTCGTCGACGATCGGGCGCCACCGCGAACGTCGTGATGTGCGCCTCATCGACCATCAGCCACAGCCCCGCGTAGCCCACGACACCTTCCCCGTCGCGTGCCACCACGTAGCGAGCCAGCCGGTTCGCCTCGAGCTCCTGACGAAACGCGTATGTCGGCCACGGTGCCGTGAAACTCGCGCGCTCGATCTCATGGACGGCAGGGATGTCGTCGACACTCATGGGCTCGACGGCGACCCTCACCGATGGTCTCGCGACCACTCGATCGTCTCCGCCCGCGCCGCGATGCCGCGTGGCAGGGTCACGTAGGCCGGCACCAACGCCGCGACGTCGTCTGTGCGGCCTGTGTCCACCGCCTCACGTCCCGCCGCGAGGAGGGCCGCGCCGAGCCCCGCCTGGGCCGCCAGACCAAGCTCGCACGCGCCGGCAGCAATCTCGGGGCCGGCCGGTAGGTCAACGACCACGAGCGTCGCGGTCGCGATCTTGGAGACGATGGACTCGCCGCCGGGCACGAGCTCCGGCTCTTCCACCGGCACGACCGCGAGGCCGGGCGCGCTCGATGCGTCCCACCCGCCCGGCGCCACGCGGTAGCGTGCCAGATAGCGATCGTGCGGACCCGCGGGCATGACCACCACCGTCTCGGGGTACCGCAAGCGTCCCCCGCCGGCCAGGCGCGCGGCGAGAGCAAGCGCGGCCGTCGAACGAACGCCGATTACCGGAATGCGCAGCCCGTACGCGAGACCCTTTGCCGTCGCGAGTCCCACCCGCAGGCCCGTGAACGCCCCAGGACCGGTGCCCACCACGACGGCAGAGAGGGAGATAAGCGTGGTCCCGGCCTCGCGCAGCACCTCGTCAAGGACGGAGAGCAGCTCCTCGCCGTGCCGATAGCCCGCTTCCCACGACCGCAACGCGAGTGGTGCATCCCGACCAGAGCCGATCGCGACGGCCGCCCGCCGCGTCGCCGTGTCGATAGCGAGCATGGGCGACTCCGTGCTCATGCCGCTCCGCGGGCTGCCGGCACCAACGCCCCCGCGACGGCGACGTATCGCTCCCCGCGCGGGGAGCGCGCGACGAGCGTGAGCTGCCGCACGTCGTCGCCTGCTCCCCGAAACTGTACCTCCAGGTCCACGCCGCCGACTGGTCCACCGAGCCGCTCCGCCCACTCGATCAGAGTCACACCCGCCTGCTGACGCTCGTCCAGCAGTCCGCCTGCCACGGCATCCGCGGCTCCGGCTAGCCGGTAGAGGTCAAGGTGGAAGAGCGGGAGACGGCCCGCGTACTCCGCCATCAGCGTGAAGCTGGGGCTATTGACCACGACCGTGACGCCGAGGCCATGGGCGAAACCCTTGGCGAACTGCGTCTTGCCAGCTCCGAGGTCGCCTCGCAGTGCGATCACGTCGCCGGCCGCCGCCGCGACCGCGAGGCGCTCGGCGAGCGCGCGGGTCTCGTCCGCCGACGCACTGGCGAGTGCTGCGTGATCTCGTCGCACCGGCCGGGAATCAGCCATCACGCACGAGGTCCGCCATGGGGACGTCCACCACGTCCGTGGCCTCGGCGGGCGTAACCAGGTCGAGAACGACCCTGGCGCAGTCCTGGTAGACGCCACCCGGCTGACGACGGAGACCGGCAAGCGCCACAACGCGACCGGTCCGGCCGAGCAGCGGGCCCGAGGTGACACGCACGCGGTCCGGCTCAGCACGCAGGAGGACGGCGCCCGGCGGGAACGCCACGAGTGGTGGCGTGATCGCGAGGCCCACCACCGTTCCAGCGGCCCGGACAAGCGCGTCCCACGCATTGCGGGGCATCGGTCGCTTGCCGTACCCGTCCAGCACCACGAGCGCGAACGGCGGGCTCGCGTGCACGGACGCCTCCTGGCGGTCGATCGATGCTCGCAGCGCCACGACGTCGGCGCCGATGACGCCGCCGGCGATGACGCCGCGCACGCCCATCGCGCGCGCGCGTGTGAGGCTCTCGACGTCCACCCGCGATCCGGCGACCAGCACGGCCCCGGCATGCCGCACGTCGATACCCTGAGCGTGGAGCTCGTCATCGGGGCCCGCAACCACCAAGACCAGGGGCCCGCTGGCCGGCTCACCGACCGCCAGCGCAGCACGGAGCGCCGTCCCGTCAGCGCGGATGATCAGCGAGCACGCGTCGAGCGACTCGATCGTCCCGGCAACCGGCGATTCGACCGTACCGTGGTGTCGCGATACGACCGCGCGCAACCGACCGGAGGGGGTCGCGTATAGCACCTCGCCGCCGCCGTCGAACCGTGATGCACGCCGGTCGTCCCCAGCGAGTGACCCGTCTTCCGCAACCCGGGTGCCCGGTGCGGGAACGCGGCGTCCACGCAGCGACTGCTCGCCAACCTGGGGATGCCGCGGGCGACGCAGGATCCCGTCCCCAGGCGCCACGCGGTCGCCTTCAGCGACGAGAGGTTCGTCTCCCGGCAACAAGCGGATCCGGATCTTCGGCTCGGTGAACACGGCAGCCCACGGCGGGATCCGATCCAGCTCCAAGTGCGCAGTCATGCGTCGGCGTTGGTCCACAGCGGCAGTTGCCACGCATCGAGATACTCTCGGCGGCGCTCTGGACGGTCGGGCAGTCGCAGCGGGACGTCCCGCGTATCGACGAGCAGACCACCGAGGCCACCGGAGAGCGTGAAGGCGACGCGCCGTGCCCGTGCGCCCACGACCAAGTCGTCGGGTGCGTCGAGCTCGACCGTCGCGCAGAGGCCCGGCGGGAGGTCCACGACCTGCACACCGTCAGGCGCTAGGGGCAGTATGGTCAAAGCGCCGTCCGCGATCACTCGCAGGCTGCCCCTGCGCCCAGCCCGCAGCCCAGGTGCGACGATGGCGCTACCGAGCGGCACCAGGACGTCGTCCAGGAGATCCGCGAGGAGCCGCCGCCGATCGTGCTCGTCATCGAGCGTCCCGAGCGGCCCCAGGATCCTGGCGTGATCGAGCGTCAGGGCTACCGCGCCCGGGCGGCGTAGGACATCGATCAGCGCGAGCGCCACCGCAGGACCCGGGGGCACCGCGAACGCCCCGCCGCTCGCGACCACCACGTCCGGTGCGACAGGACGCACCCCGTGACCACCGTGCTCTCCAAATCGATCAAGGCCGCGGCTCCGGTCGCGACCGTCCTTCTGCCAGGCATCCTCTAGTCGCTCGAGCGCCGCGCGCGCCGCCGCCAGCCGCAGTCGTGCGCCGTCGCCCGCAGCATCCCGCCAGGGTGCGATCCGCAGGTTTCGGAGCCGATCGCGCACGGCGTAGGCGTCGTCGGAGAGCGGCGACCAGCGCGCGACCGCGTCGAGCAGCCGGTGGTCTTCGAGTGCAGCCGGCGGAACGAGCGCGGCGTCGGCAAGGACGATGCGGCGCCGGATCCCGTCCGGTCCCGCCATGACGCGCGTCCCCGCGTCGAACCCGACGTCCACCCCCTCCACCTGGAGGTCGAGGACGGCGGCCAGCGACGCGATAGACCGGACGAAGCCCTCGCGGCCGTCCGACATGCGCGGGACTGCCTCACGCGCTAGCGCAACGGCGTCCGCCGGACCATGGCCGCGCACGACGCGCTCTTCGGGGACGCCGGGTATCGAGTTGACTCCGGGTCCCGACACGAGCACCGGAACCATGTCCCGCAGGCCGACCATCGCCCCGACCAAGGCTGTCACGTCGCGGAGCGCGTCGCGCTCGTTGCCGCCCAGCCCGCTGGGCGCCGCGATCACCACAAGGTCGAGGTCGGGGTCGCGCAGCGCCAGCGCCGCCTCGAGCACGACAGCCCGTTCAGGGGTCACGCATGCTGTCGTTTGCCATCCGTCCGTCTTGAAGGCGTGCACGAGCGGTTCGACGGTGCCATCGGACGGGCCGGCGACGACCACGCGGGCGCCAGGGAGGGTCCGACTCTCGACGCGCGCCCACTCCCTCCAGCCACTTGTACCGGCCAGGAGCGTCCCGTCGGCCACTGCCACCGCGTCGGCCAGGTGGCTGAGCAGGGGGTCGATCCCGACTGCCGCGGGTGCCACGGTCGACGCGAGTAGCCTCCACCGGCCGCCGATGCGCGCCACGAGGGCAGCGCCAATCGATGCGGATCCGATGTCGAGGGTGAAGAAGGGGTGAGAACCGGACGTCACCCCGGAATCCTACCCGGCCGCGGGTCTCGGCGCCGGTGCTGTGTAGTTGCCGACGAAGCCGAAGGGCCAGCGGCGCCGCCGTTCCAACCGTTCGGAGTCACGAATCCCAGCGCGATTCCTCGTCAAGTTCCTCAAGCCGTTCGATCAGGCGCTCGATCCCGGTGTCGTCGGCTAGCACCCGGTCGACCCCAACGACCCCGCCAGTTAGGATGCCCCGCAGAACCGGGTCGAAGAACAGCATCGCCTGGCTACCAAGGGCGCGGTATGGGCGGCTCGCCTCGAGGAACAGGACCATGCTAGTTGTCAGGCCGCGCATCTGCACCTCCCGTGCCACGGCGTCCACAAGCTCGTCCTGAACCTCGTCTGGCCGTGGGTACCGCGACTCGCTCATCGCGCCGCCTTCCCGCCAGGAGCTCCGGATGCGCTGCCCACGCCCTCGGCCGGACCGACAGGTGGGCCAGAAACTGACAACGAACGCTCAGCGGGCGAATCCTGGGGCGGCGCCATCACGCCCACCAGCCCCTCTTTCGCCCCCGGCACGATCGGGATGGCGCGCAGGACGGAGAGGCTCCCGATCTCGTCCCGGAACGCCGCGTAGGTCCGGGGCCCGCGGAGCGCGATCACAACCTCGTCGATGGCAGGACACTCCGCGAGCATCTCGTGGATGGCCCGGACCATGATCCGGGCGCAATCGGCGAGCGGCACCCCACCAAGCGGCGAGCCGAGTGCGGGCAGTGCGACGACGTGGAGGTCCAACTGGTCGGCGAGGCGAACCGCCGCACGCGTGGCGCCGTCAATCGCGGCCGCAGACGTGCGCCGATCCGGGCCGAGCGACACCGCATGGATGACATGCCGACAGCCGAGCGAACCGGCGCCGGTGGCCACCGCGGACCCCGTCGGCTGCGGAGCCATGGCCACCGCCTCGAACTCGATCCCGTGGCCCCCTCGCTGCTTGACGGCGACGGACGGACCGGAGGTCATCCAGAGCATGGGCGTGGCGGGCACGACGATCGCATCGACCTGGAGGTCACAGATGTCTCCCTTCCAGAGCCTGATGCCGCTCAAGCCACCCCCACGCCGGCGCGGCGAACCTCGCCCGAGAGCGTCCGTACGCTCAGCACCTCGCCGCCCGCATCGTACACGCGGGGCAGGCGCGACGCCATCGCCGCGACGATCTCCCAGGGGATCGTGGTGCGCGCGCGCGCCAGCTCCAGTGCCCCGATCTGCTCCGATCCCTGGGCACCGAGGAGCACGAATTCGTCCCCGGTATCGACGCCCGAGACATCCGTGACGTCGGCGGCGATCGCGTCCATCGCGACGCTCCCTACGAGCGGGACGCGACGGCCTCGCACGAGAGCCTCCGTCCGGCCGGCCGATCCGTACACCCACCCGTCCCCGTATCCAACAGGCAGCGTGGCGACGCGGGATGGACGCTCGGCCCGCCAGCGCGCCCCGTACCCGACCGCCTCGCCCGGGGCCACGTCGGCGACCCGCAGCGGCCGGGCGCGCAGCGACATCGCAGGGCGCAGCGCGGCGGCGACCCCACGTACCGCCGGCGCGACGGGGAGCGCGTCCGGAAGGAGGCCGTAGAGCGAGAGCCCGAGCCGGACCATGTCGAGGTGCGGCGCGGTCGCCGCCAGGACGGCGCCGCTCGCCGACATGTGCCGCAGTAGGCCGCGTGCTCCGGCGGCTTCCATGGCGTGGCACGCCTCACGGAAGCGGCCGACCTGCGCGGCACTGACCGAAGCGTCGTCCGCGCTGGCCAAGTGCGTCCACGTGCCTACGAGCTCGACCCCCGGAACCCGCAGAAGCGATGCGGCCGCGGTCGCGGCTCGGCCCACAGGCACGCCGGCCCGCTGCAGGCCGGTGTCCACTTCGACGTGCACCCGCAGAGGCCGAGCGGCAGGCAACCGGAGTCGCGCGATGTCGGCGACAGCGCGCTCCGTCGCGACCGTGACCTCGACCCCGGCCGCCGCGGCGCCGGCCATGCCGTCTAGGGGAGGCTGAAACAGCACAAGGACCGGCACGCCGGTACCGGCCGCTGCGATCGTCAGCGCCTCGTCGAGCGTCGCCACGCACAGGTACGCGGCACCGGCGCCTGCGAACACCCTCGCCGCCGGGACAAGGCCGTGGCCGTACGCATCGGCCTTCACGACCGCCGCCAGGCGCACGCCGGGATCGAGGAGCGTCCGGAGCACCTTGAGGTTCGATGCGAGGGCCTCCGCGTCGATCTCGAGCCAGGCGGAACGGGGCAGCGGCGGCAGTCCCGCCGCTGCCAGCCGGACTTCGATCGGCGCGCGTTGGCCGATCACGCTTGGTCGCCCCGAATGGAGAACCCCACGCGGCGGGCGCTGCCGGCCCTTCGATCGCGAACCCTGGTCAGACGGTGGCGCGCATGTGCCACTTCGGCCGGCAGGTCGGAAGCTAGGAGCCCGGCCTCGCCCAGTCGCTCGCGCAGCACCTCGCCGGCGGCGCCATGCAGGTAGGCTCCCAAGCGGGCTGCGGCGTACGGCTCGAGCCCCTGGCCCAACAGCGCCCCGATGATCCCGGAAAGCACGTCGCCCGTCCCTCCGGTCCCCAGGGCGGGGTTCTCGAACGGAGCGCGCGCCGCCTCACCACCCGGCGCGGCCACGACCGTCCGAGCCCCTTTGAGCAGGATGACTTGGCCCCATGCCGTCGCAGCCTCGCGCGCCGCGCGCTCGCGCGCGTCGTCGTCGGCAGACAGGTCCCCGGCTTCGTCGGGACGCAGGCGCCGGAACTCGCCGGGGTGCGGGGTCAAGACACAGCGCCGCCGCACCTGGTGCGCCCACCTGTCGGTCCGCGAGAGCACGTTGAGAGCCTCGGCGTCCACCACGGCCGGCGCTCCTTCCATGGCGAGCAGCGCGAGGACGAGCGCGTCGGTCGCGTCGGAGCGCCGAAGGCCGGGGCCGACCACGAGAGCGTCGTGCGGCACCCCCTGCAGGGCCGCCAGCGAGGCGTCCGGGTCGGCCTCCCAAGGAGAGCGCTCCGGGAGTCCCAGCGTGATGACCTCGACGTAGCGGCCGGCGACCACGGGCTGCAGCGATCGAGGCACTGCGAGGGTGACCAGCCCGGCGCCCGCCCGGCCCGCAGCGAGGCTGGCGAGCAACCCGGCGCCGGCATAGTCCAGCGATCCGGCGAGCAGAAGCACGCGACCGTTGTCGCCCTTGTGGGCGCGCGGGTCGCGGACCGGCAGGAGCGCGGCGACCGCCTGGTCGTCGAGCAGTTGCAGCGGACCCGGGTCTGACCCGGTCATCGTGGCTCACCTGGACCGGCGGCCCCGAGCTGCTCCGCGGACAGCGCCCGGATCCGGTCCAAGCGACCCATGAGGCGGCGCTCGCGCTCGTCCAGCCGAGCCTCGATGTCGGGCGGGAACAGAAACGCGCCGCCCTCGGTGCGGACGCCAGAGGCGACGGCGACGGCGTACTCACGTTCGTGGGTGATCGAGAGCGCGATGCGGCCCATCCCAAGCTGTCGGGCGCGCGCCAGCGCGCGGCCCGAGAGCCGCACGGCTGGTTGGCCAGTCGGGAGCCGCACGACCTCGATATCGCGCCATCCGACGCCGCGTACGCCCAGCCCCAGCACCTTGCTCACTGCCTCCTTCGCCGCCCACCGACCCGCGAACCGCTCCGCGTTCGACCGCACGTACGAGGCCTCCTCGGAAGTCAGGACTCGGCTGGCAAAGCGGGCGCCAAAGCGCTGCAGCGCCTCGCCGATCCGCGAGACGCGAATGATATCGACCCCGAGCTCGGGAATGGGTTCGCGCGCTCCGCCTCCTGCGTCGGTCAACGCCTCGATCATCGGCCTACTCGACCGTCACGGACTTGGCTAGGTTTCGCGGCTGGTCGACGTCATTGCCGCGCGCAACAGCCATGTGGTACGCGAAGAGCTGGAGCGGGATGACAGCCAGGATCGGGCTCAGCGCCTCCAGAGTGTCGGGCACAGCGAACACGTCGTCAGCGTACCGCGCGATCTCGTCGTCGCCCTCCGTGGCGACCGCGATCACGCGCGCATCGCGTGCCCTGCCCTCCATTACGTTGCTGAGAAGCTTCTCGCGGACCGACGACCGGGTGGCGACCGCGACTAGCGGCACCTCAACATCGAGGAGCGAGATGGGGCCGTGCTTCAGCTCTCCCGCCGCGTAACCCTCGGCGTGCGTGTAGCTGATCTCCTTCAGCTTAAGGGCGCCTTCCAGCGCGGCTGGGTAGCCCACGCCGCGCCCGATGAACATGAAGCCTCGGCTGCCAACATATCGTCGGGCGGCGTCTCGCGTCAGCGAATCCAGTGCCAGCGCCCGGCGCGCCTGGTCGGGCAGCGCGCGGAGCCCCGCGACCAGTTCCCGCTCATATTCGGAATCCAGCCGCCCCCGCGCCCGGGCCATGACAGCCGCGACCATAACTGCCACCGCGACCTGCGTGACGAACGTTTTCGTTGCGGCGACCGCAATCTCCGGGCCGGCCTGCAGGAAGCACACGGCGTCGGCGTCGCGGGTCAGCGCCGAGCCGACCGTGTTCGTCACGGCCACGATAGGGCAGCCGCACGAGCGGGCGAGCCGTGTCGCCGCGAGCGTGTCCGCCGTCTCCCCGGACTGGCTGACCGCCACGACAAGAGTCCGCCTGTCGAGCGGCGGCGGCGCGTAGCGGAATTCCGACGCGACCGTCACGCGCGCCGGCACACCGGCCAGGGACTCCACAAGGTGCGCGCCGACGAGGCTCGCGTATGCTGCGGTGCCGCACGCGACAAACTCGACACGGTCGGCCTCGGCGAGCGCCCGTCGCACTGGGTCCAGCTCGTCGACGACCAGATGGTCCCGCACCAGGCGCCCGGTGACCGCCGCGCGGATCGCGTCCGGCTGCTCGTGCATCTCCTTCAGCATGAAGTGCGCGAAGCCACCCTTCTCGGCCGCCTCGATCGTCCAGTCGATCGCATGCACGGCGCGCTCACGCGGCTCCCCGTCGAGGCCGGTGATGCGCAGCGACCCCGCGTTGAGGTCTGCGACGTCGCCTTCCTCGAGAAACATGACGCGATTGGTGTACGCGACGACCGCGGCGACGTCCGAGGCCAGGAATGTCTCCCCGTCGCCGATCCCGACGATCAGCGGCACGTTCATACGTGCGCCGATCAGCCTGCCGGGCTCGCCGCGGTGAAGCACCGCGAGGGCGTAGGCGCCGGATGCCCGCGCGAGGGCGCGCCGGACGGCCTCCCCGATGTCGCCGGCGTACTCCTCCTCGACTAGATGTGCCAGCGCCTCCGTGTCGGTCTCGGAGGCGAGCTGGTGGCCGCGCGCCGCGAGTCCGTCCCGGAGCTCCCGGAAGTTCTCAATGATCCCGTTGTGGATCACCACGATGTCGCCGGTGCAGTCGGCGTGCGGGTGGGCGTTCAGGTCGTTCGGACGGCCGTGCGTGGCCCAGCGGGTGTGTGCCAGCCCCGCGCCGGATGACGGCGCAGCGTCTCCGATCGCCGCCCGCAGGTTCTCCAGCTTGCCGGCTCTCTTCTCGATGAAGATCGAGCCGTCACGGCGGACGAGAGCGATCCCCGCCGAGTCGTAGCCACGATACTCGAGCCGGGCCAGTCCCTCCAGCAGGATGGGAGCGGCCTCACGTGGTCCGCTGTAGCCGACGATGCCGCACACGACGTTGCCCTCCTGTGCCCGTCAGGCGGTCTGGTTGAGACGTTGAGAGGCGAGCGTGGCGAGCCCGTCGGCGAGGTCCGAGACGAGCCCCTCGTCCTCGCCCTCGACCATGATCCGCAGCACGGGCTCGGTGCCTGACGGCCGCACGAGCACGCGGCCCCGGGTCGACAGCTGGCCTTCCGCGGCACACACCGCGGCCGCGAGCTCGGGATCCGCGTCCCACTGGTCCTTGTGCCGTACTCGGACGTTGCGCTGCTGCTGTGGGTACAGCGGGATCGCGTCGGCAAGTTCCGAGAGCCGCCGACGGCGGCGCGCGAGGATCCCCAGCACCTCCAGCGCGGTGACAATCCCGTCTCCAGCGTTCGCGTGCTCAGCCACGATCACGTGCCCACTCTTCTCGCCACCCAGCCCCGCGCCGGACACCAGCATGGCGTCGAGGATGTACTTGTCGCCCACCGGCGTTCGAACGACGTGCCCGCCGGCGCCAAGGATGGCGGCCGCGAGCCCGCCGTTCGACAGCACGCTGACAACCACCGTGCGGCCCATGAGCGCGTCCCGCTCGAGTCGATCGAGCGCGATCAGCCCGATGAGCCTGTCGCCGTCGACCACCCTGCCTCGCTCGTCCACGGTGACGCAGCGGTCGGCGTCGCCGTCGAGTGCGAACCCAACGTCCGCGCCATCCTCCCGCACCTGTGCCGCCAGCGATGCGGGCTGCGTGGCTCCACACTCGAGGTTGATGTTCACGCCGTTGGGCGCGTCGTGGATCGTCGTCACCCGAGACCCTGATTCGCCGATGATGCGGGCCGCCACGCCGCACCCGGACCCGTTCGCACAGTCCACAATGACACGCAGGCTGTTGGCGCTCCGGTGCGCCAGCTCGACACGATGGGCGACATACTCCTCGACCAGGTAGCGCGCGTCCACGTCGCGGCCGATCCCAGCGTTCGTCGGGCTTGTGAGCTCGTCGGCCCGCCAGATCAGCGTGTCGAGCTCGTCCTCCAGCGCATCGTCCAGCTTGATGCCCCGCCGGTCGAGCACCTTGAGCCCATTATCGTCGGCGGGGTTGTGCGAGGCAGACACTACGATCCCGGCGGCGAACGCCCCGGTCCCGGCCAGATGGGCGAGTCCCGGCGTGGGAACGACCCCGACTCGATACACGTCCACACCCATCGACGTCGCGCCCGCCACGATCGCGGCGGCCAGCATGTCGCCGGACCGCCGCGTGTCCTGGCCAAGCACGATCGGCCCTTTGCCAGCCGCCAGCAGGTGGGCGGTGGCTCGGCCGAGGGCGTAGGCAAGGGTCGGCTTCAGGTCGACGTTGGCGATCCCGCGAATCCCGTCGGTGCCGAAGAGCCGCGCCATCCGTCAGGCCCCCGGAGTGCTCGTGGCGGTAGGCGACGGGCTCGAGGTCGGCGCCGTCACCGTCACCTGCACGGATGAGGGGCTGATCGCAAGCAGCGACGTGCCGGGCAGGGGCGTGAACCGCACGGGCACGGTGAAGGTCCCGGCGTCCAACCCGGCCACGCTCGCGGTCACATAGAGGCCGGCAGGATCGGCGTCGTCCAGCGCACTACTGGAGCCACCGAGCGTCACCAAGACGTCGGGCACCGAGAGGCTGTACGCGCGATCCGACCGGGCGCCCGTCAGCAGGACGCCAGCGGCAAAGCTGCGCGAGCCTGTTTCGACCATGACCTGGATCCGCACCTGGACTCTGGTCGATCCCAGCACAGTGATCCCTTTGGGCGGCTGGAGAGCCACTATCGTGGTCAGGTCCGTGGTGCGACCATCGACGCTGATCGGCGCTGTCGGCACGCTCGTCAATGCCTCCATGGCCGATCCCGATCCGCTAAGGGTTGCTGTGAGCGGCGTGACCGTGACATCTAGAATGTCATAGCCTTGGGCGAGGTTGCCCGTGACGTTCGGGACGACGGGCAGAGTGCGGTTGACCTGCTGCTCGCCGACCAGGATCGTCACATGGACGCTGGATGGCTGGATAGTGACTGGCGAGATCACGTTGCCGCGAGCGTCGACCGCGACGAGGTCGACATTGGTATCGACGTTGGCCCCGCTAGGATCAATCGCGACGCGCGCCAGCGCCGCGGCGACCTGCGACACGAGCGAGCTTGCCCCGCTGACCGAAACCGTGGCGGGGCTGGCTGTGGGCTGTCCAGCAGTGAACCCGGGCGGCACGGCGCCCCGGTAGACCTGTACGGCGACCTGCTCGACGATGACGGGGTCGAGGCGGGCGACGACCGTCGCAGGCTCCCAGCTCACTACCTGGATGCGCTGATCTCGGGCCACCACGCGCACCGGTACGGTGACGGGCGCCCCGTTCGGCTGAGCCCCAACCCCGGCCAGATCGGCGGTGGCGACAAACGACGAGTTCGTCACCTGCGCGGCGACGTCGAGCGGCGCGATGTACTGGACTGTGGTCACGTTGCCCAGGCCCGCAAGCAGGAACGTTCCGGCCGGCTGGTCGATTGCGTCAATCGTCACCGGCCCGTTCCAAGTACGAGCGTTCTGGGAGATCACGAGCCCCAGATACAGGACGATCGCCAGCGCGATCGCGCCCAGTCGCAGCGGCCAGTTCCGTACCAGGACGCGAAGGAGCCGGCGCGTCCTCACGTGCGGTCGGTCCGCCCGGCCGACACGGCGCTAGCGGTCGCTCCCGGCCCGCCGCGCCGCAACCGGCGGGGGACGCTGGGGCGCGGCCAGCCACGCCCGGTGCGGCCGAGCCACTTCATTTTTGCCCGGTCACGGCCGTCGAGGTCGCCACGGAGCGCGGCGTCGAGCCGCAACAGGGTAACCAGCGCCACCCTCAGCTGCTCCTCGTCGAGATTCCGGACGATGTGTCCGCGCTCGACCAGCCCGATGGCACCGGTCTCCTCACTCACGACCACCACGAGTGCATCGGTCTCTTCGGTGATACCGAAGGCGGCACGGTGCCTCGTCCCAAACCGTTCGCCGCCCGGGCCGCTCCCGGCCAGCGGCAGCACCACGCCGGCCGCGAGAATCCGGTCGCCCCGGACGATAGCGGCCCCGTCATGGAGAGGCGAACGCGGCATAAAGATAGTGCGCAGCAACTCCGCCGACAGGTCGGCGTGCATCATGACTCCCGTCTCGCAGAAGTCTTCGAGGCCCGTCTCGCGCTCGAGGACGATCAGGGCCCCGTGTCTGTCCTGCGCGAAACCAGTGGCGGCCCGCGCGACCTCGGCAGCGACGTGGTCGATCGGTCCTTGCTGCCCAGGCGCCAGCATCCAGCCCAGCGAACCCACACGTCCGAGGCGCTCGAGCGCGCGGCGCAGCTCCGGCTGGAAAACGACGACCAGCGCGAACAGGCCAACAACGGCGCCGGCCTGGAGGATCTGCGAAAGGAGCTGCAGGCCGAGCAACTGGGCGAGCACGTAGACGCCGTACAGCAGGGTGACCCCGATCACGAGCCGGAGCGCCCGAGTGTCGCGGATAAGGCTGAACAGGCCGTAAATCAGCAGCGCCGTGAGCCCGATATCGATGAAGGTCGATGGCTTCGGCTGGATGCCCGAGAGCAGGTCGACGAGTTGCTGCATGGCCGGTTCAGTGTAGCAGCGGCCTCCCGGCGCCCAACCTCACGACTCCGCCGAGCGTCGCGCGTGGCGGTGCGCACGGGTGCCGCCGCCGGGCGGACTCGCCAGCTCCCTGAACGCCGCCACCCGCGTCAGACCATCCTCGTCGCGCTCGAGTGACAGGAGCCGGTCGAGCAAGTCCAGCTTCTCAGCGGCCCGGCCGTGGTGCCCGGTCGCGAGGTCGATCCGCGCCAGCGTCAGGTGGACGTCCGTCTCGGCCGGGGCTGTCGCGAGGGCGCGGAGGCATGCGTCGACGGCCGTGTCCGCCGCGCCCGCCTCCAGATACAGGATCGAGGCGTCCACGTACAGGCGAGCCGCCTCCCGCGCCTTGCCGTCGGACGCAAGATCCTCGGCCGTGACGAACAATTGGTCTGGATTGACCGGCTTGGACGACAGCGGCCCGCCGGGCCGCGCTGGTGCCGCGGTCGTCCCGCTGGGTCGTTCCAGTTCGGAGGCTTCCGCGGTCGCACTAGATCCCGCGGGCTCACCGAGGGCCGCCGGCTCTCTCATCCCGGTTGCTGCCGCGGGCTTGACGCGCGGACGCGGCTCCCTGGGCACCCCCTGTGCGGCGGGACGTGCGGGCGCGGTGAGCGAGACGAGGGATGCGGATGTCGCGGGTTGCGCCGTCGGGGCAGGTCTTGGCGCCGACGTTGGTGCGCCCGTCAACACGACTGCCGGCACTGCGCCCACTCCGTCCACGGTGCTCGGGGTCCAAACAGAGTCTGCGAGCCGGACGCGTTCGGCATCAACCGCGGACTGCAGCGCGCCAAGGCGATCCCTACGAGCGTCTGTCGGGTCCGCCGCCATCGCCCGAGTGGCCGCCGAGCACGCGTCCTCTGTGCGGCCCTGTCCCTCCAGAATATCGGCCAGCCGGTCGAGACAGGCGGCTGCGTCGCCGGCGCGACCTGCAACGGCGTGGATGCGGGCGGTCAGGTCCAGCCCCGCCTCGTCAAGGGGAGCGAGTCGCAGCGCCGCGGCTGAGGCGGCTAGGGCCTCCTCGTGACGGCCCAGCCTCAGCAGCACCTCCGCCATCCCGATGTGCGGCAGCGCGCGGTCCGGCGCGATCGACGCGGCGACGCGGTAATATTGGAGCGCGTCGTCCGGCCTCCCGCGCAACGCGGCAACATGGCCGGCGCGCAGCGCTTCCTTGTATCGCTCGAAGATCGGGTCCGGCATGCGTCCAGCGTCGCACACGGCGGCGCGGGCTGCAAGACAATGTACTCGTTCGGTACCTCCGTTACACCCGGATCCCCAGGGAAGCCAGGTACTCGGCCGGGGTGAGGTAACCCAGAGCCTGGTGGGGGCGCACGTGGTTGTAGACGGTCTCCCAGGCGC
>JBKQRF010000232.1:0-6413 GCA_052144055.1 Candidatus Limnocylindrales bacterium
GCCACCGAGAGCCTCCCCTCGCTGCTGTCTGACACCACCAGCGTAGGGGGCTCTCACAGCCTGTGGATCCTCCCGCCACCCGTCCGCATCCAAGGTCCGGTGTCACGGACGTATCTGGACGCGGACAGCGCCTGCCGCAGCGGAGCCACCTACCGTGAGCGGGCGCGTCGTCAGGCGGAGCGCCCGCGCAACCGCGAATGAGCCAAGCGACGCCGCCGCGAGCCAGGCCATACTGCGCTCGATGAACGCGCCTCAGCGACTCGAACTCCCGGTTCGCGTCCGCTTCGACGAGGCCACCGCAGCCGGACAGTGCCGCGCATCGGCGCTTCTCCGCGCGATGCAGGACGTGGCGTGGGCCCACTCAACCGGCGCAGGGTTCGACTTGCCCTGGTACCGCGCGCGCGGGCGCTTCTGGCTAGTGCGGTGCCTTGTCGTGGACCTCCTAGGCCCAGTGGGACCCGGGGCGCAGCTCACCGTATCGACGGAGGTCGAGGCGATGCACCGCATCTGGGCCCGGCGCCTGAGCGACTTCGTCGCGGCCGATGGGAGCCGTGTGGCACATGGGCTCGCGGACTGGGTGATGACGAACGAGCATGGGGCGCCGGCCCGAATCCCGGCCGAGCTCCTGGCTTGTTTCGGCGGATCGGGTCGCCTTGACCCAGCACATGTAGAGGCGGCGGACCCGCCGAGCGATGCAGCGAGCATGCGGACGAGGGTCGCGCCGCGCGATCTCGACCCGATGGGCCACGCGAACAACGCGGTCTATGTCGACTGGCTCGACGAGGCCGTGCTCCTGGCGGGGGATGCCGACCTGATCGAGACCACCCCGCGCCGGTACCACCTCGAGTACCTGGCTCCCGCCGCGCCCGGCGCCGAGATCGTGGCCGCCACATGGCGGGACGGCAGAGGATCGAGATGCGTGCTTCGGGCGGGGAATGGCACAGACGTAGCACGGGCGCGACTCCAACCGTTACCGGCGACGTAGGCGCCATCGGCTCGCCCATGCGCGCGGCGGCCAAGGGGCACACGATGACCGGGCCGAGGAGAACGTCATGCCGACCCTGACGCTTCATCGCCCGACACCCGAACCGTTGGGCCACGATGCAGTCCGGATGGGCCTGCCTGTCGCCGGTGTCATCGCCGCGACTTTGGTCCGCGTGGCGGTTGCCGCGGCGGTGCACCGTTCGGCGGTGATTAAGCCCGATTCGATCGAGCTCGTGCCGGACGCCAGCGCGCCAGATTTCGACGAGGGTTTGGAGGAAGCCCTCGCGGAGCTGGCAGCTGCGGGCATCCGCCCGACATTCGAGGTCGAGGCCGAGCTCGCGCGGGAGATCGCGGCGGAGCTCCCCTGCGAGCCCGCGCGGGAGCCGGCGCTCAGCGCATCGCGCGCATGACCCCGACGCTCGCGACCAGCGCCACGATGAGCACACCAAAGACGACGACGGGGACAAGGTTGTGGTAGGTCAGGGCCACGTCGGCCAGGCCCGCCAGGGCGAGGATGGCTAGGAGAAGGATCTCGGCCAGCTGACGCCAAAACGCCCACGAGCGACCGTAAGGGCCGTCCGGCCGCTTCCCCGGACCGCCTCCCGCCGACTGCCTGGTTGCCGAGCCTCGGCCGCCGGGCCGCGGGGCGCGACCGGGCGCGTTCGCGGGCCGCCTTCGGTCGTTCATGTGCTCACCTCTCCACCTGTCCCCTGAAGGCCGCGTCGTACGCGGCGACCAGCGCTGCTCCCAGTGTGTCCGCATCGTCGCCGCGCTGCTCGGCCACCCAGCGCGCCGTTACCTGCACCCAGGCCGGTTCGTTGCGTCGGCGCGGGGCTCCGGGCGGCGCAAGATACGGCGCGTCGGTCTCGACCAGCAGCACGGATGCCGGCACGAGCCGCGCGACTTCGGCGGACGCTTCCTCGCCCCGCCGGAACACGAGGCCGGAGAAGCTCACCGCCAACCCGAGCCCCAGCGCGGCCACAGCGTAGTCTGGCGGTCCCGAGAACGAGTGCAAGATCGCGGGCGGGCGGCCACCTAGGCGGGCAACCCACGTCGGGTCACCGGCGCCGGCGCGGTGGAGCTCGGCGATCAGGTCGTCCTGCGCGTCCCGCCGTCCCGTGGCCGAGCGACAGTGCAGGATCACTGGCTTACCAGTCTCTCGGCCGAGCTGAAGGTGTCGGCGCAGGTTGGCGAGTTGCGCGTCCCTCGGCGAGAACTCGCGGTCGTAGTCGAGTCCCGTCTCCCCGATCGCGAGCACGGACGGGTGGGAGACAAGGGCACAGATCTCCTCCCACGTCACTGCGTCCGCCCCGGCAGCCGCGTGCGGATGGATGCCGGCAGCGGCATCGACCGCCAGGGATATCTCCCCCGCGACCGATGCGACCGCGAGCTCCACGGCGACCTTGGACGACTCCAGATCCCAGCCCGGTACGAGCAGCCGCTCGATGCCGGCACGAGCCGCGGCCGCAAGCACGGCGGGACGATCGCTATCGAACGCGTCGGCCTGGAGGTGGCTGTGCGAATCGACGAGGCGCACGAGATCTGGCTCCTCGCTCGGCCCGGGCTAGGCGTTTGCCGCCAACGCCGCCTCGCTCTCGAGGCGCGGGAAGAGCGGAGCCGGCGTGCCGATTCGCCCGCCCGTCGGTCCACTTCCCCACCCTAGCAGCGTGTCGAGCGGCGGTCCCCCGTAGCCGTCGTCGGCATACGGGTAGTCGATGCCGAGCTGTTCAGCGACCCGCGGAGCCGTGTTTGGGACGAACGGCGCTGCCGCGAACCCGAGGAGACGGCAGGCTTCCAGCAAGTCGCCGAGCACGGCCCGCAGCCGCTCGGCAGCGTCCTCGTCACCGGCCTTCGCGGCTCTGGCCAGCACCCAGGGCTGCTCGACGTCGACGAAACGATTTGCCGCCCCTACGAAGTCCCAGAGAGTGGCCAGCGCGTCGTGCAGGAGACAGGCACCGAACTTTGCCTCGTGCGCGGCCCGTGCCTCGGCCCAAGCTGCCGCGAGCGGCGCCAGATCCGCGGGTCGCGGCTGGGGCCGCTCTCCGCCGAGGTAGCGCGCCGTCATCGAGAGAGTCCGGTTCACGAGGTTACCGAAGTCGTTCGCTAGGTCCGCGTTATAGCGGCGCACGAATGAATCCCAGGACACGTCGCTGTCTCGGTCGAATTCCACCTCGCGGAGCAGCACGTAACGCGCACCGTCGGTGCCGAGCGCTGCAACGACCGCCAGAGGGTCCAGGAAGTTGCCGCGACTCTTGCTCATGCGCTCGCCCTGCACCAGGAGCCAGCCGTGCACCCAGACCTCGCGCGGCAGCGGCAGGCCTGCACTCATCAACATCGCCGGCCACATGATCGTGTGGAGTCGGTTGATGTCCTTGCCGATGATGTGCAGGTCGGCAGGCCACCAGCGCTCGAATCGGTCGGGGTCGTCGGGAAAGCCCACGCCGGTCACATAGTTCGTCAGGGCGTCGAACCAAACGTAGACCGTTCCAGCCTCCGGGTTCCACGACCCGTCTGGGAGCTGCGAGGACGATCCATCGGGCATGATCGGGAACGGAATGCCCCACGTCGCCTTCTCGCGGCTGACCGAGAAATCCTCGAGCCCCTGGCGGATAAAGCCCAGCATCTCATTCCTTCGGTACTCCGGCTGGACCCAATCCGGGTGCTCGGCGTAGTAGCGCTCGAGCCGCTCCTGGTACGCCGACAGGCGGAAGAACCAGTTGCGCTCGGTCAGCCACTGCAGTTCAACCCCAGGGTGGTTGGGGCAATGCACTCCGGCGGCATCCTCGACGAGGTCACTCGGCGCCCGGAACCCCTCGTTCGGGCAGTACCAGCCCTCGTACGTGCCCTGGTACAGGTCACCCCGGTCGTAAGCACGCAGGATCATCTCGTGCACAGCACGCAGGTGGTCCGGGTCCGTGGTCCGGATGAACCGGTCGGGCGCGATGCCCAGGCCGAGCTCCGCAGCCACGAACAGCCCGACCATGTCGTCGACGAACGCTCTCGGCGTCATCCCGAGCTTCGCCGCCGTCGTCGCGATGTTCACGGAGTACTCGTCAGTCCCAGTGAGAAAGTACGTGTCGTCACCGCGCATGCGGTGGGACCGGGCAATGGCGTCTGCTCCGACGACCTCGTAGAGCGTGTGCAGGCCCGGGCGGCTGTTGGCGTACGCGATCGCGGTGGTCAGGGAAAAGCGGCGAGAGCCGGCCATGTGGCGGCGATGGTAACAGGAGCACGGGGCTCGGCCGGGCGCCTACGGCAAGAGGAGGGCCCGCGGCGCTTGCCGCGGGCCCTCACTGCTCGTGCGGGAATTCGGTGGTGAGGCGGGACCCGGATCGCCGGCTCCTCAGATGCACGGCGACGCCCTCAGACGCCGGGCTGCTCGCCCTCGTGAGGCTCTGCCGCGCCCTCCTCGGCCTGCTGGTGGCGCAGCTCCGCGGCGTACTCCTTGCTCCGGGTGGCGACCTTGTGCCCGACCTCCGTCGTCACGTCGGCCGCGCGCTGCAATGCAGGGCCCGCGTTCTCCGCCGCGACGG
This sequence comes from Candidatus Limnocylindrales bacterium, assembly GCA_052144055.1. Lineage (GTDB taxonomy): Bacteria > Chloroflexota > Limnocylindria > Limnocylindrales > CSP1-4 > JAJYNJ01. Next base: position 4,518 of record JBKQRF010000232.1, read on the forward strand.
CCGCCAGCTCCGCCGCCTTTGCAGCCACCTCACGCAACACCGGCCCCGCGTGCTCGGCGACGCTGTCGATCATCCCTTGCAGCTGCCCGACCCAGTCGCGGGCGTTCTCGTCCCGGACCTTCCAGCCAGAGGCGTCCCACCCCGAACCGGAGGCCGGTCGTCCTTGCGTCGACGACGCCGCACCCTCTGCCGTCGGCTCGACACCTTCTCCCGGCTGAGGGCTGGCCTTCGCCTGCTCGTTACCTTCGATCTCGTTCCTCGGGCTCTCGTCCATGGCCTCCCCCAGGGAGTTGCCATGCCCGCACGGGCATGTCCCTCCGGCTGAAGTCTACCGCGCGCGCACCGGGTTTCATCAACGGTGTGTGGTCGGACGGTGACCCCGTCAGTGACGGAAATGGCGGACGCCGGTAATCAGCATCGACACTCCGGCTGCGTCCGCCGCGGCGATCACCTCGGCGTCGCGCACCGACCCGCCGGGCTGGACGAACGCCGTCACTCCGGCACGGGCGCAAACGAGAAGCCCATCGGGAAACGGGAAGAATGCGTCCGACGCGCAGACCGCGCCAAGGCAGCGCTGCGGTCCGGCCTTCGCGACGGCGAGTCGCGCGCTGTCCACACGGCTGGGCTGTCCGGCCCCCGCTCCGACCAGCATCCCGTCCCGCACGAGGACAACCGCGTTCGATGTGACGTGCCGCACGATACGCCACGCCAGATCAAGATCGCGCCGCTCACGCTCGTCGGGCGCGCGCGTCGTCGCGGATCGCCAGGCAATCGGGTCGTCCGGGAGCACGTCCGACCGGGTGGCCAGTACGGCGCCGCCAGCGCTCCGATATTCGACGATCGGAGCGCCCCGTGGCTCTCCAAGGCACGCGTCGACAACAACCCGCAGGTTCGGCCGCCGGGCCAGGATCGGCACAGCGGACAGCTCAACCCCAGGCGCCACGACAACCTCGAGAAACAGCGACGTGACCCGCTCCGCCAGGGGTGCGTCGATGGCTTGAGTCAGCCCCACGACGCCGCCGAAGGCGCCGACCGGGTCGCCATCAAGTGCGCGATCCCAAGCTGTGGCCATGTCGCCCGCCTCGGCCGTGCCGCAGGGATTGGTGTGCTTGACGATCACGCACGCCGGCCCGCGGAGATCACGGGCAAGCGCGGCCGCGGCAGATGCATCCAGCAGGTTGTTGTAGCTCAGCGCCTTGCCCTGCCGCAGGTCGATACCACGTGCGAAGGGTCCGGCGGCTGCCGGCATCCCGGGCACGCGGTACACGGCTGCGGCCTGGTGCGGGTTCTCGCCGTAGCGCAGTGCCCGCTCGCGCTCGAGCGCTAGATGCACGCGAGGCGGGAATGCTTCGGCCGCAGGGTCGCCAGCAGCGAGTGCCTCCGCCGCGGGCTCGCCGGGGATGGGTGGCGCGGCCGCGAGCCTTATCGCCGGCGTGTTGTCCGTCCGCTCGAACCGACGAGCCAGCTCGTCGGAGATCCGCGCATCGTACGTGGCCGTCTGCGCGAAACCGGCAACGGCCAGACGCCGGCGCATCGACTCGCCCAGTCTCCCATGCGCTCGCAGCTCCTCGAGCACCGCCGGGTAAGCCGCCGGGTCGGTGACCACGCCGACAGACGTGTGGCTCTTCGCGGCTGCGCGCACCAGCGTGAGCCCGCCGATGTCGATCTCCTCGAGCAGCGCATCGACCGAGATTCCGGGTTGCGCCGCGGCCGCCACGAACGGATACAGGTTCACGACCACAAGCTCGAAGGGGTCAATCCCGGCGGCAGCTAGCTGTTCTTCCCCGTCAGGTTGTTGACGGGCACGCGGCTGATCGGCGGCTGCCCGGCGAGTGACCAGTGCGGTCGACGTCGATTGTAGAAGTCGATGAAGCGGGCGAGACTCGCGACTCGCGC
>JBKQRF010000233.1:0-2623 GCA_052144055.1 Candidatus Limnocylindrales bacterium
GAGCGATGCCATCGTCGTCCTGCCGCTCGTGGTAGCTCTGGTGACGGTCGTCATGGCGTCCCTGGCGACGCCGCTCGGTGGCCTGCTCGTCTCGATGCCGCCCCTGCGTGCCTACACCTTCGACATCCTGGGCTCGCTGGCCGGGATCGCCGCCTTCACCATCCTCTCGGCGCTCCAAACGCCACCGCCGGTCTGGTTCGCTGTGCTGGCCGTCGGGCTCGCGCTCCTCGGGCTGGGGAAGGGCCTCCCGCGCCGCGCTCTGCCGGTGGCCATGGCCGGCCTCAGCGTGGTTGCCATGGTGGCCGTTGTCGGGCTCTCGATCGCGCAGCTGCACGGCGACATCTGGTCGCCCTACTACCGCATCAGCGTCATCCGCTCACCGACCTGGGAGAGCATCAACGTCAACGGCATTCCGCACCAGTCGATCGCGCTCTCGACAGCACCCCACGCCGGGCTCTATTACGAGCAGGTCTACGAGTGGCTGCCGGAGCGCACGTTCAAGCGTGTGCTGGTCGTCGGGGCGGGCGGTGGGACGGACGTGCAGTACGCCCTCGAGCACGGTGCGCAGCACGTCGATGCGGTGGAGATCGACCCGGCCATCCTGCAGCTCGGCTATGCCACCAACCCCGGCCGTCCCTACCAGGACCCGCGCGTCACCACCTACACCGAGGATGGGCGCGCCTTCCTGCGCACCAGCAACGCCAAGTACGACCTCATCATCTTCGCCCTGCCCGACTCGCTCACCCTCGTCAGCAACACCTCGAACATCCGGCTCGAGTCGTTCCTCTTCACCAGCGAGGCGTTTGCGAGCGTCGAGCAGCACCTGGCACCCGATGGTGTGTTCACCCTCTACAACTTCTATCGCGAGGGCTGGCTCGTGCAGCGCCTAGCCGGCATGCTCCATGACGTCTTCCCGGGTCCCATCCTCGTGCACCCCTACCCGCAGCTCAACAAGGAGGCTGCGTCGCTGGCGGCAGGGCCCGGCTTGGCCACTGCGGCACGCCTGCCGAGCGTGCCGGCCGCTGACATCGCCAGCGCCAGCTTCCTGCAACAGGCGCCCGGCCCAGCCACCGACGACTGGCCCTTCCTGTACCTCCTCACTCCCTCCATCGCCGACTACTACCTGCTGGCGCTGGGACTGATCCTGGCCTGGGCGCTCGCTCTGGTGTGGGGCAGCGCGCGCCTCAGCGGCACCTCGCTACGGCGCTTCAGCCCCCACTTCTTCGCCCTGGGCGTCGCCTTCCTGCTCTTGGAGACGCGCAGCCTGGTGACCTACAGCCTGCTCTTCGGGACGACCTGGATCGTCAACTCGCTGGTCTTCTTTGCCATCCTGCTGAGCGTGCTGGCGGCGATCCTGGTCGCCTCACGCGTGCGCGTCACGAGCGCCCGCTGGCTGTACCTCGCCCTCTTCGGCGCGCTCTTGCTCAACTACGTGCTGCCGCCGGCGAGCCTGCTGCTCGACCCACCCTGGCTGCGCTACGTGCTCGCCTCCGCCCTGGCGTTCGCTCCCGTGTTCTGTGCCAACCTCGTCTTCACCTACTCGTTCCGTGACACCCGCACGGCCGACATGGCGTTTGCCTCGAACCTCCTCGGGGCGATGGTCGGCGGCGTGCTCGAGTACGCCTCGCTCATCACGGGCTATCAGGCGCTGCTCCTCCTCGTCGGCGCGTTGTACGCGCTGGCCTACCTCTTCGCGCGCCGCTGGCGGGTGCTAGCCGACCGCGACCTGGCGACAGACGCGGAACTGATGGGCCCCCAAGTGGAGGCGCCTGCGACGCTGGCGTTGGGCGACTAAGCGAAAGCACAGCCTCCACCATGAGCAACCTCGTGCCGGGTTTGCGCCGATGGGCTCGCGTCCGATCAGGCAGTGGGGGGGTTCGGGATGGCTCCGCAACTCGGGAGGCTCGTGCTCGGACCAAGCGGCGCCGGCTTCCCGCTGACGCAGCTGGCGATCCGGCGGCTCGGCCAGCCGGGCGCCATCCTTACCGAGGGGTCTGCATCGGGCTGGCCGTCCGCGACGCCGCCATGCTCGTGGCTGGCGCTCCGGCCCGCCTGCGGCGCGGCCCCGCGCTCTTGCTGTGGCTCGAACTCGTGGCTGCACCTGCCGCGACCGCCCTGGGGTTCCGGTCGGCCGTCGATGAAGAAGCCGCCGGGCGAGCCGCCACCACGCCGCCAGACCAGTTGGAGGCCGCCCGTCGCGCCGCCGTGGGCGCGCTCTTCGGCCTGCACACCACCAGGTTCAGGGTCGCCAACGCCTACCTGGTGACGATCCCGGACGGCCTCATGCTCGTCGATAGCGGCATGCCAGGGAGCGCCAAGCGCGTCCTTGCGTCCATCGAGCGCCTAGGCCGACAGCCACGCGAGCTTCGCTCGATCGTCCTCACTCACTGCGACATCGACCACGCTGGAAGCGCGGCCGAGCTTAAGCGGCTGACGGGCGTCCACGTGGCGATCCACGCGCTAGACGCTCCGGTGCTGTCGGGAAAACAGCGGCCCCAGAAGGGCGGACGCGCAATGAGGCTCCTCTCCAGGCTGTTCCGGTTGCAGCCGGTCACGCCCGATGTGCTGCTCCAGGACGGCGACACGATCGGGGGCTTCCGGGTCTTGCACGTGCCGGGGCACA
>JBKQRF010000234.1:0-5617 GCA_052144055.1 Candidatus Limnocylindrales bacterium
ACTTGCCGCCCGGCACGAGCACGGGCTCGACCTCTCTCGACCACCACTCGCGCGTGCCCTGCCGTACAAGATCGCTGTCGGTCGCCTCCTTGGTCTCCAAGTCGTCCACGATCAGCAGGTCGCAGTGATAGCCCGTGATCTGGCCACCTCGACCAACGCTGAAGACCGACACGTCTTTGCCCGAGATGCCACGTGGCCCGTCGTGGGCGTCGCTGAGCGTGATCTGATGGGCCGTCCACCTGTCGCCCTGAAACGGCACGGGCACGCCGTCCTTGTAGGTGGCGTACATCTCGATCAGCGCGTCGTTGGCCTGCAGCTCGTATTTGATCTCAGCCAGAAAGTGTTTGGCCATCGCATCGGTCTGGCTGATGATGCCGATGCGTAACTGGTGATCTCTTACCAGCCTGTGTAACGCATACGTAAGTACGCAACTTGTCTTGGCATGTAACCGGGGACCCATGACGAACACGCGCTTCAGCGACTCATCGTCCATTGCCGCGTACCAGCGCTGGTGGAACCACGGCGTGGCGAGCGGAAAGTGGCGGAAGCGCTCAGCGAACTCCTGCGTACTCTCCGGGCGCGGCGGCCTCGGGCGGGCCAGCCGATCCCTGGCGGCCGCTCTGGATTTCTTGATCGCAGCGACGTCCGCCGCGACCTTGGCGATCTGGGCCTTGAGCCGCGGCATAGCTCAGCTCTCCTCGTGCAACTCGCGCTGCAGCTCGGCCACGTCACGCGCCAGCGCGGCGACCTGCTCCTCGAGGTCGTGCTCGCCTCGAAGCCGCGGGTATAGCTGCAGCAGCGTTCGGGCCGCGTTCAGACGGACCGCGGGCTGCGCTTGTTCCATGAGTTCTCGGAGCACGCGGGCCGCCTCGACGGTCCCGTCCGCCAGCACGCCGATGGCTTGCGCCACAGCCTTGCCCTGCGCCTCCGCGATGCGTGGCCGGAACGCCGGCTCGGCCAGCCGACGGTGGGCAGTGCGTGGGCTAACTCCGGCCTCCGCGGCGGCCTGCTCGACGGTGAGGCCTCGGGCGAGGGCGAGGACGAGCAGCTCATCCGCGCCGTGCCTGCCAGCGGCTGCCACTAGCTGCCACCCTTCGCCTGGCAGATGCCGACCGGGTCGAAGGTCAGCGCCTGCAGCGGGCCACGGACGGCCATGCCCGACGTGCAGTGGTGGTGGGCGGTGGGGGTTGCCGGTCGCGTACAGGAGGCGGCAGGGGCTCGGTGGTCGAGAGGGGTTGCGGCCCTCGAGGGCTGGGCCGGAACAAGATGAGCCCGGAGCACGCGCTCGGGGAGCGTGGAGTCAGCGGTCGATCGCGCCGGTGTTGCCGCTAATTAGCAGTGCCTCCGATGTGGAGCGCCCGTGGCGCCCCGGTGGGTAACAGGATAGCAACGCTGAATCGCGAGGTCACCTTCTCGGTAGCGTTGCCGAGCACATCCAGGCGCTATCTCTGCCCTGCCGACTAGCTCAGCGGCACGACGAAGGAGAAGACCAACAGCAGCGACATGCCGGCCAGGAGGAGCGTGCTGATCCATCCGACTGCCAAGAGAAAGCGCCCGCTCCGTAGGCTGCCCATGATCCTCTTGTCGTTGGCGAGCAGCATCACGAACACCAGAATGAACGGGAGCAGGAGCCCGTTCAAGACCTGCGAAAGGAACATGACCGGGACAAGCTCGCCTGGCGAGAGAACCAACACGAACAGCGCGGGAAACGCCACGAAGAGAGCGAGGAACGCATAGAAGGCTCGCGCCTCCCGCCAGCGCCAGTCGACGCCAGCCTCCCAGCCGAACGCCTCGCACGCCGTGTATGCGGACGAGAGCGGCACGACGCCGAGCCCCAGCAGCGAGGCGGCAAGCAGACCGACCGCGAACAGGACCTCCGCGGTCTTGCCGGCGACAGGAAGGAGGGCCCGCGCCGCCTCCGCCGCGGTGAACGAGTTCAGGTTGATGCCGGCGCCGCGTCCGGTGGCCCAGATCGTGGCGGCGCAGGCCACGACGATGAACGCCGCGACCAAGTTCGTGATGAGCGTCCCGAGACCAACGTCGAGCCGCTCTCCCGTCAGATCCTCTGGGCCAAGCCGCTTGTCGACCGCGTAGGCCTGGATGAAGGCCTGTCCCCACGGCGTGATCGTGGTCCCGACCGTGCCGACCACGGCCAGCCAGTACGCGTTCGACAGCGCGCCGTGCGGGATCACGAGCGACGCCGCCGCGCGACCCCAATCCGGGTGCGAGAGGATCGCCGATGCCATGTACGCAAGCGACACGCCGATGCCGACAAGCACAAACGCGTACTGCACGCGGCCGAAGCTGCCCGCCGAGATGAGGAGGACGACCGCGACCGCCGCCAGCGCTGCGGACACGGGTACCGGGATGCCGAACAGGTCGAGCGCGGCGCCGATGCCGGCGAACTCGGCGATCGTGGTGCCGAGGTTGGCGACCAGCATCGTGCCGGCGGCAAAGGTCGCCCATCGCACGCCGAAGCGCTCGCGGATCAGCCCCGTCATGCCCTGGCCTGTTGCGAGCGCCAGCCGTGCGCCGACTTCCTGTGTAAAGAACAGCACGACCTGGCTGGCCAGGATGACCCAGAGCAGGTCGTAACCGAACTGGACGCCGGCCAGCGAGTACGTCGTGATGCCGCCCGCGTCGTTGTCGGCGAAGCCGCTCACCAGCCCCGGTCCGAGCACGGCGAGCACAGCTGCGAAGCGGAGGCGGCGCGGGGAACGCAGCAACGCGGGCATGCCCGTCAGGCGACCACCGAAGTCCACACCAGAACGAGCGAGAGCATGATCAGAAGCGCTGTCGCGAGCCAGCCGATCGTCAAGAGTAGGCGCCCGCTCGTGAGAGCGCCCATCAGCCGGCGGTCGGCCGCGAGCAGCATCACGAAGACCAGCACAAACGGGAGCAGCAGCGCGTTGAGCACCTGGGCTAAGAACATGACCTGGATGAGCGGCAGCCCGGGGATCAGCACGAAGAGCGCCGCGAACACCACGAAGAACGCCAGCAGGCCGTAGAACGCAGGCGCCTCGCGCAGCCGCCGGTCCACGCCGTTCTCCCAACCGAACGCCTCGCACGCCGAGTAGGCGCTCGTGAGCGGGACTGCCCCCAGCCCGAGGAAGGACGCCGCTAGGAGGCCGGCCGCGAAGAGTGTCATCGTGGCCGGTCCGGCGAGCGGTTCGAGTGCGCGTGCGGCCGCCGCGGCGTCGGGGATCGAGCGGTCCCCGGCCGTCCAGAGCGTCGCCGCGCACGCGACCACGATGAAGCCGGCTATCAGGTTGGTCAGCAGCGCGCCCAGCCCCACGTCGAACCGCTCTGGGACAAGGTCCTCCGGGCCGAGTCGCTTGTCGGCCACATACGACTGGATGAACGACTGGCCCCACGGTGTGATCGTGGTTCCCACCGTGCCCACGACTGCCACCCAGTACGCGGCGGAAAAGGAGCCGTGCGGGACCACGATTGAAATGGCCGCGCGTCCCCAATCCGGCCGAGCGATGAGAGCGGAAGCTAGGTAGGCCAGCGACACCCCGATCCCGACGGCGACGAACAAGTACTGCACGCGACTGAAGCTGCCGCGCGTCAGCAGCAAAATCACGACCCCGCCCGCCAGCACCGCGCTCACGGCGGTCGGCACGCCGAACAGTCCGAGCGCCGCGCTGCATCCCGCGAACTCGGCGACCGTCGAGCCGAGGTTGGCTACGAGCATCGTCAGCGTCAGGAAGGCCGCCCAACGCACGCCAAAGCGGTCGCGGGCGAGCCCGGTCAGACCCTGGCCCGTGGCCAGCCCCAGACGCATCCCCACTTCCTGTGTGAAGAACAGCACGATCTGGCTGGCGAGCAGGACCCACAGCAGGTCGTAGCCGAACTGGGCGCCGGCCAGCGAGTAGGTGGTGATGCCACCAGCATCGTTGTCGGCGAAGCCACTGACGAGGCCCGGCCCGAGCACACCGAGGACGGCGATGACCCGGATCCGGCTCGCGGTCCGCGGCGAAATCACCGCCGGCCAGCGGACGCGCCTGGCGCCCGGCGTGGGCGGCGACGATGGCACGGCTTAGGCCTCGATGCCGCGGGGCGCAGTCCGTGCAGTCAGCCGCCGCGGCACCATCAAACCCCCGAGCGGCTGTACAGGCGCGGGAGCCGGCGCTTCCATGCGGTGGGCAGGACGGTGTCGATCGCGTCGTCCACCGTGACGATTCCGAGCAGTGCGCCCTGGTCATCCACCACCGGAACCGCGAGCAGGTTGTAGCGGGCCACGACCTGCGCAACTTCCTCCTGGGGGGTGAGGGCGGGCAGCGCGACAGGCTCGGGGTGCATGAACGCGCGGACCGGCATGTCCGGCCGGGCGACGATCAGGTCGCGCAGCGAGAGCACGCCGACGAGGTGCTCCTGCCCGTCAACGACGTATACGTAGTAGATGGTCTCCGCGTCGGGCTCGAGCTCGCGAAGCTTCTCGATCGCCTGGGCCGCCGTGAGGTCCTCGGAGATCGCCACGTAGGCCGTGGTCATGATGCCGCCGGCCGTGTCCTCTGGGTAGCCCAGCAGTTCCTGGACCTCCTCGACCTCATCGCGCTCCATGAGGGGCAGGATCTCGGCCCGCGATTCGTCTGAGAGGTCCGCGATCAGGTCGGCGGCGTCGTCGGGACTCATCTCCTCGAGGATGTCGGCGGCACGGGCGGGCTCGAGGTCTTCTAGGACGTCGACCTGGGTCTCCGGTTCCATCTCTTCCATCGCGTCGGCCACCGCCTCGTCGTCGAGGGAGGCGAGCACGCCGGCGCGATCGCGCGGCGTCAGCTGGTCGATGATCGTCGCCAGGTCGGCCGGGTGCAGCTCCCGGAGGCCCTGGTGGGGGACGCGCAGCCGGATCGACGCGATCGACGTCTCGACCGGGTCGACGTCTTCCCAGTCGATGTAACGCTCGGGGACGCCCCGATGAAGGTTGCGGGCAAGGGTCCGCCACGGCCCCTCGATGCCGAGGCGTCTGAGCAGGCCGGTTGCGCCCACGTCGACGGCTACGAGGTGGAGCTTGCCCTCGATCTCGTCGAGGCGCAGGTCGTTCACGCGAACGACGCGCCGGCCGTCGATGTCCACGATCTGCTTGTCCTGCAGGTCCATGTAGAGGAGCAGCTCGTTGGGACGCTGCTTGAACTTGGCGATGTCGATCGTCGCCGTGGACAGGCGCGCACCGGTGGCATCGAACGAGGCCACGTCGGTCCAAGGGACGAAGATCTTGCGTCGGTCGGTCGAGACGACGAGCCCGGTGACCGGTGGGTAGCGGTCACCAATGGCCACGATCAGGTCTGCGACCTTGCCGATCGGCTCGCCCTGCCGATCGCGCACGGGCCGGCCGATCACCTGGCTCAGGTAGAGCTGCATCTGCCACCTCTGCGGGGCGCGGGTCCGATGCCCCGGGGTGGCGCGCGACGGTGCCTAGCGGTCGCGCGGGGTTCCCAGGGGGGACCGGACCGGCGCGATGGCCACGGCGCCCGGAGCGCCGCGGCGACTGGGTCCAGGTTCCACGGGGACTTTGGAGCTCCGATGCGTGTTCCACCACGGCGCACACCGACCCGCAGTGCGCGAGACGCACGCCGTCACCCCGACGATAGCGTCGTGACGGCGGGGGTGTCAA
>JBKQRF010000235.1:0-3540 GCA_052144055.1 Candidatus Limnocylindrales bacterium
GGCGCCGCTGTGGAGCAGTCCGTGGTGACGTCCGGTGGTGCCGGACGTGATCTCGCCGCGTTCGACGAGGGTGACCCGGATGCCCCGGAGGACCAGGTCGAGGGCCAGAGCGCCACCCGTGCCTCCCCCGCCGACGATGACGACGTGCGGGGCGGGCGAACGAGCGATGGCGGTCATGACGGTCTCCGACCCAGCCCTTCGGGGCCCGGATCTTTCAGTCGCTGCCTAGTGGACTAGTCGACCCACTCGAAGGTCCGCGTGACGGCCTTCTTCCAGAGCTTATAGTCCTTGTCGCGAGTGGCGGCGTCCATCTTGGGCGTCCACTCCTTGTCCTTCTGCCAGTTCACGCGCAGGTCCTCGACCGCCGCCCAGAAGCCGACCGCGAGGCCGGCCGCATATGCGGCGCCCAGGGCCGTCGTCTCCGCCACCTTGGGGCGGATGACCGGCACGTTCAGGACGTCCGACTGGAACTGCATCAGGAGCTCGTTGAAGACCATGCCGCCGTCGACCTTGAGGGCGGTCAGCGCGACGCCGGAGTCGGCGTTCATCGCGTCGAGCACTTCGCGGGTCTGCCAAGCGGTCGCCTCGAGCACGGCCCGGGCGATGTGGCCCTTGTTGACGTAGCGCGTGAGGCCGGCGATGACGCCACGCGCGTCGTTCTTCCAGTAGGGGGCGAACAGGCCCGAGAACGCCGGCACGAAGTACACGCCGCCGTTGTCGTCGACCGTCTTCGCCAGATCCTCGATCTCGGGCGAGGTCTTGATCATCGTCAGGTTGTCGCGCAGCCACTGCACGAGCGCCCCGGTGATCGCGATCGAGCCCTCGAGGGCATACACGGCCGGCTCGTTGCCGATCTTGTAGCCCAGGGTCGTGAGGAGGCCGCTCTTGGAGGGCACGGGCTTGGTGCCCGTGTTGAGGAGCATGAAGCAGCCGGTGCCATAGGTGTTCTTCGCCTCGCCGGCGCTGAAGCACGTCTGGCCGAAGAGGGCCGCCTGCTGGTCGCCCAGGTCGCCCGCCACCGGCACGCCGGCGAGATCGCCGACGGCCGTCCCGTACACCGCGCTGGAGGCCTTGATGGCCGGCAGCATGGCGCGCGGGATGCCCATGAGCTGCAGGATCTCGGGATCCCAGTCGAGGGTCGCGAGGTTCATCAGCATGGTGCGGCTGGCGTTCGAGACGTCCGTCACGTGGACGCCGCCCTTGACACCGCCGGTGAGGTTCCAGATGCACCAGGTGTCGATGTTGCCGAAGAGCAGGTCGCCGGCCTCGGCCTTGGCCCGGGCACCCTCGACGTTCTCGAGCATCCACTTGACCTTGGGGCCGGAGAAGTAGGTGGCCAGGGGCAGGCCGACCTTCGGGCGAAGGCGATCCTGGCCGCCGTCCTTGGCCAGTTCGTTGCAGATGTCGGCGGTCCGGGTGTCCTGCCAGACAATCGCGTTGTGGATGGGCTTGCCGGTGCGGCGGTCCCACACGACCGTCGTCTCGCGCTGGTTGGTCACGCCCACCGCCGCGAGGTCCGTGGCGGTGACGCCGGCCTTGGCGAGGCAGCCGCGGATGACCTCGACGCTGCGCGTCCAGATCTCGTTCGCGTCGTGCTCCACCCAGCCCGGCTTGGGATAGATCTGCTCGTGTTCCTTCTGATCCACCGCGACCACGGCCCCGGCGTGGTCGAAGATCATGAAGCGGGTGCTGGTCGTGCCCTGATCGAGGGCGCCGACATATCTCGCCATGGTGTCTCCCAGCTACTGCGATTGCCTGCCGGCCCAGGTACCGGCTATGTGGCCGAGTCTCCGACCGCCGCCCCGGACCACGCGTCGGCGGCAGCCTTCAAGAGAAGGTAGGAGGACGTCGCCCCCGGGTCCTGGTGCCCGGCGCTGCGCTCTCCTAGGTAGCTCGCACGACCCCTACGGGCGACGAGCGGAATGGTGGCGAGCATGCCCTGCTCGGCGGCCGCCACCGTGCGCCCGAGCGCGTCCTGCAGCGAAGCGCCCGAAGCGGTGGCCTCGCGCAGCGCGTCGCGCGCCGGCAGCAGCGCGTCGACCATGGTCTTGTCGCCGAGCTCGGCCTTGCCGAGCCGCTGGATCCCGGCGACCGCGGCGTCGAGCGCCCTGACAAGGTCGTCGAGCCCGATGGCGTCACGGCCCGCCGTGGCCGTCCCGAACTGCAGGAAGAACGTCCCGTACAACGGGCCACTCGCCCCGCCGACGGTCGAGACCAGTGTCATCCCTACCGACTTGAACGCCGCGCCGACGTCTCGGCCGGGCAGACCCGGCAACTTCCCGATCACTGCCTGGAAGCCCCGGTCCATGTTGATGCCGTGGTCGGCATCACCGATCGCGGAGTCGAGCTCTGTGAGGTACTCCTTCTGGGCCCTGACGGTTGCGGCGAACGTGTTGATCCAGGCGACGACGTCGTCGAACGTGATCGGTGTCGCCCCGCTCATCCGCCCGTGCACCTTGCCTTTCGTGCGATGAGATCAGCCCCGAACTGCGGGTGCGTCAGATCCCCCAGCGCAGTGCCGGGGTCTTGACGGGCGCGTCCCAGAACTTGGTTAGCTCAGCGTCGAGCCGCAGCAGCGTGATCGAGCAGCCGGCCATCTCGAGCGAGGTGATCCAGTTGCCGACGAAGCTTCGGCCCATGGTGACGCCGCGACCCTTGAGGAGCTGGGACAGCTTGTTGAAGACGATGTACAGCTCCATGAGCGGAGTGCCGCCCATGCCGTTGACGAACGCCAGCACGGAGTCGCCGCTCTTGAAGGGCAGATCGTCGAGGATCGGCACGGCGAGCATCTCGGTGATCTCGTCGGCGGTGGCGAGCTTCATGCGGGTGCGTCCCGGCTCGCCATGGATGCCGATCCCGATCTCCATCTCGTCCTCGCCGAGCTCGAAGGTCGGCTTGCCGGCGGCCGGCACGGTGCAGCTCGTCAGCGCCATGCCCATGGAGCGGACGTTGTCCTGCACCTTCTGGCACAGGGCCGCGATGGTCTTTAGGTCTGCGCCGGCCTCTGCCGCCGCGCCGACGATCTTCTCGGCCAGCACTGTGCCGCCCACGCCGCGGCGACCTGCGGTGTAGAGCGAATCCTTGACCGCCACGTCGTCCGCGATGACGATCGACGCGACGTCGATCCCCTCGGCCCGCGCCATCTCGGCGGCGAGCTCGAAGTTCATGATATCGCCGGTGTAGTTCTTCACGATGTGGAGAACGCCCTTGCCGCCGTCGACGGCCTTCGTGGCCGCCAGCATCTGGTCGGGGACCGGCGAGGTGAACACGGCGCCCGGGCACGCGGCATCGAGCATGCCCATGCCCACAAAGCCGCCGTGCATCGGCTCGTGGCCGGAACCGCCCCCGGAGATCACGCCGACCTTGCCGGGGAGGGGCGCGTCCTTGCGCACCACGACGTTGGGCTCGATCACCCGGATGAGGTCGCCGTGTGCGGCGACCATTCCGGCGAGCTCCTCGTCGACTGCCGAATCAGGGGTGTTGATCAGCTTCTTCATCGATCCTCCTGTGGTCACGCCTATCGCCGTGCTTGCCGTCGGC